>NZ_CP040887.1:3148583-3463442 GCF_006337125.1 Serinicoccus chungangensis
CGCGGTCGGCGTGCCACCCCAGCACCAGCGTGTCCTCGTCCAGCGCCCGCACGTCCCACGGCTGGGTGTTGTGCGCGCTGGGGGCGCGGCCCCAGTCGTGGGCGCGGGCCAGCAGACGCACCGCCGGGCCGCCCGGGCGACCGCCGTCAGCCCCCCGGCCCGGGTCGCGCCTCTGCTCGCCGTCGCCCTCTCCGTCCGGCCCGGCCTCGTCTTCGCCGCGCGGCGGACCGCTCGCACGACGGAGGTCCCCGTCGTCCGTGCCGCGTGGCTCGACGCCCACGTGCACCGGCCGGGTGTAGAAGCAGGTGCCGTGCAGCGGCCTGCCGCCCATGGCGACGAACTGCGCCTGGGACCCGCGGTTGTCGTCCTCGACGAAGGTGACGCGGAGCGCGCCGTAGCCCCCGGCCTGCAGACCCTGCAGCAGCTCCCGGGACAGGTGGCGCATGAGCCCCTGACCGCGCGCACCCGGCACGGTCCCCTTGATGATGAGCACGGCGTCGCGGCGGTAGCGCCGCCGGGTCGCGAGCAGCCGCACGGCGTCGACCGGCCCGAGCCGGCCCCCGGTGGAGCGGACGAAGTCGGTGAGGTCGGGCACGACCAGCACGAAGGCCACCGGCTCCCCGTCGAGCTCGAGCCACAGCAGCAGGCGCTCGTCGAGCAGGTGCGCCAGCCCGTCGGTCGCGGCGGCCAGCTCGTCGGCCTCGATCCGGGTGAAGTAGCCGAGCTCGGCGAAGGAGGCGTTGAGCATGTGCCGCAGGACCGGCAGCTGCTCCTCCAGCTGGCTGCGGTCCGCGTGCCGCAGCACGACCCCCGGGGGCAGCGGGCCGCTGCCGAAGAGCGAGGTCGGGTCCAGCGAGGCCAGGTCGGGACAGATCCAGGTGGACCCCGTCCAGACCCGCTCGAACCCGGCCGCCTCCCAGTCCCGGGCGTAGTGCGGCGGGCTCCACGGCCCGTCGAGGAAGCCCGGCTCCTCCCACCCCGAGGTCACCACTCCGCCGACCTGGTTGGGCAGCAGCGAGACCGGGCCGAGCAGGCGGGTGCGCCCGCGCTGCCGCGCCAGGTCCTCGGCGTACTCGACCATCGCGACCAGGGCAGCCTCCCCGGCGAACTCGGTGGCCCCGAGCAGCAGCGTGCGCTCGCCGAGCTTGTGGTCCATGCGGTCGTCGGTATGCAGCGTCGTGCGCCCGTGGACCACGCCCCAGGGGTCGCGCACGAGGTAGAGCTGGACGGCCCCGTGCGCGTGGTGCGGGCCGTTCCCGGTCCACCACGAGTGGACGGTGCTGTGCCACAACGGCACCCCGTGCGTCTCGCGCCGGGTGCCCCACGGCGGCACCCGCAGGAACTCGCGCAGGTCGGCGCGGGTGCGGACCGGCTCGACGCGCAGCACGGTGCCCCCACCGGAGCGCCGGCGGACCACCGGGGGACCGACCTCCTCGCGGCCCACGGGCGTGAAGCGCTCGACGTGCGCCATCCGCCCGTCCTCGGCCCGCCACACCCCGTTGCTGTAGCCGTCCGGGTTCGCCTCGTGCACCTGGACCACGCACCCGGCCACGTCCTGCACCCGCCGGCGCGCGTCCGCGCCGGCCGCGGTGTCGACATACCAGGCGATGACGCCGGTGCGGCGCACCCCGGCGCGCAGCCACTCGCGCCGCACCGGGTCGGCGTCCTCGAGCGCCCGGGCGACCGAGCGCAGCCACGCCCCCGAGGCGCGTCCCCGGGCCGGCTCGACGGTGATCATCACCGCGGCCCGGGCCAGCGGCGGCGCCGCCGAGAAGTCACGGGTGCGCACGACCGGCCTCCTCAGCCGCACCGCGCCGCTCGTAGACCCGGATGTAGCCCCCGGTCGCGTGCTGCGTCCCGTCGGTCACCCACTGCATGAGCTCACGGTGCACCCCGCTGCGGGCGAAGCGCAGGAGGTCCTCCCGGGTGGTGAAGTAGCCGATGGTGCCGAGCGTGAACGGCGGGTCGAGGTAGACCTGGTGGTGCACGTACCCCGGCATCCGGCGCATCTGGTCGACCATCGCCCTCCAGCGCGGCCCCAGGCGCAGCCAGGCCACCGGGGACGTGTAACGCGTCGCGCCGACGAAGACCGCCCCTGCGCCCTCCATCAGCCCGCGGCACCCGGGCGGAGGTAGACGCGCTTGAGCGTGTCCGGCATCGCGGCGAACGGCCCCGTGCCGGCGTCGTGCACCCGCACCTCGATGTCGTCGCTGCGCTCGCTCTCCTCCAGCGACTGCGCGAAGTCGCGGCTGGTCCGCGCGAGGTAGTCGACGACGCCCGCGCGCACCCCGTCGGCGAGCGCCGCCCGCTCCCCCGCCCCGAGCCGCACGTCCTCCCGCAGCTCGAGGTGGATCGTCGGCTGCTGGCGGGTGGCGTCCTGCTCGACGTCCTCGAGGGTCAGGGTGAACGAGCCGATCTGGGCGGCCCGCCGCGGGTCGGTGTAGAGACCGTTCTCGACGTCCTGGGGGTAGATGTTGGCGCCCATGAAGGAGATCGTGGCGTCGGCCCGGCCGAAGAGCAGGAGCAGGGGCAGCTTCATGCCCTGCTTGACGAAGGCCTCCCGGGCCGGCGCCTGCCACTCGGGCTGGCTGCGCAGCACCGCCGCGAGGTCGTGCCAGTCCATGAGCCGGGCCTCGTCGCCGATGTTGTAGCGCAGCTTGGGCGAGAGCACCGCCGTCGAGGTGAGCGTGCACAGCAGCTCGCCCTCGGGGGTGGTCTCGAGGTAGGTCTCCAGCGGGTTGTACTGGAAGATCATCGGCGTCCGGGTCTCGCCCGGGCCCAGCACGGCCTCGCGCAGGTCGTGGTCCTCCAGCAGGGCGCGGCGCAGCCACACGGTGAGGTCGGTCTCGCCGCCGATGCCGATGGTGAGGTCGGACGCGCCGTAGCCGGAGCGGACGGTGAGGAAGCGCTCCTCGCAGTAGTCGCGCAGCGCCTCGGTCATCCCCTCGCCGCCGACCAGGCCGTGCATCCGCCAGGCCGGCCAGTCCCACCCCTCGGCGTCGAGCCGGTCGCGCAGGTCCTTGAGGAACGGTGGGTAGGCCGAGACCAGGTAGGTGAAGCCCGGCCCGAAGTGGCGCATCGTGTCGACGATCTTGTCGAGGTCGGGGCCGGTGTTCTTGACCATGGCGATCTTGGCCATGGCGATGCCGGTGTTGGTGCCGGTGGCCCAGGCGCCCATGGAGTAGGCGTTGATGACGAAGAGCCGCTGCTCGTCCCGCATCATCAGCGCGGTGAACCCGGCGACGTTGCGGTGGATGTCGGCGAGCTCGTCGCGCCCGCGCACCCAGTTGAAGGGGGTGCCGGAGCTGCCCGAGCTCTCGTCCACGAGCGTCCCCCTCAGCTCCAGGCGACCGGAGCGCGTGCGGGAGGTCTCGTCATACCGCTGGACGTAGCCCTTCTTGTCGGTGGGCGGGTAGTTCTCCAGGTCCCACCAGCGGAAGCGCCAGTCGTGCTCGGCGAGGTGCTGACGGTATGCCGGCACGTGCAGCGAGCCGAGCTGGCAGGTCATCCAGGCGTGCAGGCGGGCGAAGTCACCCATCCACGGCTGGTAGTGCGTCGCGGTCAGCCGCCAGGTCGCCGGGTGCACCTTGTAGAGGCTGTAGGTCGTGCTCAGCGCACGCGTCCCCGCCTTGAGCGCACCCCGGCGCGCGGCCGTCAGCGGCGTGCTCATCCAGACCGACTCCCCCAGGCCTCTCCATCCCATGGCCGGGAACTCTAGCGCCTGAGTCCGGCGGACGGGGTCCGCGTCGCGATCCCGCTCGACAGCTCCTGACGCCCGGGCGCACGGCCTCGCTCGGACACCAGCGCGGACCCCACCTGGTGTCGTACGATCCCCCCGAGGTGATGGTGGGCGTCGTCGGCCGCCTGGTGGTGCCGGCAGGCCCGGCACAGGGGAGGGAGATCGCGATGGTCGCTACCCGCAGGAGCGTCCTGCTGGCCTTGTCCCTCGTGCCGCCGGCCATGGCCGTCCCGGTCGGGACGGCCGCCGCCGCGGTGCAGCCGTACGTCAGCCTGCGCCGTCACGTCACCCCGGCCCACTTCGAGCAGGCCTCGCGCACCGCCGTGGTCGTGGAGAACCGGTCCGGCCGAGCCCACCTGAGGTTGGCGTCGAGCGGCCTGCTGACGGGGCGGGACGCCACGCTGACCGGCACCTCCGCCCCCTACTACTACGGTCGCCTGACCTCACCCAAGACCACGTCGGCCCAGCCGTTCGACAGGATCATCACGTCCTGGAACGCCGTGACGCCGGCGGGCACCTGGGTGAAGGTGGAGGTCCGCGCCTACCGTCCCGCCGAGTCGCGCTGGACGAGGTTCTACACCATGGGGGTCTGGGCGCAGGGCACGGGAACGATCAAGCGGCACAGCGTGGCGGGTCAGGGGGATGCGGACGGCTCCGTCGACACGGACGTGCTGAGGCTCATGGGTGGGGCGGTGTGCACCCGGTTCCAGTACCGGCTGACCCTGTGCACGACCGACCGGACCGTCAGCCCCGGTGTGGACCTGGTGGCCGTCATGACGTCGAACTCGGCCAAGGAGGGGGCGGGGCTGCCCGTCTACTCGGACCGGCAGGCCTGGGGGCGCGACCTGAACGTCCCCCGGCGCTCGCAGATGATCTACCCGGACGGCGGGGAGGTGTGGTGCTCGCCCACCTCCGTCTCCATGGTCCTGGCCTACTGGGGCACGAGCGTCACCGTGCCCCGCGCGGCGGCACGCACCTACGACTACACCTACCGGGGCCACGGCAACTGGCCGTTCAACACCGCCTGGGCCTCCACCTACGGGCTGGAGGCGTACGTCACCCGGATGGGCTCGCTCGCCCAGCTCGAGGAGTGGATCAGCGCCGGGGTGCCGGTCGTCATCAGCATCGCCTGGAAGAGAGGGGAGCTCAGCGGCGCGCCGATCCCGTCCAGCAACGGGCACGTCGTCGTGGTCCGCGGCTTCGGCAGCAAGGGCGACGTCATCGTGAACGACCCCGCGGCGTCGAGCGATGCCCGGGTCCGCGTGGTCTACCGGCGTCTGGAGCTCTTCCGGGTGTGGCTGAAGTACTCCGGTGGCACGGCCTACCTCATCCACCCACGCCGCCACGCCGTCCCGACCGACAAGCGCCACGGCAGCTGGTAGCCCCGGACCGGGGGCCGGCTAGACCCAGCCCTCCGGACCGGCCGAGCCGGCGGCATACTCCTCCAGCGGCACCTCGTCCGCCTCCCACGCGTCCAGGACCGGCTCGACGATGCGCCAGAGCTCCTCGGCCTCGTCGCCACGGATGGTCAGCAGCGGGTTGCCGTCGAGGATGGCCCCGAGGATCTCGCCGTAGGGCAGCATCCGGGCCTTGCCCAGCTCGGCGGACAGCTCCTTCTGCTCCAGCTCGAAGGGGTCGCCCTCGGCGTTCATCGACAGGTCCAGCGACACGCTGCCCGGCTTGAGCTCGAGCACGAGCCGGTCCGGGTCGGGGGTGTCGGTGAGCCCGAGGGGCACGTGCGCCGGGGCGCGGAAGGTCACGACCACCTGCTTGGACGCCGTGCCGAGCGCCTTGCCCGAGCGCAGCACGAAGGGCACCCCCGCCCAGCGGGCGTTGTCGAGCTGCACCGTCAGCTGGGCGAGCGTCTCGGTCTGGCGGGTCGGGTCGACCCCCTCCTCCGCCACGTAGTCGGGGACCGTGCGGTCGCCGAGTTCACCGGCGACATACCTCGCCCGCCGCGACGCGGCGACCGGGTCGTGGTCCCACGGCTGGGTCGCGCGCAGCGCCTGCGCCTTGAGGCCTCGGATCTCCTCGGCGTGCATCGTCGCCGGCGCCTCCATCGCGAAGAAGGCGAGGACCTCCAGCAGGTGGCTCTGGATCATGTCCATGAGCGCGCCCGCGTGGTCGTAGTAGCCGGCCCGCCCCTCCAGCGCCAGGGTCTCGTCGTAGCAGATGTCGACCCGCTCGATGTGCTCGGCGGACCAGATCGGCTGCAGCAGGCGGTTGGCGAACCGGATGCCGATGAGGTTGAGGATCGTGTTGACGCCGAGGAAGTGGTCGATCCGGAAGATGTCCCCCTCGGGCACCACCCGCAGCAGCTGGCGGTTGAGCTCGCGCGCGGACTCCAGGCTGTCGCCGAAGGGCTTCTCCAGCGCGAGCCGGGTGCCCTGCGGCACGGTCAGCTCCTCCAGCAGCGCGCACACCTTGACGGTGACCGCCGGCGGCAGGGCGAAGTAGAGCACGACCGGCTCGTCGACGGCGTCGAGCAGCGCCTGCAGCTGCTCCCGCTCCAGCAGGTCGGTCCGCAGGTAGGTCGCGCCGCTCACCACCGGCTCGGCGACCTCCTCGGGCACCTCGGCCTCGGCGAGGCTGTCGCGGACCCTGCCCCGCCAGTCCTCGTCGCTGAGCTCGAGGCGGTCGGCGCCCAGGACCCGCACCTTCCGGTCGGTCTCCTCGCGCAGCAACGTCCCGAGCCCGGGCAGCAGCAGCCGCCGGGTCAGGTCACCGGAGGCTCCCAGGATGAGCAGCGTGGTGGTCTGGTCGGCCATGCGGACGTCCTTCTTCCCTCGGGTATGACGCGTCCGCGCCAGTGTGGCACCTCGGGGTCAGAGCTGCGTGCCGACCAGGGCACCGATGGCGTAGGTCACGGCCATGGCGGTGAAGCCGCCCAGCACGTTGCGGGCGACGGCCCGCGGCCGCGGCGAGCGGCCCAGGGTGGCGCTCACCCAGCCGGTGAGCACCAGGGCGAGCAGCACGGAGCACACCGTGACCGGCACCCGCCAGGCCAGGGGCGGGGAGATGATGGCGAGCAGGGGCAGCAGGGCACCCAGGGTGAAGGCGACGAGCGAGGCCCAGGCCGCGTGCCAGGGGTTGGTGAGCTCGTCGGGGTCGATGTGCAGCTCGGCCTCCGCGTGCGCCGCGAGCGCGTCCCGCTCGGTCAGCTCGACGGCCACCTGCTGCGCGAGCTCGGGCGAGAGCCCCTTGGCGCGGTAGATCTCCGTGAGCTCGACCAGCTCCTCCTCGGGCATCTCCTGCAGCTCGCGACGCTCCAGCTCGAGCAGGGAGCGCTCGCTGTCGCGCTGGGTGCTCACCGAGACGTACTCCCCCACGGCCATCGACATGGCCCCCGCCGCGAGACCGGCCAGCCCGGCGGTGAGGATCGCCGTGCGGTCGGAGGTCGCCGCAGCGACACCGATGACCAGTCCGGCGGTCGAGATGATCCCGTCGTTGGCGCCCAGGACCCCGGCGCGCAACCAGTTGAGCGTGCTCGCGGTGGTGCGCGGCTCGGCGTGCTGCAGGGGTGTCCCGACCATGCCTGCAGCATCCTCCGCGTGTCCCGGACCCGCCAGGACGGTGAGGCTTCGCTACGTCGGCAGGCGGCAGGCCGGCGTGGCGTTCAGCGGGTGAGGTCGGCCTCGCGCCGGCCGCGGTCGGCCCGCGGCCCCACGTGGTGCCGGTGCACGAGCAGCGAGACGCCGAGCACGACCAGGCCGGCCACCGACAGCGCGGCGCCGACGAGGGCGGGCGCGCGGTAGCCGTAGCCCGCGGCGATGACCAGCCCGCCGACCCAGGCGCCGAGCGCGTTGGCGACGTTGAGGGAGGCGTGGTTCATGGCCGCGCCCAGCGTCTTGGCCGGACCGGCGACCTGCATGAGGCGCAGCTGCAGCCCGATCACCCAGGCCGAGCTGAAGAGGCCGATCGCGGCGACGGTGACCATCGCCGGCACGAGCGCCCCGGAGCTCCAGAAGAAGACGAGCAGCGCGGCCGCCGAACCGGCGCCGGTGAGGACCAGGGTGCGCAGCACCGACCAGTCCCCCAGCCGACCGCCGAGCCACGTCCCCACGACCGACACGACGCCGTACACGAGCAGGAAGACGGGCACCCAGCTCTCGGCGAGACCGGTGACGTCGGTGAGCGTCGGTGCGATGTAGGAGTAGGTGGCGAACATGCCGCCGAAGCCGATGGCCCCGATCGCGAGGGTGAGCCAGAACTGCGTGCTCGTGAAGGCGCGCAGCTCGGCGCGGCGCGAGCGGTGCTGGTCGCGGGGCGTGCGCGGCACCCACAGACGCACCAGCACCGCGGCGACGAGGCCGATGACCGCGACCGCCCAGTAGCTCACCCGCCAGCCGAAGACCTGACCGGCCCAGGTGCCGAGCGGCACCCCGACGAGCAGGGCGATCGGGATGCCCAGCATGACCGTGCCGACCGCGCGGCCGCCCCGGCCGGGAGGGGCCAGCGAGATCGCGACCAGCGAGGCCAGACCGAAGAAGCCGGCGTGCGGCAGCCCGGCGACGAAGCGGGCGGCCACGAGCGTGCCGAGCGTGGGGGCGAGGGCCGCGGCAGCGTTGGCCAGCGCGAAGAGCAGCATGAAGCCGACGAGGACGGCGCGGCGGGGCAGCCGGGCCGCGCCCACGGCGGCGACCGGGGCACCGACGACCACGCCGAGCGCGTAGGCGGAGATGGCATACCCGGCGGTCGGGATGGACACGTCGAGACCGGTCGCGATCTGCGGCAGCACCCCCATGGTGACGAACTCGGCGACCCCGATGCCGACGCCGCCGAGGATGAGGGCTGCGAAGGCGAGGGCATGCCGCCGCCCGCCCGCGTGCGGGCGCTCGGTGACGGTGGGAGCGGTGGCGGACAGGGTCGACAAAGGAGGCCTCGGGTCTGAGGGGCACGACGGTGGGGGGTGTCCGCACCTCCGGCGCGGACCTCTCCAGCCTAACCCGGGCCCACGCCCCCCGTTCCCAGCCTTCCTGCACCGGACCGGCATGAGGGCCGCACCGGACGGGCGGTGCGGGCGGAGGGAGGGTGCAGGCGCGGGGTCAGCCGCCGACGGCCTCGGCGATCGCGACGAAGTTGGCCTTCTGCCCGCCGTCGCTGCGGGCACCGAGGGAGGGGTCGCAGGTGATGAGCGCGATCCGCGCGACGTCGTCCTGGTCGCCCCAGACCGCGTCGCTGCGCTGCAGGCCCTCCTTGGAGATCTGCTGGGTCGCGGTGACCACGAAGTCGCGGGTCCCGCCGTGCCCGTAGCCGACGGTGATGACGTCGCCGTCGCTCACCTCGGCCAGGTCGTAGAACACGTCCGGCTCGTCGTAGTAGGTGACGTGCGCGGCGATGACCGCCGTCCCCACCTGACCGGGGACGACGCGCCCGGACCCGGCGTACCAGATCGCCTCGCCCTGGTCGGGGTTGATGGTCCCCTGCGGCGTGAGGCCCTCCGGCGCGACCGGCTCCTCCGTCAGCCCCGCCGCCGGCACCGTGACCCACGCCGGAGCCGCCTCGCCCTCGGCGTGGACGGGTCGCCCGTCGGTGCCCTGGATCGCCCCGACCGCCTGCACGGCGATCGCGCTGACCCCGAGCGTGCCCACGAGCAGCCCGGTGGGCAGCAGCAGGCGGGCGTTCACGGTCGGCTCCGGGGAGGGATCAACCCTGGTCGCGCTGCGGCTGGCGACGCAGCCCCACGGCCGCGGCGCCGGCACCGGCGACCGCGAGCACGGCGCCGCCGACGAGCAGCGGCGACAGCCCGGCCTCACGCAGCGGCCCGTCGGTCTCGACCGCGGGACCGGCGGCCTGCACGTCCTCGTCGGCCTGGTCCTGCCCGGCCTCCTCCGCACCCGCGGCCCCGTCGTCACCCGCGGCGTCGTCCCCGGCCGCAGCCTGGTCCTCGGCCGCGGCGTCACCGTCACCCGGCTCCTCGGGCGCGGGCGCCTCCTCCTCGGCGGCCGCGCTGCCCTGGCAGAGGGTGATCTCGCGGATGACCGCCCCGCCGTCGCTGCCGTAGGTCTGCCCGTAGACCGGGTTGGCGATCTCGACCGCGCCGTCGTCGGAGGTGAGCGTCAGCGCGACCCACTCGTTGTCACCCTCGAGGTATGGCCCGTGCGTGGCCTCGTCGAGGTACGTCGCCGTCGCCGTGCCGGGCATGGCCATGACGTCGCACCGCACGTCGTCGTAGGTGTCCGCCAGCTGGTCCTCGTCGACGGCGAGGGCAGGGCCGGCGGCCAGTGCCGTGAGCGCGGCCGCCCCGGCCGCGACGGTCAGCGTCCGCAGGGTCGTGGTGCTCATGAGGGTCCTCTCCGCAGGCATGCGGTCGTGCGTGGTCGGGAGCCGCCCGGCGTGCGGACGATCCGGTCACACAGGTCACATCTGTCACATTCGACGCTTCCGCACCCTAGCGACGGCGTCGCCGACCCCGAGTCACCTCGGGCGGCGTGTCGCCGAACCCTGGGGCGGGCCGGTGCAGGTCGGCGCGGCCGGGGGCCGTCCTCAGCGGGCGTGCACCAGCGCCACGAGGGTGGCCCCCTCCTGCGGGAGGTGGCTGCGCGGGGTGACGACCGTCGCCACCCCGTCCTGGACGACGAACATGAGGACGGCGTCGGGCTCGCGCTCCCGGAAGTCGTCGAGGGTGTGCTGGGCGGTCAGCCGGGTCTTGCGCACCTGCATCCCCTCCCGGGTGGCCGTGTCCAGCTCGGGTGCCGACATCGGCGGGGAGAAGGCGACCTGCGCGGTCAGCTTGCTGGCGGTCTGCTGCTTGGCCTTGGCCTCCGACAGCGTGCCGCCGCCCCCGCCGGAGCGGTCCCGGGGCTGGGACCGCTTCGGCAGGGACTCGCCCTGCCGCCGGAGCTGGTAGGTGTTGGACTGGCCGAGGGCGTGCCCGAACTCCCGCGCCGCCGTCGAGTTGGTGTCGTCGTCGTGCGTGGCCGCGACCAGGGAGCCGAGACCCGCCAGCTCCATGTCCTCGACGGCATACTCCGACAGGATGTGCGTGCGCTCCACCCGCAGCCCCGCCATCCGCGCCTGCGCCACCTCGGCCGGCGCCAGCGAGACGAGCAGCGTCGGCACCTTGAGCTCGGTGAGCAGCCCGGCGGCCTGCCGTGCCCACAGCGGCGCCCCGGCGAAGAGGACGCCGTTGGGCGTCGTCGTCGCCAGCCCCAGCCGCTCGGCCAGACGCCCCACCCCCAGCCCGTAGACCGCGACCGTCACCACGATCGTCACGAACACCAGGGGCACCAGGTCGGCGGAGGCGATCACGAGCTGCTCCAGCCGCTCCGCCGAGGCCTCGAGCGCCAGGCTCTCCCGCGCGTCCTCCCCGCCCAGGGCCGCCAGCGAGCGTGCCTCGTCGGCCGCGTGCTCGATCTCGAGCGCGAAGATGCTCGTCACCGCGGCGGCCACGATGCCCCGCGGCGCCATGAAGGCCAGCAGGGTGCGCTCCTGCCGCGTCGCCTCCGTGCCCAGCAGCCCCAGCGCCACGGACGCGGGGCGCACGACGAGCAGCAGGAGGAGCACGAAGACCGCCGCGGTCGGTGCGACGGCGACCACCTCGGCGGGGCTGACCCGCCCGGCCAGCAGCACGAAGAGCGCCCCCACGATGAGCACCTGCAGGTGCTCCTTGAACTCGCGCACGTGCTCCAGCCGCAACCCCGGCCGGTTGGCGAGGTAGATCCCCAGCATCGTCACGGTGAGCAGGCCGCTCTCGGACTGCAGCTCGTTGGAGATCACCAGCGACCCCACCGCGACGGCGAGGAAGGTCACGCCCTCGAGGAAGTCCGGGATGAGGTGGCGACGCATGGCCACCTCCAGCAGGACGCCGAAGAGCAGCGCGAGCACGGTGGAGATGACGACCGTCCGGCCCAGCGTGAGCGCGGCGGTCGCGAGCGCCCCGTCGGGGCCGCCGACGATGATGGCCTGGAAGACGAGCACGGCGAGGATCGCGCCGATGGGGTCGACGACGATGCCCTCCCACCGCAGCATGGAGGACACCCGTCGCGTGGGGCGCAGCTGGCGGATGATGGGGGCGATGACGGTCGGGCCGGTCACCACCAGCAGCGCCCCGATGAGCAGCGCCAGCTGCCACTCGACCCCGGCCACGATCGCGGCGAGGGTGGTGAGGGCCCACGCGAGCAGCACCGTGACGGAGCAGAGGCGGACGACCGCTGCGCTGAGGCCACGCAGGTCGCGGAACCGCAGCGACAGCGACCCCTCGAAGAGGATGACGCCGACGGCCAGGTTGACGCCGGCGAAGAGCAGGTCGCGACCCAGCACGGTCTCGGGGCTGACGGCCTGCCCGAGGCCGAACCCGGCGACCAGCAGCAGCAGGATCGACGGCACCCGCAGCCGGTATGCCGCGAGCTGGCACAGGATGGCGACCCCGAGCACGAGGGCGAGGTACGGGGCGGGCGGCACCCTCGAAGTCTGCCAGCACCCGTGCGTCAGCGGCGGTCACCGGCGCGTCGGGGCCTCCCGGCCTAGGCTGCCGACATGACCCTGTCGGCCCGGCTCGCCGCCGTCGTGGACGCCCTCCCGCTGCACCCGGGCATGCGCGTCCTCGAGATCGGCGGGGCCCCCGGCGCCGCGGCCCGCGAGGTCGCCCGGCGGATCGGCGAGGGCCACGTGCACGTCGTCGACCGCTCCGCCGCCGGCGTCCGGCTGGTCGAGCGGACCTGCGCGCGGGAGATCGAGGCGGGGTTGCTGTCGGTGCGGTGCGTGGACGTCGACGACCTCGACCTGGGGGGCCAGCAGCCCTTCGACCTCGCGTTCGCCTGTCGGGTGGGCGTCCTCGACGGGCGCCACCCGGGGGTGGTGGCACGGCGCCGCGTCGCGGCGGTCCTCACCCCGGGCGGCCGCCTCTTCGTCGACGGCGGCGACCCGTTGCGCGAGGTGGACCTGCGCGCCGCTGGCTAGCCTGGGCCTCGTGGTGGAGCAGGCGGACGACGAGGTGCTGCGCGCGGCGGTCACCGGCGTGTATGCCGTCCCGCCCGCCGAGTTCGTCGCGACCCGCACGGAGTGGGTCGCCCGGCTGCGCTCGCAAGGGCGGAAGGACCTGGCGAAGGAGGTCGGGGCGCTGCGCAAGCCGAGTGTCGCGGCAGCGGCGGTCAACGCCCTGGTGCGCGCGGAGGACCCGGCCACGGACCGGCTGCGCGAGGTCGGGACCCGGCTGAGGCACGCCCAGTCGGCGATGGACGCGAGCGGTCTGCAGGGCCTGCGCACCGAGCGCGACGCGGTGCTGGCCGCGTGGGTCGCGGCCGCGCGCCGGCACGCCCCGGTGCCGCTGACGGCGGGCGGCGAGAGCGAGGTCCGGGACACCGCGGTGGCCGCGCTCGCGGACGCCGACGCGACCGCCGTGGTGCTCAGCGGCACGCTGACCCGGGCGCTGGCCTACAGCGGGTTCGGCGAGGTCGACGTCGCCGACGCCGTGGCCCGCACGAGCACCGGGGTGGTGCTCACCCGCATCGAGGGAGGGGGCGCCGAGGGCGAGGGCGGCGTGCCCGGTCCGCCCGACCAGCCCGAGCCCGACGAGCCCGAGGAGCCCGACGACAGGCTGCCGCGGCTGCAGGAGGAGCTGGAGAGCGCCGAGGCGCAGGTCGGCCGGGCGCGCGAGGCCCGGAAGCAGGCTGCCGCGACGGCGGGCCAGCGGCAGGACGAGCTGGAGGTCGCCCGGTCCGGGGTGGAGCAGGCCCGCCGCCTCCTGGCCCAGGCGGAGAAGCACGCGACCACGGCGCAGGGACGCGCCGACCGTGCCCAGGAGCAGGAGGACGCCGCGGACGAGGAGCTGGCGGCGGCCCGCGTCGCCCGGGACGAGGCCCGCCGACGGCTCGAGGAGGCCCAGGACGCCGACTGATGCGCCGGCGGTCGGTCAGCCGCGCCCGGAGTCGAGGCGGCGCACCACGGCCCACACGGCCGGGAAGATCGCGGCGGCGATGCCGGCCTTGATGATGCCGGGCACGATGAAGGGGGTGATGCCCACGGCGGCGATCGCGGCCAGGTCGCTCATGCCGAGGATGCCGGCCATGTAGGGCACGCCGACGAGGAAGGGCGCGGCGGTGGCGAGCAGGAAGCCGACCATGGCCAGCCCGACGTGCCGGTCCCACGCGCGCTCCGCGGCCCAGCCGGCGATGGCGGCCGCGGCGACGAACCCGATGATGAACCCGAACGACGGGGCGAGGAGGTAGGCCGGTCCGCCCGCACCGCCGGCGAAGATCGGCGCGCCCGCCAGGCCCGCGAAGAGGTAGGTCGTCAGGGCCGCGGCACCCCGCCGCATCCCCAGCGCCGACCCGACGAGCATGACGCCCAGGGTCTGGCCGGTGATCGGGACCGGGCCGATGCGGAGCTCGACGAGGGCCAGCAGCGAGACCACGACCACGCCGCCGGCGACGAGCCCGACGTCCGTGAGGACCCCGCGCCGCGGCAGCAGCCGGTCGGCGAGGACGAGCGAGGGGGTGTGGGACGAGGCGGAGGCGGTCGACATGGGGCACAGGATGCCACAGGCGCACCGGCGCG
Source organism: Serinicoccus chungangensis (assembly GCF_006337125.1). Lineage (GTDB taxonomy): Bacteria > Actinomycetota > Actinomycetes > Actinomycetales > Dermatophilaceae > Ornithinicoccus > Ornithinicoccus chungangensis. Next base: position 3,162,820 of record NZ_CP040887.1, read on the forward strand.
GCGGGCCACCACGACCGCCGCCGCGGACCTCGGGCGACTGGCACCCCGGTGACGTCACGTCATACCCTGGACCCGCACTGGCGCCGGTCACCGCCCTCCGGGGTGGCCGGCGCGATGTCGTTGCCGCCCCTGTGAGACCCCGACGAAGGACACTGCATGAAGATCGGCCTGCTGACCTCGGGTGGTGACTGCCCCGGCCTCAACGCCGTCATCCGCGGGGTGGTCCTCAAGGGCGACCGGATCTACGAGCACGAGTTCGTGGGCATCAAGGACGGCTTCCGCGGCCTCGTCGAGGACGACATCGTCCCGCTGCCGCGCAAGCGGGTCCGCGGCCTGTCCAAGGTCGGCGGCACCATCCTCGGCACCTCCCGGATCAGCCCGATCCGCACCGGCGGCATCGACCGGGTCAAGGAGGTCATGGACAAGCACGAGATCGACGCGCTCGTGGCGATCGGCGGCGAGGGGACGCTGACCGTCGCCCGCATGTTCCACGACGAGGGCATCAACGTCGTCGGCGTGCCCAAGACCATCGACAACGACCTCTCCGCCACCGACCGGACCTTCGGCTTCGACACCGCGGTGTCCATCGCGACCGAGTCCATCGACCGGCTGCGCACCACCGGGGAGGCCCACTCGCGGTGCATGGTCGTGGAGGTCATGGGCCGGCACGTCGGGTGGATCGCCCTGCACGCCGGCATCGCCAGCGGCGCGCACGCGATCCTCATCCCCGAGGTGCCGGTGGCCACGGACCAGCTGTGCCAGTGGGTGCAGAACGCCATGGACCGCGGGCGCGCGCCGACCATCGTGGTCGCCGAGGGCTTCACCTTCGCCGGGGCCGAGCAGGTCGCCAGCGACCGGGTGGACGGCTTCGGGCGACCGCTGCTCGGCGGGATCGGCGAGGCGGTGACCCGGGCCATCGAGGAGCGCACCGGCATCGAGACCCGCAACACGACGCTGGGCCACCTGCAGCGCGGCGGCGTGCCGAGCTCCTACGACCGGGTGCTGGCCACCCGCTTCGGCACCGCCGCGATCGACTCGGTGAGCGCCAAGAAGTGGGGCACGATGGTCGCGCTGCAGGGCATGGACATCGTCAACGTCAACCTGCGCGACGCGACCAGCGAGCTCAAGATCGTCCCCCGCGACCAGTGGGACGAAGCCGCCATCATGTTCGGCTGAGCCCGGGACCGCACGAAGACGCCCCCCCCCCCCCCCCCCCCCGCGCCGGCCGGAGTGGGGGGCCGCAGCACCCCCCTGACGCCACGTCAGGCGGGCTTAGGATCGGGGTATGCCCGTCGCCCCCACCCCGTCCAGCTCGCCCGGCGCGTCGCCGGGGGCCACCGCACACCCCTCCGCGACCCTCGGGCCGCTGCCGACGGCGAGCGACATCGAGGAGGCCGCGCGGCGCATCGCGGGGCGGGTCGGGCGGACCCCCCTGGAGCGTAGCGTCCGGCTCTCGGAGCAGACCGGCGCCTCGGTGTGGCTCAAGCGGGAGGACCAGCAGCCGGTGCGGTCCTACAAGGGCCGGGGCGCCGCCAACCTCATCGCCCAGCTCGACAGCGAGCAGATCTGGGCCGGGGTCGTCTGCGCCAGCGCCGGCAACCACGCCCAGGGCGTCGCGTACGCCTGCGCCACCCTGGGCGTCAACGCCCGGATCTACCTGCCCGCGAACACGCCGCGGCAGAAGCGCGACCGGGTCGCCGACATCGGGGGCGACTGGGTGGACGTCGTGGTGGGCGGCCGGACCTACGACGAGGCCGCCGCCGCGGCGCTGGCGGACGCGCAGCGGACCGGGGCCACCCTCGTCCCCGCCTTCGACCACCCGCACACCATCGCCGGGCAGGGGACGATCGCCCGGGAGATCAGCGAGGACCTGCCCGACCCCCCGGACGTCGTGGTCGTCCCCTGCGGGGGCGGCGGGCTGCTCGCCGGGTGCCTCACGTGGTTCGGCGAGCACGCGCCGCAGGTGCGCGTCGTGGCGGCCGAGCCGGCCGGCGCCGCCAGCATGATGGCCGCCACCCGTGCCGGTGAACCGGTCGCCCTGGCCGAGATCGACCGCTTCGTCGACGGCGCCGCGGTGCAGCAGGTCGGGAGGCACACGTTCGAGGTGGTGCGCCGGCACACCCCTGAGCTGGTCGCCGTGCCCGAGGGCCGCATCTGCACCGAGATGATCCGGCTCTACCAGAGCGAGGGCATCATCGCCGAGCCCGCCGGGGCGCTGGCGCCGGCGGCGCTGGAGGGCCTGGGCGACCTGAGCGGTCTCACGGTCGTCGTCGTGGTGTCGGGCGGCAACAACGACCTGCTGCGCTACCCGGAGGTGATGGAGCGCTCGCTCATCCACGAGGGCCTCAAGCACTACTTCCTCGTGGACTTCCCGCAGGAGCCGGGGATGCTGCGGCAGTTCCTCAACGAGGTGCTGGGCCCGGACGACGACATCGCGCTGTTCGAGTACATCAAGCGCAACAACCGCGAGACCGGCCCGGCCCTGGTCGGCATCGAGCTCGGCGCGCGCGAGGACCTCGCGCCGCTGCTGGAGCGGATGGAGGCCAGCTCGATGCAGATCGAGCCGATCCAGCCGGACAGCCCGCTCTTCCGCTTCATCCTCTGAGCAGCGGCAGCGCGGGAGGCGCGCCCCGGCCCCGTCAGTGGCTCGCGCCGGCCTTCCAGTAGCCGCAGAAGCTGATCTTCCTCTTCGGTATGCCGTGACGCACCCAGTGGCGGCGGGCGGCGGTGGCGAGGTCGGACTCGCCGGCGACCCAGGCATACACCTCGTCGTCGTCGGGCACGGGCACCCGGCCCAGCTCGGCGAGGGCGGCCTCCCCCGGCCTGGCACCGGAGGTGCCGCGTACCACCCAGCGCACCTCGACACCCTCGGGCGCACCCAGGTCGTGGCGGTCGTCGGGGTGCGGCACCTCGACGACGGCGACACCGCACGCCACCCGGGGGAGGTCGCGCAGGACGCCGGCGAGCGCCGGCAGGCCGGCCTCGTCGGCGGCCAGGAGGACGGTCGCCTCCTCGGGCCCGGCGTAGATCGTGCCCTCGTCGATGATCGCGACCTCGTCACCGACCGCGCAGGTCTGCGCCCAGGTCGAGGCCGGCCCGGCCGTGCCGTCGGCGGCGCTGCCGTGCACCACCAGGTCGACGTCGATCTCCGGCCCCGGGCCGTGCACCCCGGTCTCGCGGTAGGAGCGGATGGTGTAGTTGCGGATGACCGGCCGCTCGTCCGCGGGCACGAGCATGAAGCGCGCGTAGCTGGCGGTGGTCACCGCCTCCGGGACGTGGCGCAGCGACTCCACGCCCCCGGTCGGCAGGAACAGCCGGAACCACTGGTCGAACCCCATCGGCACCAGGTCGGCGATCTGGCCGCCCCCCAGGGTCACCCGCGCGAGGGAGGGCGTCGGCCTCGAACGGGCCAGGACGTGCATCCGCAGCGGCCGGGCGTCGACCGGCTTGCGTCGGGTGACCTGCGCGCTTCGCCTGGCCATCAGCGGCTCCTGGTGCTCGACGTCGAATTGGTGCACACAGGTGCATCGTATATACATGAGGTCTGCCTTACCTAACCGACTTGAGGAGACACATGCGCACCTCCCGCACGGCGAGCGTCAGTCTCGCGCTGACCGCGACCCTCGTCCTCGCCGCGTGCGGGGGCACCTCCGGCGACGACGCGACCGGCGACGCGACCGACGAGGGCTCCGCGGCACCGGCCGACGCCGGCGCCTTCCCGGTCACGGTCCAGCACGCCTTCGGCGAGACCACCATCGAGGAGGAGCCCGAGCGGGTCGCCTCCGTCGCGTGGGCCAACCACGAGGTGCCGCTGGCCCTCGGCGTCGTGCCGGTGGGCATGAGCGAGGCCACGTGGGGCGACGACGACGGCGACGGGGTGCTGCCCTGGGTCGAGGACGCGCTCGCCGAGATGGACGCCGAGACCCCGGTCCTCTTCGACGAGACCGACGGCATCGACTTCGAGGCCGTGGCCGACACCGAGCCCGACGTCATCCTGGCCGCCTACTCCGGCCTCACCCAGGAGGAGTACGACACCCTCAGCCAGATCGCGCCGGTCGTGGCCTACCCCGAGCTGGCGTGGGGCACCACCTGGCAGCAGATGGTCGAGCTCAACAGCCAGGCGCTCGGGATGGCCGAGGAGGGCGACGCCCTGGTCGAGGAGCTGGAGGGCTACGTCTCCGACACCGTGGCGGAGTACCCCGAGCTCGAGGGCAAGAGCGCGATGTTCAGCTCGCACAGCACCGATGACCTGAGCCAGGTCGGCTTCTACACCACCAACGACCCCCGGGCGCTCTTCCTCGAGGAGCTCGGGATGACGACACCCGAGCTGGTCGCCGAGCGGTCCGCGGAGAGCGACACCTTCTACGAGACGGTCAGCGCGGAGAACGCGGACCTGCTCGAGGACGTCGACCTGCTGGTGACCTACGGCGACGACGCCCTGCTCACCCAGCTGCAGGAGGACGCCCTCGTGTCCGAGATACCGGCCGTCGAGGACGGCGCCGTCGTCATGCTGGAGAACGACACCCCGCTGGCCGCCGCCGCTAACCCCTCGCCGCTCGCGCTCGAGTGGGGCCTCACCGACTTCCTCGACCTGGTCTCGGCCGCCGCAGAGAAGAGCCAGTGACCGACACCCTCACCGCCGCCCCGCCGGACGCGCCTGCCCCCGCAGCGCGCCGGCGGGTCGGCACGCGGGCATACCGCGTCACGACGCTCGTCGTGGCGCTCGCCGCGCTGCTGGTCGCCGGTGTCCTGTCGGTCACCTTCGGCGCCCGGGAGATCGCGTATGCCGACCTCGTGGCCGCCCTCGGTGGCGCGCAGGACAACATCTCCCAGGCGGCCGTCGCCCAGCGCGTCCCCCGCACCATCCTGGCCATGCTCGTCGGCGCTGCCCTCGGCCTGGCCGGTGCGGTCATGCAAGGGGTGACCCGCAACCCGCTCGCCGACCCCGGGATCCTCGGGGTGACCTCCGGGGCCTCCCTGGCGGTGGTCGTCGGCATCGCCTTCTTCGGTCTGGGCACCGCCTCCGGCTACGTCTGGGTGGCGATCGTCGGCGCGGCGCTCGCCGCCGCCGTCGTCTACGCCATCGGTTCGATGGGCCGCGGCGGCGCCACCCCGCTCAAGCTGGCCCTGGCCGGCGCGGCCCTGTCGGCGGCCTTCTCCTCCCTGGTCAGCGCGATCCTGCTGCCGCGCATCCAGGTGATGGACTCCTTCCGGTTCTGGCAGATCGGCGGGGTCGGGGGTGCGACGCCGGAGAAGATCCTCGTCGCCCTGCCCTTCCTGCTCGCCGGCACGCTCATGTCGTTCGCCGTGGCCCGGGGCCTCAACTCGCTCGCGCTGGGCGACGACCTGGCCGCCGGCCTGGGCGAGCGGGTGGCCCTGACCCGCGCGCTGGCGGCGGTCGGGGCGGTCACGCTCTGCGGCGCGGCCACCGCGGTGGCCGGACCCATCGGCTTCGTCGGGCTGGTCGTGCCGCACGCCTGCCGGCTCGTCGTCGGCACCGACCACCGGTGGCTCCTCCCGCTCTCGCTGCTCGTCGGCGCCGTGCTGCTCACCCTGGCCGACGTGGTCGGACGCGTCGTCGCGCGGCCGGCGGAGGTCGACGTGGGCATCATCACCGCGCTCATCGGGGCGCCGGTCTTCATCATGATCGTGCGCCGGATGCGGGCGAGGGCGCTGTGAGCACGGCATACACGACCCGCCCCGACCCCTCCCCGCTGCGCGCGGGACGTCGGCGCCGTGCCGCGAGCCGGCGCCGGGCCGCCGCGCTCCTCGGGGTGCTCGTGCTCGTCCTCTTCGCGGTGAGCCTCATGGTGGGGCAGACGTTCTACGGCCCCGGGGAGGTGTGGCGGGTGGTCCTCGGGCAGGACGTGCCCGGCGCGTCCTTCACCGTCGGCACCCTGCGGCTGCCGCGCGCCGTCCTCGGGCTGGTCGCCGGGGCCGCGCTGGGGATGGCGGGGGTGACGTTCCAGACCATGCTGCGCAACCCCCTCGCCTCCCCCGACATCATCGGCATCAGCGCGGGGGCCAGCGCCGCGGCCGTCGTCGGCATCGTGGTGCTGCGGGTGGACGAGGCGCTGGTGTCCGGGATGGCGATCGTGGCGGCGCTGGTGACGGCGCTCGTCATCTACCTGCTCGCCTACCGCGACGGCGTCCTGGGGACGAGGCTCATCCTCATCGGCATCGGCATCGCGGCGATGCTGGACTCGGTCGTCGCCTACGTCATCGTGCGCGCCGCCGCGTGGGACCTGCAGGTCGCCATGCGCTGGCTCACGGGCAGCCTCAACGGCGCCACCTGGGGGATCGTCCTGCCGCTCGTCGTCGCCGCCCTGGTGCTCATGCCGGTCCTGCTCTCCCGGTCCCGGCAGCTGGACCTGCTGCAGCACGGCGACGACACCGCCAGCGCCCTCGGGGTGCGGGTCGAGCGCACCCGGCTGACGGTCATCGTGGCCGCCGTCGCCCTCATCGCCTTCGCCACGGCGGCGGCCGGGCCCATCGCCTTCGTCGCCTTCCTGGCCGGCCCCATCGCGGCGCGCGTCGTCGGGCCGGGGGGATCGCTCATGGTCCCCGCGGCCCTCACCGGTGCGCTGCTCGTGCTCGCCGCCGACCTGGCGGGGCAGCACCTGTTCGGCACCCGCTACCCGGTCGGGGTCATCACCGGGGTGCTCGGGGCGCCCTACCTCGTCTACCTGCTCGTCCGCACCAACCGCGCCGGAGGATCGCTGTGACCGACTCCCACACCCTCGTCGCCGAGGACGTCAGCCTCGGCTACGGCGACCGCACCGTCGTCGACGGGCTCGACCTCACGGTGCCCCCGGGCCGCATCACGACCATCGTCGGTGCCAACGCCTGCGGGAAGTCCACGCTGCTGCGCGCGCTGTCCCGCCTCCTCGCGCCCAGCCAGGGCCACGTCCTGCTGGACGGCAAGGCCGTGCACACCCAGCCCACCAAGGCGGTGGCCCGCACCCTGGGCCTGCTGCCCCAGAGCCCCATCGCGCCCGAGGGCATCGCGGTGGCCGACCTCGTGGCGCGCGGGCGCAGCCCGCACCAGCGGATGCTGTCCCGGTGGGCGGTCGCCGACGAGCAGGCGGTCGAGGAGGCGCTCGAGCTCACGGGGACGACCGACCTCGTCGACCGGTCGGTGGACGAGCTCTCCGGCGGCCAGCGCCAGCGGGTCTGGATCGCCATGGCCCTGGCCCAGCAGACCGACATCCTGCTGCTGGACGAGCCGACGACCTTCCTCGACATCTGCCACCAGATCGAGGTGCTCGACCTGCTCACCGACCTCAACCGCACCCGCGGCACGACGATCGTCATGGTGCTCCACGACCTCAACCTCGCCGCCCGCTACGCCGACCACCTCGTCGCGATGTGCGGCGGCCGGCTGCTCGCCGGCGGGCGTCCCGAGGACGTGCTCACCGCCGAGACGGTCGAGCAGGTCTTCGGCATGCGCAGCCAGGTCGTCACCGACCCCGTCTCCGGCAAGCCCATGGTGCTGCCGATCGGCCGTCACCACGCCGGCCAGCCCGTCGGGCACGCCTGAACCGCACAGGACGTGCGGCCAGGGCGCACAGGACGTGCGGTCAGGACACACAGGACGTGCGGTCAGGACACACAGGACGCACGGTGCGCACCAGACCCGTCCCGTGGGAATGCCGGCGCGGACGACGTGACGGCAGGAGCAGCGGCCTCGTGGCTGTCAGGCTGGGGGTCATGCAGCGAGTCCAGATCGCGCCGACCCGCACCTGGTACTGGGGCACGGTCGGCCTGTGGTCCCTCATCCTCACCGGGAACGTGCTCCGCCTGGTCGGCGGTGGCCGGGACGGCGCCGTCTGGCTGCTCCTCGACCTCGTGCTGGTCCTGGTCCCGGCCGGGTTTCTCGTCATGATGGTGACCGGTGCCCAGACGATCACGGCTGATGCCGACGGCCTGCACCGCCACTGGTTCTACGGCCGTCGCCTGGTCCCGTGGAGCGAGGTCACCGAGATCCGGCCGGCTCCCAGCTACCCGGAGCGGCTCGTCATCCGCGGCGAGGGCCGCAGGACGCTGGCCGAGGGCATGAAGCCGGCCGACGACGAGGTGGCGCTGCTGCATACCTGGCACGAGAGGGCGATCAGCGGCCTTTGACCGTCCTCACCGCGCGTCCGGTGCGGCCCTACCGCGCGTCCGGTGCGGCCCTACCGCGCGTCCGGTGCGCCGGCGGGGGCCAGCTCCGCCGTGCCCTGGCCTCCGGTCTCCGTGTCCACCTCGTCGGGCCGGTGGCGGCCGGTGTGGTCGACCCGCCGCGGCCACCAGAAGCGCTCGCCGAGCACCCGGACGATCGCCGGGACGAGCACCGTCCGCACGAGCAGCGTGTCGAGCAGCACCCCGATGCAGATGACCACGCCGATCTGGGCCAGCACCACGAGCGGCAGCACGCCCAGGACCGCGAAGACGGCTGCCAGCAGGATGCCGGCCGAGGTGATGACGCCACCGGTCGCGCCCAGCGCCCGCAGCACGCCGTCGCGCGTGCCGTGCGCGCCGGCCTCCTCCAGGGTCCGCGTGATGAGGAAGATGTTGTAGTCCACCCCGAGCGCGACGAGGAAGAGGAACGCCAGGAGCGGCATGCTGGCGTCGATCGCCCCGAAGCCGAAGACCCCGGTGAAGAGCCACCACGACACCCCGATCGCCGCGCAGAAGGTCGCGACCACCGAGGCCACGAGGATGACCGGGGCCAGGACCGAGCGCAGCAGGCCCATGAGCGCCAGCAGCACGAGCGCGAGGATGAGCGGCATGACGACGAAGCGGTCGCGGACGTTGCCGTCCGACTCGTCGAGCGCGGAGGCGTCACCGCCAGTGACGTGGGTGTCGGCATACCCGTCGACCGCGGCGCGCACCTCCCCCACGGCCTCCTGGGCGGCCTCGCTGCCGGGCTCGGCCTCCAGCACGACCTGCACCTGCCCGATGCCGTCGACCGGCTCGACCGGCGTCACCTGGGTCACCCCGTCGACGTCCTCGACCGCCGCGGCGAGCTCGTCGACCTGCGCCTCGTCGCCGCGGGTGACGACGACCAGGGGGTCGGACGTCCCGGCCGGGAACGACTCGCCCAGCCGCTCGGCCGCGGTGATCGCCTCGGGCGTCTCGAGGAACTGGTCCTCCGGCGCCAGCCCGCTGCTGATCTGGGTGATCCCGAACGCCATGGCGGCCAGCAGCGTGAGGGTCCCGGCGATGTAGGCCGAGGGCGCCTTGGCGACCGCGTCGCCGATGCGGCGCCACAGCGAGCGGGACTCGGCGAGCACGGCCTGCCCCTCGCGCGGCACCTGGGGCCAGAAGACCCAGCGCCCGAAGACGACGAGGGCACCGGGGAGCACGAGCAGCACGAAGGCCATCGCGACCAGGACGCCGACCGCGCAGGCCAGCCCCAGGCCGCGGGTCGAGGGGAAGACCGAGAGCAGCAGGCACAGCACGCCGACGACGACGGTGCTGGCGCTCGCGACGATCGCCTCGGCGGCCCGTCGCAGCGCCACCGCCATCGCCTCGTGCCGGGAGGAGTGCCGGCGCAGCTCGTCGCGGTAGCGGCTGATGAGCAGCAGCGCGTAGTTGGTCCCCGCGCCGAAGACCAGGACCGACAGGATGCCGATGGTCGACTCGTCCCACGGGATGCCGAAGAGCTTGAGCACGTGCGTCGCCGCACTGGCCGCGGTCTGGTCGGCGACGCCGACGACGAGCAGCGGGATGACCCACAGGATGGGGCTGCGGTAGGTCACGATGAGCAGCAGCGCCACGACGGCCGCGGTCGTCCCGAGCAGCGTGATGTTGGCGCCGTCGAAGACGGAGGCCAGGTCGGCCTCGATCGCGGCGGGTCCGGTGACCTGCGCGGTCACGCCCTCGGGTATGCCGTCGCCCAGGTCGGTGCGCAGCTGCGTCACCACCTGCTGGGTGTCGGTCGCCGTCGGCGCGTCCAGGTCGATGACGCTGATCGCGGCGGTGCCGTCCTCGGCGGGGATCACCGGGTACTCACCGCTCAGGCCCGGCGGAGGACCACCACCCTCCTGGCCGGCGCCCTCCGGCGCACCGGCACCCTCGGGCGCCCCCGAGCCCTCGGCACCCTCCGGCGCCCCGCCCTGACCGGACCCCTGCGTGGCCGGCGGTTCGGAGCCATCGGGGGCGACGTCCTCCATGAGCTGGGCGAGCTCGGGCAGCGAGGCCTCGATGTCGGAGTCGGCGGTGAAGAGCACGATCGCCGTCTTGCTGCCCTCGTCGGGGAGCTCGTCCAGCAGCGCCTGGCCCTGGGTGCTGTCGAACCCGGCCGGCAGCGTGTCCAGGGCGGACGCGCTGCGTTCGGCCTGGCCCACCCCGGCGATGAGCCCGACGCCGAGCAGCAGCCCGACGAGCGCGATGATCCAGGACCGGGGTGCGGTGAGCGCGGTCACGAGGCGAGACATCTGGGGTCCTCCGGCGTAGGCTGGGGCGGAATCGTCAGGCAACTACCTAACCAAGTGAGCAATCTAGTGACCGAAAGTAGCACGGACCGGCCCCCCGTGACGAGCCCGGAGGCGGCGTCCTCCCCCGCTGCGGGCCCGTCGTCGGGCCCGGGCGGGCACCAGGCGCCCCGCCCCGAGGTCGGGCCGCAGACCCGCTGGGTCGACGCGTGGCAGCCCGGACCGGTGCTGGACACCCTGCGCCGGCTGCTCGACAGCGGCCGCCGCGCGACCCCGGCGCTCGCGCGCCGGGCCGGGCTGACGCATACCGAGCTCGCCGTGCTCGAGCACCTCATGGAGGACCCGGCGGGGCCCAGCGAGCTCGCCCAGCGCCTCGGCGTGACGACCGCCGCCGCCAGCGGGATCGTCGACCGCCTGGTCTCGCGCGGCCACGCCCAGCGCCAGCCGCACCCGACCGACCGGCGCCGCACCGCCGTGGTGGCCACGCCCAGCGGGCGCGAGGAGCTCATGGGACACCTCATGCCGATGTTCGCCGAGCTGGCCCAGGTCGAGGCCGCGCTGACCGACGCCGAGCGCGAGGTCGTGCTGCGCTTCCTCACCGACGCGGACCGGGCCGTCGGGCGGCTGCTGTGACCCGCACCTAGACTGTGGTGATGAGCCAGCAGGCTGGCGAGCACACGCAGGAGACGACGCCCGGGCGCGCGGGGGCCGTGGCGATCACCGTCTCCGACCGCAGCTCCGCCGGACGCCGCGAGGACGAGGGCGGGCGCCTGCTCGTCGCCGCGCTCCAGGACCTCGGGTATGCCGTCTCCTCCTCCGTCGTCGTCCCGGACGGTGTCGAGTCGGTCGCCGACGCGCTGCGGGCCGCCGTCGCCGACGGCGCGCGCCTCGTCGTCACCACCGGCGGCACGGGCATGGGCCCGCGCGACCTCACCCCGGAGGGAACCCGCCAGGTCATCACCCGCGAGAACCCGGGCATGGCCGAGCTCATGCGCCGCGAGGGCTCACGGCACACCCCCTTCGCGGCCGTCTCCCGCGGCGTCGTCGGCGTCGTCGACTGGCCGCAGGAGCGCGGGGTCGGGGGCACCCTGGTCATCAACCTGCCCGGCCGGCCCGCCGCCGTCACCGAGGGCATGGAGATCATCGGCCCGCTGCTGCGCCACGTGCTGTCGCAGGTCAGCGGGGGGGACCACACGTGGTGACCCGCGACCCGCTGGTGGACAGCTACGGCCGGGTGCACCGCGACCTGCGGATCTCGGTCACCGACCGCTGCTCGCTGCGCTGCACCTACTGCATGCCCGAGGACGGCGTGCCGTGGCTGCCGCGGGCGACGATGCTCACCACCGAGGAGGTCGTGCGGCTCGCCGACGTGGCGGTGTCCATGGGCATCGAGGAGATCCGGCTCACCGGCGGCGAGCCGCTGCTGCGTCGCGACCTCGTCGACGTCGTCGCCGGTCTCTCGGCGCTCGACCCGGCGCCCGAGGTCTCGATGACCACCAACGGCATCGGCCTCGACAAGAACGCCGCAGCCCTGCGCGAGGCGGGCCTGACGAGGGTCAACGTCAGCCTCGACACGCTGCGGCGCGACGTCTTCATCTCCCTCGCCAAGCGTGACCGCCTCGCCGACACCCTCGCCGGCATCCACGCGGCCGCCGAGGCCGGGCTCGTCCCGGTGAAGATCAACACCGTCCTCATGCGCGGGATCAACGACGCCGACGAGGACGTCGTGGCGCTGCTGACCTTCGCCCTCGAGCACGGCTACGAGCTGCGGTTCATCGAGCAGATGCCGCTGGACGCCCAGCACGGGTGGGACCGCTCGCAGATGATCAGCGGCGCGGAGATCCTCGCGAAGCTGCGCACCGGCTACGACCTCACCCCGCAACCGGACGAGTCGAGGGGCAGCGCACCGGCCGAGCTCTTCGACGTGCGGCCCCTCGGTGCCGCCCCGGGCAGCGCCCCGCTCGGCACCGTGGGTGCCATCGCGTCGGTGACGATGCCCTTCTGCGGCAGCTGCGACCGGGTCCGGCTCACCGCCGACGGGATGATCCGCAACTGCCTCTTCGCCGCCGGGGAGACCGACCTGCGCACCCCCCTGCGCGAGGGCGCCTCGGACGACGAGCTGGCCGCCCTGCTGCGGGCCTCCATCACGGCCAAGCTGCCCGGGCACGGCATCAACCAGCCCGACTTCCTGCAGCCGCCCCGGCCCATGAGCGCCATCGGCGGCTGAGCCACCAGCGGCTCAACACCGAGCGGGGGTCAGGCCGGGGCGCCGACCTTCTCCTTCTCCCCACCCTCGCCGTCGTCCCCGCTGCCGGCGTCGGCCCGGGCCTGCTCGTGGGCCCGCCGGTCCAGGGCCTTGCCCCGGCGCAGCTCCCAGTAGGCGGCGACGAAGTAGACCACCGTGCCGGTGATGGCGATCGTGTAGAAGGTGTTGCGCTGCGTGAGGTAGGTGTAGATGTCCGGGCTGGCGAGGAACACCACCAGGGCGTCGACGAGGATGACGGCGAGCGCGAGCATCCAGACCCCGCGCAGCACCCGGGTCAGCGTCGAGGTGTCCTTGACGTGCCCCGGCAGCGACTCCGCCTGCCGGCGCTTGAACTCCTGGGCCCGCTCGAGGAAGAGCTCGTTGTCCTTCACCTCCTCGGTGTAGTCGTCGGCCGCCCCGGCCCGTCTGGCGAGCGCGACGTAGAACAGGCTGGCGACGATCCACGCCGGCACGAAGGCGAAGTAGGGCGAGATGATCTGGGTGATGTTGAGCACGGCGCCGAGCCCGAAGGCCGTCGCCCAGGCGATGATCGCGGGCACGTTGGTGACCCCCTTGAAGCGGGCCCAGTACTCCGTCAGCCCGAAGCGCGGGAAGAGCTTGTGCTCGGCATACACGATCCCGCCGACGGGGGCCAGGAGCACACCCGCCCACGTGACCAGCGGGGCGTAGTTGCGGTAGACGAAGGGGAAGCACGCGACGACCACGACGATCACCCCGACGATGAGGGTGGCCCGACCGCGCGGCATCGACGGGAAGACGCCCTGGGTGGCCAGGCCCGCACGGTAAAGGTTGGCGTTGGCGGTGGTCCAGCCCGCGACGACGACGGTGACGTAGCCGGCCCAGCCGAGGGCGACCCAGGAGACGTCGCCCGGGGACAGGACGGTGATGCTCGTCAACGTGAGCGCGGCGGTGGCGGCGCCCATGAGGCCGGCGGAGAACCAGGCGACGTAGTGACCGAAGAGCATGCCGGTCGAGGTCATCAGACCGTGCCAGCCCTTGCGGGCGTAGCGCAGCAGCGCCATGTCGATCATCCCCGCGTGGGCGAAGCTGTTGGCCGCCCAGGCCAGGCCGGCGACCTCGAGCATCCCGATGCCGGGCTCCCCCTCCGGCGTGACGCCGGTGAACACCGTCGCCCCGGCGATGTCGACGAACTCGCCGAAGCTGCCGATCGTGGTCACGCCGGTGACCGACTCGGCGACGGCCGGCAGCAGCACGAGACCGCCCACGGTGAACATCGTCGCGAGCCACGGGCCGCAGATCGTGGCGAACTCGGCGAGGGCGTTGAAGCCGAAGACGGCGACGAGCACGGCGACGACGCTGAAGGCCACGACGAGGATGACGAAACCGAGGTGGGTGGGGTATGCCTCCGCCTGCGTCGGGATGCCGATCACCCGTTGCACGGCGGTCGCCGACACGGTGAGCATGGCCGCGGAGATGACGGCGAAGACGATCGCGTTGGCGAGGTTGTAGATCCGCGAGATGGCACCTCCCCCGAACCTCAGCAGGTAGGTGTAGACGCTCAGCCCGACCTCCCGCGCCACCGGGGTGGTGACGAGCCAGAAGGTGAGGACGGCCAGGGCGTTGCCGATGAGCAGCCCGATGAGGACGTCCCAGATCCCCGCGCCGAGGATGACGAAGGTGGCTCCGAAGACGAACTCGGTGCCGGCGACGTTCTCCGCGGCGTAGAGGCCGGCGAAGTGCTTGGCCCCGTGCTTCTCGTGCTCGCCGACAGGCAGCAGCTCGGGGTCGGTGTTGGCGATCTGCCGGTCGATCTGCTCGGTGGTCCGTGCCATCGCTGTCAGTCCTCGGTGCTCTCGGAGTCGGCCTCGGCGTCCTCCTGGTCGGCGAGCAGTCGGGTCTGCTCGATGGTCTGGTCGGCGACCCACTGGCTGCGCTCCAGCGCCTCGTCCAGGTCGAGGTCGCCGGTGATGGCCTGGGTCATCTGCTGGCCGACGGCGTTGCCCAGGCTCTGGAAGGCCGGCACGTCGACGTACTGCATGCCCACGTAGGGGACCGGCTGGGTGCTCGGCTCGGTGATGTCCGAGGTGCGGATCGACTCCAGGGTCAGCTCGGCGAAGGGCTCGGCCGCCTCCAGGTAGTCGGCGTTCTCGTAGAGGTCGACCCTGCTCCCGGGCGGGACCGCCGCCCAGCCCTGGTCCTCGGCGACGAGCTCGGCATACCCGCTGGAGGTCGCCCAGGTGACGAACTCGCGGGCGAGCTCGCTGTTGTCCGACGACGCGGGGATGGCGAGCGCCCACGACCACAGCCAGTTGCTCGGGCGCCCGTCGTCGGTGCCCGGAGCCATGGCGAAGCCGACGTCCTCGGCCACGGCCGAGGCCTCCGGGTCGGTGACGAAGCTGCCGGCCGAGGTCGCGTCGACCCACACGGCGCACTCCCCCTCCTGGAAGAGGGCGAGGTTCTCGGTGTAGCCGGCCTCGGCGACCCCGTCGGGCGCCAGGGCGGCGAGGGCCAGGTAGGTCTCGGCGGCCGAGCGCCACTGGTCGCTGTCGAGCTGCGCCCGCCAGTCCTCGTCGAACCAGCGGGCGCCGTAGGAGTGCGCCATCGCCGTGAGGACGGCGCCGTTCTCGCCCCAGCCGGCCTTGCCGCGGATGCAGGCCCCGGCGGTGTCGGTCTGCTCGTCGACCGCGGTGGCGGCGGCCAGGACGTCCTCCCAGGTCGGCTGGTCGGGCATCTCGACACCGGCCTCCTCGAGCAGGTCGGTGCGGTACATCGTCACGCTGGACTCGCCGTAGAAGGGCGCCGCCTGCATCGTCCCGTCCGCGCTGAGCGCCTCGCGCACCTCCGGCACGAAGGCCTCGGGGTCGAACCCCTCCGGCATGTCCGTCAGCGGCGTCAGCAGCTCCTGGCCGGCCCAGACCTGCGCCTCGTAGGTCCCGACCGACGCCACGTCGAAGCGACCGGATCCCGTGCCGACGTCGGTGGAGACCGTCTCGCGCAGCTCGTTCTCGCTCTCGCGGACCCACTCGATCTCGACGCCGGGGTGCTCGTCCAGGAAGGCCGTGCTGAGCTCCTGCAGCACGTCGAAGTCGCCGTTGTCGACGACGGCGATGGTCAGGGTGTCGGGGCCGGCCTCCTCCTCGCCGCTGCACCCGGCCAGGACCAGCAGCGACAGGGCGCTGACGAGGGCCACCGGTCTGCCTGCGCGCGCCGCGGACGGCCACCGGGAGGCGGGTGCGGACGGCTCTGGTCGCATGCGATGACTCCTTCGTCAGGGACCCCCGGGCCCGTTCAGGCCGGGTGGCCGACACCCGGGCCCAGGCTCACCCCGCCCGGCCGTCAGCTCCACGCGTGCTCATTTGAGCATCAGGGGATGCACGCATGAGACGTCCCCAGCAAACGACACGCGGCCGTACCTGTCAAGGCGGAGGACCTCGGGGCCGGGCAGCCGCGAGCGCGGCCGGCGGGCGGGCAGGCGGCGTGCCGGTGCCGGGAGGCCGTCCCGACGCGAGGGCTCAGCCGCCGGCGAAGGGCGGGAGGACGTCCAGGACGGCGTCGTGGCGCAGCGGGAGGGCCGGGTCGGCGACGTACTGCCCGTCGTGCAGGACCGTGCTGAGGGCCAGGACCCGGGTGAGCTCGGCCCCGTGCCGCTCGCGCAGGTCGGCGAGCAGCGAGCCGAGGTCGTCGGCCTCGACGTGCTCGCTCTCGGTGCCGGCGGCCTCGGCGGCCGCCGCGAAGAACCTCACCATCGCCATGGGGCCAGTCTCGCAGATGCTCCGGTATGCCGCTCCCCGCCGGGGCCGGGGTGCCCGCCGGGGCCGGGGGTGGTCGTCGGCTCCACAGCTCCGTGGCCTGCGGCTCTGCTGCTCCGCTGCTCTGGGCTCTGGGCTCTGGGCTCGGCCGGACGGTCCTCGACCTGCAGCCGGCTCGTCAGCTGAGCGCCTCGTCGTCAGCCATCAGCCTCGTCGAGGGGGCTGTCAGATGACGAACCGGACGACAGCGGGCGCCGGCGCCGCTCCCAGCGGCGCAGGTCCTCCCAGGTGTCGACGTCCCCGAGGTGCTCGCGGCCGACGGCGACGTCGTGCCAGCTCAGGTCGGCCACGAGCGTCCGCACGGCCGCGTGCCGCACCTGCCCCACGCGCTGGAGCGCGGACCGGAGCGCGGCCCGACGGTAGACGGCCAGCAGCCACTGGCGTCGACCCCGGCCGTCCACGGGGCAGAGGGCGTCGACGGTCGCGCCGACCTCGGGGAGGGTGTCCCGGATCACGGCCAGTACCGCTGCGGCCGCTGGTTGGTCGACGGCGCAGACGGCGACCCAGGGGGTCGGCGTCGGCTCAGGGGTCGGGGCCGCACCGGGCACCGCCGCCGCGGCGCCCGCCGGGTCACGGGTCGAGGCAACACCGGGCACCCGCTGCTGCGGCGCCTGACGGGTCACGGGTCCAGGCCCCACCGGGCACCGCCGCCGCGGGCGGTCCAGCCGGCCCGATGTCGTCGAGCAGGTCGAGGCCGGCGGCGATGCCGGCCACGGGGCCCCCGCCGGGCGGGTCCTCGAGCGTGCGGTGCACGCCGTCGGGGACAGGGGTGTCGCCGACCACCACGACCCGGCCGCCGAGGTCGACGTCGAGGACGCGCTCCAGCAGGGTCCGGCCGCCGACGACGAGCGCGGCCTTGTCGGCGCCGCCGAGGCGCTCCCCCCGCCCACCGGCGAGGACCGGCGGGCCGCTCGCGGCCGCTCGCCGCCTGCGCCGTGAGGCCCGTGCCCGGCCCCGCCCGCGCGGTCGGGGCCACCGTAGTGACGGCCACCGCGCTCACCGCCGGGCTCCACGCCTGTCATCAGCAGGTCATCCGCAGGTCAGCAGCCGGGCCGTCAGTAGCTCGGCAGGGTCGGGTCCACCTGCTCGATCCACGCCAGGATGCCGCCGGTCATGACGCTCACCTCGTGGTGACCGAGCCGCACCAGGTGAGCCGCCGCACGCTGCGCCCGCGGGCCGGCCTTGCAGTAGACGACGACCGGTCCCGGCGGCAGGTGGTGGTCCAGGTCCTCCCAGCTCAGGACCTCTCCCACGGGGACGAGGAGGGCGCCCGGGACCGTGCCGAGCTCGTGCTCCGCCGGCTCCCGCACGTCCAGCACCACGGGCACCGCACCCATGGAGCCGTCACCCGTCGGGCAGGAGCCGATGACGTCAGGCCGGGTGGGCGCCTCACCACCACCGGCGGCGGACGACGGGGGGCCCGCCCCGAGCATCGCGGCCACCTCTGCGGGGCCGACCTCGGGCAACGGCACGACCGGCCGCAGCTGCTCGCGCTGCTCCGGCTGCACCACGGCACCGACCGGGCGCAGCGGCACCTCCCTGGTCCGCTGGGTGAGCGCGTCGATGAGCAGGATGCGGCCGACCAGGGGTTCCCCGAAGCCGCAGAGCAGCTTGACCACCTCGGCGGCCATGATCGACCCCACCTGGCCGACGAGCGCCCCGAGCACCCCCGCCTCCGAGCAGCTCGGCACGTCCTCCGCGCGCGGCGGCACCGGGAAGAGGTCGCGCAGCGACACCGCGTCCTCGACGCCCGGCACGAACGTCGACAGCTGGGCGTCGAAGCGCAGCACGGCCGCCCAGACCAGCGGCACCCCGAGGGCGACGCAGGCGTCGGACACGGCATACCGGGTCGGGAAGTTGTCGGCACCGTCCAGCACCACGTCGTGCCCGCGCAGCAGCTCCTGCGCGTTGGCCGCGTCGATGCGGGTATGCCGCACGACGACCGAGACGTCCGGGTTCAGCCCGCGCACGAAGGCCTCGGCGGACGCCCCCTTGGGGGTGCCGACGGCGTCGGCGCGGTGGATGACCTGGCGCTGCAGGTTGGTGACGTCCACGTCGTCGTCGTCGATCACCGTGAGGTGCCCGACGCCGGCGGCGGCCAGGTAGGCCAGCACCGGGCTGCCGAGCCCCCCGGCCCCCACCACGGCCACGCGGGCGTTCAGCAGGCGGCGTTGAGCGTTCATGCCCATGCCGGGCACCAGGAGGTGACGTGAGTAGCGGGACACCTGCTCGGGCGTCAACGGCGGGCCGGGCTCGACCAGCGGCGGCAGCGGGGTCATGGACCCAGTGTGCACGCCCGCCGCGCGGGGATCACCGCCGCGCGGGGGCAGGGATGCGGCCGGAGCCGTCGCGCTGGACGACCCCCTCGCCGACGAGGCGGCTGAGCCACGGGTGGTCCGGCTCGCCGCCCCACCGCTCCCGCCAGATCGCGGCGTGGGCCCGCGCGTACCGCGCCTCCTGGTCGGGCGTCAGGCGCTCGCTGGGCTGGCGGTACGCCTCGGCGCCGCCGACCCAGACCAGCGACCCACCCGCACGGTCCACGACGTGGGCGAAGTCGTACGCCTCCAGGCCCGGACCGACGTAGTCGGTGCAGAACCCGCCCACCTGGTGGAAGTCATCCACGCTCAGCGCGAAGCTGGCCGGGGTGAAGAGGTGCAGGCGCTCGTTGACCTTGGTCTCGCCGGGCGCGAGGGCGGGAGCACCGGGTGCGCGCAGGCTCAGCTCGTGCATCTGCCGCAGCGGGTAGCCGAGCGCGGGGTTCTCCAGCTCCGGCAGGCGCAGGACCGGCGAGCTCCACACCACCGGACCGGCGGGGGTGCCCGTCTCGCGCTGGTCGGTGACGGCTGCGACATACCGCTCCAGCGTGTGCGGCCCGGGGATGACCGAGGCGTCGAGGAAGACGAGGACGTCGGCGCCCTGCTCCACCGCGAGCTCGGCGGCGCGGTTGCGGGCGGCGGCGTAGGGCAGCGCGCGCCGGTCGGTGGTCACCGGCTTGACGATCGTCTGCCAGCGGTCGGTCCCGAGGGGGAGCCGACCGCGGGTGAGGTCGCGGTCTCCCATGGAGATGACGACGTGCAACGCGGGCGGCATCGTCCCTACCGACAGGCCGTCTACCTGGGCCAGCAGGTGGTCGTGATGCCCGCGCGTCATGGTCAGCACAGCAACATTCACGGGCACGCGCCGAATCATAGGCAGCCCGTCTGGACGGTCACTACATCCCAAAGGGTGGTTCTCGGGCCGCCGACCGGGGCGGTTCGGCGTGCCAGGCCCCCCTGCCCCGGCGTAAGGTGCGGGACATGGCTGGCACAGAGCCGCTCCGCGTGGCCCTGATGAACGACTTCGAGGTGGTCGTCCGGGGCCTCCAGGCCATGCTCGAACCCTTCCAGCACCGGGTGGCGGTGGTGGAGCTGGGCGCGCAGACGGAGGTCGAGCAGTCGGTCGACGTCACCCTCTACGACACCTTCTCCGAGCCGCAGGTCGACGGCGACGAGTTCGACGAGGTGCTGGAGAGCGACGACCCGGGGGCTGTCGTCGTCTACACGTGGAACGTCGACCCGGCCCTCGTCGAGATCGCGCTCGCCAAGGGGTGCCGCGGCTACATCGGCAAGACGGTCAGCGGCGCCGAGCTGGTGGAGTGCCTGGAGCGGGTGGCCTCGGGGGAGGTCGTGGTGGAGCCGGCGACCAGCCGACTCCCGAACCCCGAGCCGCACTCCCCCGGCGACTGGCCCGGGCGGGTCGAGGGTCTCTCTGCCCGGGAGGCCGAGATCGTCACGCTCATCACGCAGGGGCTCACCAACACCGACATCGCGATGCGGACCTACCTGTCGATCAACTCGGTCAAGACCTACATCCGGACGGCCTACCGCAAGATGGGCGTGACCCGCCGGTCGCAGGCGGTCCGCTGGGGCCTGGAGCACGGGCTGACCCCGGACACGATGACCCGGGAGCTGGACGACGAGGCGTCGTCTCAGGCGGGCGCGTAGAGCACGACCGACCAGGGCCCGACGTCGAGGATCCCCTGACCGTCCTCGATGTCCATGGCCGGCGACTGGTGGTTGCCGAACACCTGGCTGTAGGTCTGTGCGTCGCTGTTGAACAGCACCTCCCACCGGTCACCCGGGAGCTCGACCGGATGCCGCACCGCGTGGGACGACAGGTTGGCCGCGACGAGCACGTGCTGGCCATCGTCGGTGGAGCGCACGAACGCCAGCAGCTTGGCGTCGTCGTCGGCGACCACCACCGTGGTGCGGGCACCGGACAGCCCGGCGGTGGTGCCGTCGCGGTTGCGCCGCATGGCGATGAGGTCGCGGAACATCTGGGTGATGTCCCGGAACCCCCACGCCCGCTCCCAGTCCAGCGGGACGTCGTCGCGGAACCACTCGTCCTCGAGGAACTCCTGACCCTGGAACAGCATGGGCAGGCCGGGTGAGGTGAGGACCAGCGCGGCACCCAGGGTGGCGCGCTTCTGGGCGTCCCACCCGCCGGGGTTGTCCCCCTGCACCTCGGAGGGGATGCGCGCCTTGCCGTTCGACACCTCGTCGTGGGACTCGGTGTAGATGACCCGGTCGAAGGCGTGGTGGTAGGTGTGCGTGACGGCCTGGGCCACCGCCTCGACCGACCGCTGCCCGTCGTCCCCGGTGATGAGCGCCTCGCGGACGGGGTGGACGAACTGGCTGTCCCACTGGGCGTGCATGGCTGCCCCACCCGGCTCGGTCGAGGTGACCGCTGCGACGCCGTGCAGGTCCTCGGCGATGACGAGGTGGCGGGGGAACTCGGCGCGCACCATCTCCCCGATGCTGCGCATCATCTCCCAGCCCTCGGGGATCTCGTCGCCGTGGGTGCCGTCGACCCGACGCATGTAGGGCGTCATGTCCAGCCGGAGGCCGTCCGCGTGGTAGTCGCGCAGCCACATCCGGGCGTTGTCGAGGATGAAGTCGCGCACCTCCTGCCGCCCGTAGTCCGGGCGGGTGTCCCCCCAGGGCGTGGCGCTGCGGTGGTCGTTGTAGAAGTAGATCCCGCCCTTGCCGTTCTCCGACCACCCGTCGAACTGCCACGTCGACAGGTCGCTGGGGCCGAAGTGGTTGTAGACGACGTCGACGTAGACGGCGATACCCCGCCGGTGCGCCTCCCGGACGAAGGTCTTCAGGGCCTCCGGGCCGCCGTAGCTCGACTCGACGGCGAAGACGTGCGCCGGGTTGTAGCCCCAGGAGTAGTCGCCGGCGAACTCCATGAGCGGCATGAGCTCGATGGCGTTGACGCCCAGCTGCACGAGGTAGTCGAGCTTGCCCATGAGGTCGCCGAGGTCGGCCGGGCGGCCGTGGTCGGTGGCGACGAAGGAGCCGATGTGGGTCTCGTAGACGACGGTCTCGTGCTGGCGGGGCGGGGTGAAGTCGTCACCCTCCCAGTCGAAGGCACCGTGGTCGTAGAGCAGCCCGTTGCCCACCGAGCTCGTGACGGCCAGCGCCCGCGGGTCGATCCGGTGGAAGGTCTGCTCGCCGTTGGTCAGCAGGAACTGGTACTCCTGCCACATCTGCGCCCCCGACGCCTCGGCGTACCAGTGGCCGTTGCCCTCGGACTCCATGGCGTGCGCCTCGGGGTCCCACCCGTTGAAGTCCCCGACGACGCTCACCGCGGTGGCGTGCGGGGCCCACACGCGGAAGGCGTAGCCGCCCTCGATCGGGATGGCACCCATACCGGCGACGCTCACAGAGGCTCCTTGCTGCAGGTGGACACGACGACGGGCGCAGGTGATGTCGTGCCCGCGCCCCCGGAGCCGATGGTAGCCGCCGGGGGCGAGCTGCGAATCCTACGACGACGGCTGCATCACCATGAAGACCCCGCCCTGCGGGTCGGACACGGTGGCCATCCGGCCGACCCCGGCCATGTCGTCGGGTCCGTGCACCAGGGCGCCACCCAGCTCCTGGATGCGCTCGACCGTGGCGTCGGCGTCATCGGTGGTGAAGTAGACGGTCCAGTAGCTGGGGATCTGGTCCGGCACGTTGGGCGGCATGGCCATGAGCCCGCCGAGGCCGCCCTCCTCGCCGCCCTTGACCACGCGGTAGGTGCCGTAGGGCATCGGCACGTCGTCGTAGTGCCAGCCGAAGACGGCGGCGTAGAACGCCGACGCCGCCTCGAGGTCGCGCGTCATGAGCTCGTTCCACGACCAGGTGCCGGGCTCGTTGCAGACCTCGGCACCCCGGTGGGATCCGGCCTGCCAGGCACTGATGACGGCGCCGGTCGGGTCGCCGTAGACCGCCATCCGGCCGACGTCCATGACGTCCATCGGCCGCATCATCACCACGCCCCCGGCCTCCTCGACCCGGGCCGTGGTGGCGTCAACGTCGTCGGTGGCGACGTAGGTGCTCCACGTCGGCGGCGTCCCGGCCGCCGACATCTCCTCCGGCTGACGCCCCAGGCCGGCCGCGACCTTGCCGTCGTGCAAGAGGTTGGTGTAGATCCAGGTGCCGTCGCCGTCGTAGCTGTCCTGCGCGGTCCAGCCGAAGAGCGAGGTGTAGAACGCCTTCGCCGCGTCGACGTCCGGGGCCATCAGGTCGATCCAGCAGGGCGTGCCTGCCGCATAGCTGTCACGGGTGGACATGGGTGCTCCTTCGCTCGTCCGCCACGTCCGGTCGGACACTGACGAACCTAGGGCCGCCCACCGACACACGTCCACCGTCCCGCGGCTACCGTGAGGCCGTGACGTCCGCCGACCGCGCACCGCAGACCGGCGCCGCGGCATACCCCAAACGGGCGACCCTGCTGATCACGACGACGCTCGCCGCGCTGGCGATGGTCGGGCCCTTCACCATCGACACGGTCTTCCCCGGCTTCGAGGCGATCGGCCGGGACTTCGACGCCGACAGCGCGGCGCTGCAGCAGATCACCAGCATCTACCTGCTCAGCTTCGCGCTCATGAGCGTCTTCCACGGACCGCTCTCGGACGCGCTGGGGCGCAAGCCGGTGATAATCGGCGGGCTGGTGGGGTATGTCGTGGCCTCCGTCGCCTGCGCGCTCGCCCCGACGCTCGCCGTGCTGCTGGTGGCGCGCGTCTTCCAGGGTCTGTTCGCCGGGGCCGCGACGATCGTCAGCCGCGCGGTCATCCGCGACCTCTTCTCCGGTGCCGAGGCGCAGCGGCTCATGGCCCGGGTCATGATGATCTTCGCCGTCGCCCCGGCGGTCGCGCCGGTCATCGGCGGCGAGATCCTGCGGTTCGGTCCGTGGCACTGGATCTTCTGGTTCGTGGCCGCCTACGGCGTCGGCGCCGCCGTGCTCACCGCCGTCGTGCTGCCCGAGACCCACCCGGAGGAGCGACGCAGCCCGCTGCGGGTGGGAGCGGTGCTGCGGTCGCTGGGGTACGTCGCCCGCTCGGGCCGTTTCCAGCGGCTGGCCTTCTCCTCGGCCTTCGTCTTCGCCTCCTACTTCCTCTACGTCGTGGCCGCCCCCATCGTGGTCGTCGACCTGCTGGGCCGGGGCGAGCAGGACTTCTGGATGCTCTTCGTCCCGATGATCGGCGGCATGGTCACCGGGTCGATGCTGACCAACCGGCTGGCCGGGCGGGTGGAGGGCCCGCGCATGGTGGACGTCACCATGGTCGGCCTCGTCGCGGCGACGGCGCTCAACGTGCTGCTGTGCGCGGTGGCACCGACGCTGCCCTGGGCGGTGCTCGGACCGGCTGCCATGGGGGTGGCGATCGGCGTGGCCTTCCCGGTGCAGCAGCTGGCCATGCTCGACCTCTTCCCCGAGGCCCGGGGGGCGGCGGCGTCGATGGCTTCCTTCGCCGCGCTCGTCTTCAACGCCCTGCTGGCGGGGGTCATCAGCCCGCTCGTCACGGGCACCCTGCTGACCGCCGCGCTGACCAGCGCGCTCTTCGCGGTGGTGGGTGCGGCCCTGTGGGTCTGGCACCGTCGCGCCACCGGCTCGCAGGAGCAGGCCCCGGTGGTCGGTGGAGCCGGGGCCGACACGGCCTGAGGCTCCTCAACCGCCGGAGGGCTCGGCCACCTCGGAGCGGTCGATCTCGCCCTGGCGGTAGAGCTCGACCCCGGCCCGGAGCAGGTCGTCCATGGGCTCGCCCGCCTCGACCCGCGCCAGGATCGAGGAGCGCATGCGTGGGTCCCAGAACTTGCGGAGGTGCGTGGCGATCTCCTCGGCGGCCCGCTGCGGTGGGTGGTGCGCCATGGCGCGGGCGATGTCCTCGCCCATCCGGATCTCGGCGGGCAGCCGCTGACGGGTCGTCGCGTCGGCGGCCTGCCCGGTCGGCGGCCCCTGGGTGGGAGCCGGGTCGGCGTCGGTCGGAGCGTCGAGATCCGGCTCGTCGGCCGCGGGCCGAGCATCGGGCAGGCCGCCCGAGGGCTCCGGCGACCCGGACTGCGGCTCCGACGGGTCCCGCCCGCCCTGCGTCATCGGTGCGCCCCGACGACCTCGACCGCCGGGTCGACCGGGTCGTGCCCGTCGCTGACCTCCGCGGCCACCTCGCGGTCCCGTCCGGCGTTGGCGACGCCGACCTGGACGGCGGTGACCTTGTACTCCGGGCAGTTGGTGGCCCAGTCGGAGTTCTCGGTCGTCACGACGTTGGCGCCGGTCACCGGGTGGTGGAAGGTCGTGTAGACGACGCCGGGCTGCATCCGGGTCGACACCAGGGCGGTGAGGGTGGTGGTCCCCACCCGGCTGGACAGCTCGACCCGGTCGCCGCTGCGGATGCCCCGCAGCTCGGCGTCGGCGGGGTGCAGCTCGAGGACGTCCTCGGGGTGCCAGGTGGAGTTGGCGGTGCGACGGGTCTGGGCACCGACGTTGTACTGGGTGAGGATGCGCCCCGTCGTGAGGATGAGCGGGAACCGCCGGTTGGTCGTCTCCGTCGTGGGCACGAAGACGGTGGGGATGAGCTTGCCCTTGCCCCGGACGAACTCGTCCACGTGCATCGTCGGGGTCCCGTGCGGCGCCCGGTCGTTGACCGGCCACTGCATCGAGCCCTCGGCGTCGAGCCGCGCGAAGCTGACCCCCGCGAAGGTGGGGGTCGTGGCGGCGATCTCGTCCATGATCTCCGAGGCGGAGGCATACTCCATCGGGTAGCCCATCGCCGTGGCGATGTCGCACACCACCCTCCACTCGTCCTTGCCGACCCGGCTCGGCATGACCGGCCGCACGCGACCGAGGCGACGCTCGGCGTTGGTGAAGGTGCCGTCCTTCTCCAGGAAGCTGCTGCCGGGCAGGAAGACGTGGGCGTAGCGGGCGGTCTCGTTGAGGAAGAGGTCCTGGACCACCACCATCTCCATCGAGGTCAGCGCCGCACGCACGTGCCGCAGGTTGGGGTCGGACTGGGCGATGTCCTCGCCGTGCACGAAGAGCCCCTTGAAGCTGCCCCCGATCGCGGCGTCGAACATGTTGGGGATCCGCAGCCCGGGCTCCGGGTCCAGGGTGACGCCCCACAGGTCCTCGTAGATCGCCCGCGCGTCCGGCAGCGAGATGTGGCGGTACCCCGGCAGCTCGTGCGGGAAGGACCCCATGTCGCAGCTGCCCTGGACGTTGTTCTGGCCGCGCAGCGGGTTGACGCCGACGCCGGGCCGACCGATGTTGCCGGTGACCATGGCGAGGTTGGCCATGCCCATGACCATCGTCGAGCCCTGGCTGTGCTCGGTGACGCCGAGGCCGTAGTAGATCGAGCCGTTCGGTGCGGCGGCGTAGAGCCGGGCCGCCTCGCGCACGCGCTCCGGGTCCAGCCCGGTCGCCCCCGCGGTCGCCTCCGGCGAGTTCTCCGGCGCGCGGATGAAGTCGAGGTAGGCCTCGACGTCCTCGCAGCGCTCCTCGAGGAACCCCTTGTCGTGCAGGCCCTCGGTGACGATGGTGTGGGCCATCGCGTTGACGAAGGCGACGTTGGAGCCGGGCAGCAGCGGGAGGTGGTGCGCGGCCTCGACGTGCGGGGAGCGGACCAGGGCGATCTCGCGCGGGTCGGCGACGATGATCTGCGCCCCCTCGCGCAGCCGCTGCTTCATCCGGGAGGCGAAGACCGGGTGGGCGTCGGTGGGGTTGGCCCCGATGAGCAGGACCACGTCGGTGTCCTCGACGGAGGCGAAGTCCTGGGTGCCGGCGGAGGTGCCGAAAGTCTGGTTGAGGCCGTAGCCGGTGGGGCTGTGGCAGACCCGCGCACAGGTGTCGACGTTGTTGTTGCCGAAGGCCGCGCGCACCATCTTCTGGACGACGTAGACCTCCTCGTTGGTGCACCTGCTGGAGGAGATGCCGCCGATCGAGCCGACGCCGTGCCGCTCCTGGATCCCCCGAAAGCCCTCGGCCACCCGCGAGATCGCCTCCTCCCAGGAGACCGCGCGCCACTCGTCCTCGATGCTGTCGCGCACCATCGGGGACAGCTGGCGGTCCTCGTGGTCGGTGTAGCCGTAGGCGAACCGTCCCTTGACGCAGGAGTGGCCCTCGTTGGCCTTGCCCTCCTTGAGCGGCATCATCCGGACGACCTGGGTCCGGGTCTGCCCCGTCTGCTCGTCCCGCGTGTCGGTGACCTCGGCGCGGAAGGAGCACCCGACCCCGCAGTAGGCGCACGTGGTCTCGACGGTGCGTTTCGGCATACCGAGGCTGACCACGGACTTCTCGGTGAGCGCGTCGGTCGGGCAGGCCTGCACGCAGGCGCCGCAGGAGACGCACTCGGATCCGAAGAAGTCGGTGGGGCCCGGCGCGATGCGGGAGGCCAGCCCGCGGCCCTCGACGGTGAGCGCGAAGGTGCCCTGGATGTCGGAGCAGGCGCGCACGCAGCGGGAGCAGGCGATGCAGGCGTCGGGGGTGTAGTCGAAGTAGGGGTTGGAGGTGTCGACCGGGCCGCGCCCGAGGACGGGGCCGTGACCGGCGCTGACCCGCTCACCGCTACCCCCGGCGGGGTCGTCCTCCTGGACCCCCCCGGACGGGACCTCCGCCTGCCTGCGCAGTGCGGGGGACCCGTCCCTCCGGGGGGTGGGAAGACCGTAACGTACCTCGGCGACCCCCGCCTGGTGAGCGAGCGCGGCCACCTGGCAGCTGCCGCGCGCGCAGCCCGCGCAGTCCGTCGGGTGGTCGGACAGGTAGAGCTCCATCACCCCACGACGGACCCGGCGGACCTCCTCCGTCTGGGTGCGGACGACGGCTCCGTCCGCACAGGGCGTCGTGCACGAGGCGGGCGTGCCCTTGCCGCCCTCGACCTCGACGAGGCAGAGGCGGCACGAGCCGAAGGCCTTGAGCGAGTCGGTC
Organism: Serinicoccus chungangensis; assembly: GCF_006337125.1. Lineage (GTDB taxonomy): Bacteria > Actinomycetota > Actinomycetes > Actinomycetales > Dermatophilaceae > Ornithinicoccus > Ornithinicoccus chungangensis. The sequence goes on from NZ_CP040887.1 coordinate 3,190,497, forward strand.
GCGCACAGGCTGGGGATCTGCACCCCGGCCTCGCGCGCGGCCCGCATCACCGACGTGCCCTCCGGCACGGTGACCTCGCGGTCGTCGATGGTGAGGGTGACGGTGGTCTCGCTGTGCACCTCGGGCGTCCCGAAGTCGGGCTCGGGCAGGTATGCCGCGCCCGTCACCCCGTCGAGGGCGCCGGGCGCACCGGGCAGGGGGGTGCCGTCGCGGCTGGCCTGACCGAGCTGGCTGGCGACCTGCTCGGCGGTGGGGATGGTGGCGGTCATCGCGGGCTCCCTCCGAAGTCCTCCGGGAAGTGGGTGAGGGCGCTGCGGACGGGGACGGGCGTGAGCCCGCCCATGGCGCACAGCGAGCCGGTGGTCATGGTGGCGCAGAGGTCCTCGAGGAGGACGAAGAGCTGGTCACGCCCCTCCGCGCCGGCGGGCGTGCTGGTGATCCGGTCGATCGTCTCGACCCCGCGGGTGGAACCGATGCGGCACGGAGTGCACTTGCCGCAGGACTCGACCGAGCAGAACTCCATGGCGAAGCGGGCCATCCGGGCCATGTCGACGGTGTCGTCGAAGACGACGAGGCCGCCGTGGCCGAGCATGCCGCCCGCCTCCGCGAGCTCCTCGTAGCCCATGGGGACGTCCAGCCGGTCGGCCGGGAGGTAGGCGCCCAGCGGGCCTCCCACCTGGACCGCGCGGACCGGTCGGCCGGTGCGGGTGCCGCCGCCGACGTCCTCGACGAGCTCGCGCAGGGTGATGCCGAGCGGGGCCTCGTAGACGCCGCCGCGGGCGATGTTGCCGGCGAGCTGGAAGATCTGCGTGCCGCGCGACCTGCCGACACCGCGGGCGGCGTAGGCCTCGCCGCCGTCGGCCAGGATCATGGGGATGGCGGCGAAGGAGAGCAGGTTGTTGACCACCGTCGGGCTGCCCCACAGGCCGCGCAGGGCCGGGATCGGCGGCTTGGCGCGGACCTCGCCGCGGCGTCCCTCGAGAGACTCGAGCATCGAGGTCTCCTCGCCGCAGATGTAGGCGCCGGCGCCGACCCGGACCTGCAGCCGGAAGGAGCGGCCGCTGCCGGCGACGTCGTCGCCGAGGTAGCCGTGCTCGGCGGCCACGGCGATCGCGTCCCGCAGCCGGGCGATGGCGTCGGGGTACTCGCTGCGGCAGTAGATGTAGCCCTCGGTGGCGCCGACGGTGACCGCGGCGATGGTCATGCCCTCGAGGAGGGTGAACGGGTCGGCCTCGGCCAGGATGCGGTCGGCGAAGGTGCCCGAGTCGCCCTCGTCGAGGTTGCAGGCGACGAACTTCTGCTCGGCCTGCGCCTGCAGGACGGTGCGCCACTTCACGCCGGTCGGGAAGCCGGCTCCCCCGCGGCCGCGCAGCCCGGAGGTCACGACCTCCTCGACGACGTCGGCCGGGTCCGTCTCGAGCGCCCGGCGGAGCCCGGCCCATCCGCCCTGGGCCTCGTAGGCGTGGATGTCGGTGGGCTCGGCCAGCCCGATGCGCGCGAGGCTCACCCGGTCCTGGGCCGTGAGCCACGGCTCGTCGTCGACCACCCCGATGCAGCTCCCGTGGTCGGCGCCCTCGAGCATCCCTGCCTCGAGGAGGCCAGGGACGTCGTGCGGTGCCACGGTGGCGTAGCCGACGCGCCCGCGGTCGGTCTCGACCTCCACGAGGGGCTCGCGCCAGAGCATGCCGCGGGTGCCGTTGCGGCGGACCGTCACCCCCTCGACCTCGGCGAGGGCGGCGGCCACCGCGTCGGCGCCGACGGCGCGGGCCGAGGAGTCGGCGGGGACCCAGACGGTGGTCATCGGGACCAGCCTGACTCCGCGGTGGCGAGGTCGTCAATGGTCACACGACCGCGCAGCTGTCCGTCGATGCTGGCGCTGGGTCCCAGGGCGCAGTTGCCGAAGCAGAAGACCTCACGGACCTCGACGTCCTCGCGGTGGGCGAAGCGCTCCTCGGTCGCCGCCCAGAGCTCGGCGGCCCCCACGGCCTGGCACGCCTCGGCCCGGCAGACCTGGACCTGGTGGTCGGGCGCGGGGGTGCGCCGGAAGTCGTGGTAGAAGCTGACGGTGCCGTGCACCTCGGCCACCGAGAGGTTGAGGACGTCGGCGATCTCCGGGACGTCCTCCTCGGCGATGCAGCCGTGCTCGGCCTGCACCGCGTGGAGGATCTCCAGCAGCGGTCCCCGCTCCCGGGCATACCCCTGCGCGATCTCGCGGACCGACTCCGCCCGGGCCGACCGGGGTGTCAGCTCCTCCGTCTGCTGCCGACCTGCACGCGCCACGTCGCGCCTCCCATCCTCGGGTGGCTTCCTACTCTACGTCCGCCCACCCACGGACCGGCGCCGAACTCTCTGGCTCATCGCTGCGCGAGGAACGCCCGCACCCGCCGCGTCACCAGCGCGGCCGCGTCGGCGTCGTAGGCCTCCAGCGAACGGTCGGTGAAGAGGTGCTGGTCACCGGGATAGACGAAGAGCTCGGCGCCCGGGTGCGCCTCGGCGAGCTCGCGCGCGGCGGGGAGGTCCTCCTCGAAGAACTCGTCGTCGGCCATGCCGTGGATCTGGACGGGCACGCCCTCCGGCCACGACCCGCCGAACTCCGAGACCGGCAGGCACGAGTGCAGGAGGAGCGCACCGCGGGCTCCGGGCCGGGTCTGCGCCAGCCGCTGGGCGATCGTCACCCCGAACGAGAGGCCGGCATACACGAGGTCGTCACCGAGCCCGTCGGCCGCCGCGGCGCCTCGCTCCCGCAGCGCGTCGAAGCCGGTCGCCCGGGCGTGCGCGAACCCCTCCTCGATGCTGTCGAAGACCCGCCCGTCGTAGAGGTCGGGGACGTGCACGACGTGCCCGTCCGCCCGGAGGTCCTCGGCGAGGGCCTCGACACCCTCGGTGAGGCCCTGGATGTGGTGGAACAGCAACAGCTCGGCCATGCGCGGATCCTCACTCGTCTGATGATCGACAAATATCGAACGTTCGGACACGTTAGTCTGATGCGTCGTGGACGACAACCCCCCGGACTACGAGCTCGCCGACCGGCTGGCGCTCACCCGCGCCGAGCAGGTCAAGGCGATCGGCCACCCCCTGCGCACCACGATCCTGCAGCTGCTCCACGAGCGCGCGGCGACCGTGACCGAGCTCGCCACGTCGGTCGGGCGCCCGAAGAGCACGGTCGCCCACCACGTGGCGGTCCTCCGGCGCACGGGGCTGGTGCGGGTCGTGCGCACGCGCAGGGTGCGCGCGGTCGAGGAGCGCTTCTACGGCCGCACCGCCCGCATGTTCCACGTCGCGGCGGAGCCGCTGGCCGCCGGTGAGGGCATGCCCCTGGACTTCAACGACCTCGCCGTCGCCGCCCAGGAGTCCGGACCGGCCTTCGCCGAGGGGAGGCTCTGGGGCTTCCTCCGGCACGCGCGGCTCTCGGAGGAGCAGGTCTCGGAGTTCTGGGAGCGGATGGCCGCGCTGGTCGAGGAGTTCGACGGTCTGCCGCGCTCGGGCGACACCGTCTACGGGTTCGCCGTCGGCGTCTACCCCAGCGACCATCCCCGGTTGCCGTCCCCGGAGTGAACCGCCCGGCGTGCCCGGGGGCCGGCACGTCGCCCGCCGCCGGGGTTGCCGTCGCAGGTCGGGGGTATGTCGGTGGTCGGTGCTTGGCTGCGGGTATGGAGGAGCTCGGGGGAGTGCAGGAGCGGAGGCTCGACGGGTGGTCGGCTTCCGGGGTGACTGCCGCAGGAGGAGGCGCGGCGGGGGAGGTCGACGAGGGACCGCTGGACGAGATCGACCGGTTGGACGCGGCGGCCTACGAAGCCTTCATGAGCGAGGTCTACGACGCGCTGGGCGGTCGGGGTCGAGACCTGCCGGCGCGCGAGCTGCACGGGGGTCTGGTCGAGGCGCGCGGGGCGGTGCACCGGGCCGCGCTGACGGCCGAGGACGTCGCGACCGTGCTCGACGGGAGCCTCGTCGAGGCCATCGAGTCGGTCGGCCGGCTGCAGACCCAGCTGGGCGCGGTGGGGTTCACGCTGGCCCGCGAGGCGGCGGTCCGAGGTCTGCACCGGGACGTCGCCCTCTCGCTGACCGACTGGCTGCGCGTGCGCTGCCCGTGGCTGAGCACGCAGGAGGCGGCGCAGATCACCGAGGTGGTGAAGGCGTGCGACTCGCCGGTCACGGCGCAGATCGGTGACGCCGTGCGAGACGGGACCGTCCCGCTGCACCGGGCGGCGCTGGTCGCACGGACGATGAGCCGGCTGGAGGGCTCGCTCGACGTCGACCAGCGCGAGGCCTACGCCGAGATCGCCACCCGGGCCGCCGGGCGCCGCGACCTGGCGGACAAGGACCTCGCCCGGGTCTGCCACCAGCTCGTCGAGGACCTGCTGCACGAGGCGGCGCCGGGTGAGCGTGAACGCGCCGCGCAGGAGCTGCGGTCGGTCACCACGCGGAGGGTCGGCCCTGGGCTGACCCGGGTCACGATCGACGCCCCCGACGGTGTCGCCGCCACGATCAACGGTGTCCTCACCTCGTCCCTGGCCGCCCCCGCTCCGGTCAAGGACGAGCAGGGCCAGGTCCTCGAGCCGGACACGAGGAGCCCGGCGCAGCGACGCTTCGACGCCCTGGCCACCACCATCCAGCGAGGGGTCGGCCGCCCCGGGGCACCGCCCTCGACGGCGCGGGCCACCGTCCTGCTCATGATCCCCTTCGACCCCGCGGGAGGGGTCCCCTCCGGCCCGGCCACCACGGCCGCGGGTGACTACGTGGCGCCGCGCCAGGCCGCCGAGGTCGCCTGCAGCGCCGACGTGACGCCGGTCTGGCTCTCCGCCGACGGCGCGCCGCTCGCGCTGGGTCGCGACGCGCGCTACGCCACCCCGGCGCAGTGGAAGGCTCTGGCGGTGCGGGACGGCGGGTGCTCCTTCCCCGGCTGCAGCGCGCTCCCGCAGTGGTGCGACACCCACCACCTCGACCACTGGGCCCGTGGTGGCCACACCGATGTGGCGCGGATGGCCCTGCTGTGCGGTCGGCACCACACCCATGTGCATCAGCACGACCTGACCGCCACCGTGAGCGGCGGCACCGTCACCTGGCACGTCTGACGACCCAGCCCCGCAGCTGACCCCTGGAGGGTCGGCGGCGGCAGCCTGTTTGACACGTGAGGTGCTCGTCAGCCTGCCTGGCGCTGGTGCCCTCACCCCATCGTGCGTCGTCCGTCGATCGCCTCCCGGATGATGTCGGCGTGTCCGGCATGCTGGGAGATCTCGGCGAGCACGTGGAGCGCCACGCGACGCACCGACCACGAGGCACCGTCCTCGAACCACGGTGCCGTCGGGAGCGGGTGCGACACGTCCAGGTCCGCGTCCTCCAGGATGCGCGTCGTCTCCCGACCCACGTCGAGGACCCGTCGTCGCAGGACGGGCAGCGTCTCCTCGGCGGTCAGGTCGAAGCGGTGGTCCTCCCACTCACCCCCGTCCTCACCCCCGTCCTGGCCGCCCTCCGCCGCGACCGCGTCGACCGCCCCCAGTCCACGTCCTGGTCGTAGGAGTCCCCGAACGCCTCGTCACCGCGCAGGGCGAACTGCATCCACTGCTCCTCGGTGTCCGCGACGTGCTTGAGGATCGAGGCGATGCTGAGCGTGCTGACCGTGCTCGCCGTCCGCGCCCGCTCCTCCGTCAGTCCCTCGCTGGTCTGCAGCAGGAAACCGCGGTGCCGGTCGAGGGTGGAGATGAGGTCGCTCCGCTCGGCGTCCAGTGCCATGACCCGAATCTAGGGCCTCTCAGGAGTGCTGGCCAGGGCTGGGCGATCACCGGCGTGCTGTCGCTGCACCTTCGACCGCCGGTGTCGTGGAACACGCTCCTCCCAGCGGGCCCAGGGCTGCGTCAGCCGTCCGTCGACCTCGGTGGCCCGCCAGGTTCGACCAGCGCGACAGGCCTCGAGAGCAGCAGCACGACGGTCAGCACGAAGCCCACCGGCCAGGCGACCAGGAGCAGCAGGAGGATCAGGTCGGTGCCCGACCCGCCGAGGGTCGACCCCGGCTGCTCCAGCTCGGCCAGCCGTGAGCCGACGAGATGCACCCCCAACGCGACGCTCGCGAAGGCGAACAGCGCCGGGGCCCATCCGAGGGGTGTCGAGGCGCCAGTGCCGTCACCACGAGTGCCACGGACGCTCCCCCGACCAGTCCGGAGGCCGTGGCGCGGGACGCGAGATGGTCGTCCACGAGCACCCACACGACACCGAGCACCACCAGGGTCGCGTAGCCCCACGTCGCCCAGACGACCCCCGACCTCATCGGCCGTCCGCCGCCCCCGCCGCCCCCGCCGTCTCAGTCGTCTCCGTCGTCTCCGCCCTCTCCGGCACGAGCTCGTCCCCCACGGCGACCGTCCCCCGTCCGCCGGTCAGTCCCACGGGCACCAGGCGGATGCCGAACCACGTCGCGCCGTCCCACCTGCGGTGCCGCGCCAGGGTGCGGATCGGCTCCTTCCCCGTCTCCAGCGTCTGCAGGTCGATCTGCGTCATGACGCAGCGGTCGCACAGCTCCGTGCGCCGGTAGCGCACCTGCCCGACCGTCACGAACTCCCACCCGTCCTCGTCGAACGGCTCCGCGTCGGCGCCGTCGACGACGACGTTGGGACGGAAGCGGCTCATCGGCACCGGCTCATCCCCGCCCTCGAGGATCCAGTCGTTCAGCCGGCCCAGCGACGCCTCGCTCGTCAGCAGCAGGGGCCCGGTGTCGGCGAGCGACACCGACTCCCCTTCCTGGCCACCGTGCGCGCCCGAGATCCGGCGGACGGTCGGGTCCTCCTGCCACACCAGCCGCAACGCGCGGCCCACCTGGTCCGTGACCCATTCGCTCACGTCCTGGTCCGCCGGTGGCGCGAACCCCTGCCGCGAGTGCCCGACCGGCACCGGCGGCACCCCGAGCGGCGTCTCCACGAGGATGGAGCCGCCGTCGCGGGCGGTGATCCGGATGGTCTCCTCGTCCACCGTCGTCGCGGTCAGCCCCAGCAGGTCGTGGCACTCACGGGCGGTCACCGGGAAGCCGTCCGGCCCCACGACACCCCACCGCCGGTCACCCTCCAACCCCCACGGCTCGACCACGGACTCGCCCACCGACTCCCCGCCGAAGGACTTGACGGGATACCTCCACAGCTCGCTCACGCGCATACCTCAGCGTGTCACGACACCCGCCGCCCCGGGTGGGAGCGCCACGGCCTCGCGACCCGCCCCGTGTAGACAAGACCCATGACATCGCAGTCTCAGACCACCGAGAGCTCGCGGGCGGGGTGGAGCCTCGTCGGGCCGGGCCTCATCGTCGCCGCCACGGGAGTGGGCGCCGCCGACCTCGTCGCCACCGTCATCGCCGGGCAGCGATTCGGCTACGCCCTGCTCTGGGCGGTCGTCGTCGGCTGCCTCCTCAAGGTGGTGCTCGTCGAGGGAGCCGGGCGCTACTCGCTCGCCACCGGCAACACGATCTACGAGGGGTGGGCGACGCTCGGCAGGTGGACGAGCTGGTACTTCGCCCCCTACATCGTCATCTGGGGCTTCGTCTACGGCGCGGCCGCCATGGCCGGGACCGGCCTGCCGCTGCACAGCCTCTTCCCCTGGCTCTCGGTCACCGGCTGGGGCGTGCTGTCCGGCCTCGTCGGCGCGGCGCTGGTGTGGTTCGGCCGGTACGCCTTCTTCGAGAAGCTCTGCGCTGCCCTGGTGGGCATCATGTTCGTGACGATGTTCCTGGCCGCGCTGCTCACGCTGCCCAACATCCCCGAGCTCATCGCCGGCCTGGTCCCGCGGATCCCCGAGGGGGGCCTCATCAACGTCCTGTCCGTCGCGGGCGGCGTCGGCGGCACCATCACGCTGGCGGCCTACGGCTACTGGATCCGGGAGAAGGGCTGGACGACGCCGGGCCACATGCGGGTCATGCGCCTCGACAACACCGTCGCCTACACCGTCACCGGCATCTTCGTCATCTCCACGCTCATCGTCGGAGCAGAGCTGCTCTACTCCGCCGGCATCGCGGTCGAGACCGGCGACGAAGGGCTGCTGGACCTGTCCGAGGTCCTCCGGGGCCGGTATGGCGCGTGGGCCGGGACGGTCTTCCTCGTCGGCTTCTGGGCGGCCGCCATGAGCTCGCTGGTCGGGGTGTGGAACGGCGTGTCGATGATGTTCGCCGACTTCGTCGGCCACGCCCGCGGGCTGCCCAAGGACCACCCCAGCACCCGGCTCGGCGGCACCTGGTACCGCGCCTACATCCTCTGGCTGACCTTCCCGCCGATGATCATGCTCTTCCTGGGTCAGCCGGTGTGGCTCATCCTGGCCTACGGCGTCCTCGGCGCGTTCTTCATGCCCTTCCTCGCCGTCACCCTCCTGTGGATCCTCAACACCTCGCGCACCCCGCAGGAGTGGCGCAACGGTCCGGTGGTCAACGTCCTCATGGGCATCTGCGCGCTGCTCTTCGCCTGGCTGGCGATCACCCAGGTCCAGAGCGCGCTCGAGCGGGCGTTCGGCGGCTGACGCCACGGCGCCGCGGGCGCTGGAGGGCCCCGCGGCGTGGCGTCGAGGGGCGGCGTCGGTCAGGCCACGGTTACGACGTGCTGTAGTAACATGGGAGCACGCCCTCGACGTCAGGAGCAGCTCATGAGCGACTCGCCCACGACCACCCTCTCCGAGCGTGAGTGCTGGGACCTCCTCGCCTCACAGGAGTTCGGCCGGCTGGCCTACCACCTCACCGACGAGGTGCACATCGCCCCGGTCAACTACGCCGCCGACCGCGACCGGCTGGTCTTCCGCACCGCCGAGGGGTCCAAGCTGCTCGGTGTCGTCATGGACTCCGACGTCGCCTTCGAGATCGACCAGGTCGACGACGACGCCGAGACCGCCTGGAGCGTCATCGCCCGCGGCACCGCCGCGGTCCTCGAGGGCCAGGAGGCCCGCGAGGTCGACAACCTGCGGCTGCGCCCCTGGGTCGGCACCGAGAAGTTCAACGTCGTCGCCATCACCGTGACCGAGGTCAGCGGGCGGAGGTTCGCTCTGAGCCGTCCGTGGCGGCACCTGCGGCGGCACGGCTGACCCGCAGCGCGGCCACGACGTAGCTCACCGCACCCAGCCACACCGCGACGATCACGGCGTAGACCAGCGAGCGGGTCACGTCACCGGCGTCGATCGCCTCGGTGCGCAGCAGCGTCCGCGTGTTCGTCAGCACGATGAGGCCGCCCACGCCCACCCCGAGCAGGCGCGCGGGCACGATCCGCACGAGCCAGGCGGCGATGGGTGCCGCGACCACCCCACCGGCCAGGAGAGCCAGCACCCAGGCGTAGTTGATGCCCTGGTGACCCAGGCCGACGAGGAAGCCCAGGCTGGCGGCCAGTGCCACGAGGAACTCCGAGGCGTCGATCGAGCCGACGACCTTGCGCGGCTCCATCCGACCGCTCGCGAGGAGGGCCGGCGTGCCCACCGGGCCCCAGCCGCCACCACCGGTGGCGTCCAGGAAGCCGGCGAAGAGCCCCAGCGGCGCGAGGAAGCGGCGCCGCAGCGGCTGCCCGAGCCGGTCCGTCCGCATGCCGCTGCGGGTGAACCGCGCCAGGAGGTAGACCCCGAGCACCAGCAGGATCGTGGCGGTGATGGGCCGGGCCACCTCGGCGTCGATCGAGCTCAGCACGGTGGCGCCGAGGAAGGCGCCGACCGCGCCCGGCACCCCCACCCGCACGACGACCTTCCAGTCGACGTTGCCGAACTTCCAGTGCGACGCACCCGAGGCCAGGGTCGTCCCGATCTCGGCGAGGTGGACCGTCGCCGAGGCCGCTGCCGGGTTGGTGCCGAGCATGAGCAGCAGCGTGGTCGTCGTCACCCCGTAGGCCATGCCGAGACCGCCGTCGACGAGCTGGGCCGCGAGCCCGACGAGCGCGAGCAGGATGAGTTGACGCATGAGCCCCTCCTGGGGGGTGGAACGACACGGGACCGGTCCGAACGACCGGATTAATCCTGCTAATCCTGTCGGTCGGATAGGATTAATGTCAAGTGCCCCGTCGCGGCGGCCCGGCAGGTGGGTCGGACGCGGGTATGCCGTCCCCCGCCCGGCGGTGCTGAGAGACTGGGCCGGTGGACATCTCGGCGCGCTCGGACTACGCGGTGCGGGCCATGCTCGCCCTGGCCGCCGACCACGACGGACCCGGCGCCCACGACGCCACCCCCGTCTCGGTCGACCGGCTCGCCCAGGCCCAGGACCTGCCGGTGAAGTTCCTCGAGGCGATCGTCGCCGACCTGCGCCGGGCCGGGCTCGTGGCCTCCCGCCGCGGTGCCCGCGGCGGCTACCTGCTGACCCGCCCCGCCGACCAGATCGCCGTCGGCGACATCATCCGTGCCGTCGACGGACCGCTCGCCGAGGTGCGCGGCCTGCGGCCGCACGACACGGCATACTCCGGCGAGGCCGAGCACCTGCCCGCGCTGTGGGTGGCCACACGGGCCGCGCTGCGGGCGGTGCTCGACGGGACCAGCCTGGACCAGCTGCGCCACGGCGCCTGGCCCGCCGAGGTCACCGAGCTGCTCCGCCAGCCCGACGCCTGGGAGAGCCGCTGAGGCGGGTCAGCCGTCGTTCATCCCCTGGGTGATGAGGTCCATGACCGAGGAGTCGGCGAGCGTGGTGACATCGCCGACCTCGCGCTTCTCGGCGACGTCCTTGAGCAGGCGCCGCATGATCTTGCCCGAGCGCGTCTTGGGCAGCTCCGGCACGACCATGATCTGGCGCGGCTTGGCGATCGCGCCGATCTCCTTGGCGACGTGCTGGCGCAGCTCGGCGACGAGGTCCTGGCCCTCACCCTCCTCGTCGGCCTGCTCCACGGCCTCCTCGCGCAGGATGACGAAGGCGCAGATCGCCTGCCCGGTCGTCTCGTCCGCCGCTCCCACGACGGCCGCCTCGGCGACCTTGGGGTGGCTCACCAGGGCCGACTCGATCTCGGCGGTCGACATCCGGTGGCCGGAGACGTTCATGACGTCGTCGACGCGGCCGAGCACCCAGATGTTGCCGTCCTCGTCCAGCTTGGCGCCGTCACCGGCGAAGTACATGTCCTCGAACCGGCTCCAGTAGGTCTCCCGGTAGCGCTCCGGGTCGCCCCAGATGCCGCGCAGCATGGAGGGCCAGGGCTCGGTGACGACGAGGTAGCCGCCGGACCCCTTCTCCACGGGCTGCCCCATGTCGTCGACGACGACGGCGTTGATGCCGGGGATGGGGTGCTGGGCCGAGCCGGGTCGCGTCTCGGTGACCCCGGGGATCGGGCTGATCATGATGGCGCCGGTCTCGGTCTGCCACCAGGTGTCGACGATGGGGCACCGCCCGCCCCCGATGACCTCGCGGTACCACATCCACGCCTCGGGGTTGATCGGCTCGCCCACCGACCCGAGCAGCTTGAGGCTGGAGAGGTCGAACTTCTCCGGGATCTCCTTGCCCCACTTCATGAAGGTCCGGATCGCCGTGGGGGCGGTGTAGAGGATCGTGACCTTCTTGTCCTGGACGATCTCCCAGAACCGGCCCTGGTGCGGGGTGTCCGGCGTGCCCTCGTACATCACCTGCGTCGCGCCCAGCGTCATCGGCCCGTAGACGATGTAGGAGTGGCCGGTGACCCAGCCGACGTCGGCGGTGCACCAGTAGACGTCGGTCTCGGGGTGGATGTCGTGGACGACGTGCGAGGTGTAGGCCGTCTGCAGCAGGTAGCCACCTGTGGCGTGGAAGATGCCCTTGGGCTTCCCTGTGGTCCCCGAGGTGTAGAGGATGAACAGCGGGTGCTCGGCGTCGAAGGCCTGCGCCTCGTGGGTGGCGTCGGCCGCCTCCAGCGCCTCGTGCCACCAGGTGTCGCGACCCTCGGTCCACTCGACGTCCTGCTCGGTGCGCCGGACGACGAGCACGTTCTCGACCGGGTGCTCGCCGCTCTCGAGCGCACCGTTGACCACCGACTTCAGGCCGGAGGGCTTGCCCCGCCGGTAGCCCCCGTCCGCCGTGATGACGACCTTGCTGCCGGCGTCGGCGATGCGGCTGCGCAGCGCGTCGGAGGAGAAGCCGCCGAAGACCACCGAGTGCGGGGCGCCGATGCGGGCGCAGGCCAGCATGGCGACCGCCGCCTCGGGGACCATCGGCAGGTAGATCATGACGGCGTCGCCCTCGCGGACGCCGATGTCGGTGAGCGCGTTGGCGGCCCGCTGCACCTGCTCGTGCAGCTCGGCATACGTGATGTCGCGGGTGTCGTCCTCCGGCTCCCCCACCCAGTGGATCGCGACGCGGTCGCCGTGGCCGGCCTCGAGGTGCCGGTCGACCGCGTTGACGCAGGCGTTGAGCCGCCCACCCAGGAACCACTTCGCGAAGGGCGCCTCGCTCCAGTCGAGGACCTGGTCGAAGTCGGTCTCCCAGTCGAGGTACTCCCGCGCCTTCTGCGCCCAGAAGCCCTCCCGGTCGGCCGCGGCCTGCTCGAACAGCTCGGCCGTGCCGTTGGCCTGGGCGACGAACTCCTCGCTCGGCGCGAAGGTGCGCTCCTCGTGCAGCAGGTTGGACAGTCCCTCGTCGGACATGGGTTCTCCTCGCGCTCGGGGTCGTCCTGCCGAGTATGCCGTGCCCTCCCCCGGGCGCGCAGGTCCGGGGCGACCAGGGGTCGGGGGGCTGCGCCGAGCGGTCGCGGGTGCGCGGCGAGCGGGGCCACCCTGTGCGTGGCGGGCTCGCAGCCTGACCGGAGCCTGGGAGTTCGCAGGGCGGTCCACCCACGCGAGGGTGCTACGTTCGCCCACTTGTCCACCCGAACCCGATGAGGGAGATGCACCATGTCCGCCACGACGAGGCTCGCAGCCGTGAGCCTGAGCGTGACCCTGAGCCTGGTGGGGCTCTCCGCCTGCGGTGGCTCCGACGACTCCGGTGACACCGACGCGGCGAGCAGCAGCTCACCCGCCGGGGCCGACGACGCGGCCAGCAGCAGCGCCCCCGCTCCGGACGCCATGCCGGAGCCCGACCTCGAGCAGATCCCGGACCCGGTGGCCACGGTCAACGGTCAGGACGTGACGAAGGAGGAGTTCGTCACCTACTACGAGAGCCAGTTCGCCGCCGCTGCCGGCCAGGCGCAGATGAGCGGCGAGGAGCTGGACGAGGAGCAGCTCCAGGAGGAGACCCTCGAGGTCGTCGTCGACAGCGTGCTGCTGCGTCAGGCCGCGGAGGAGGAGAGCCTGGAGCCCTCCGACGAGGAGGTCGACACCCTCCTCGAGGAGCTCGCGACCGGCAACGGTCTGGAGTCGGTCGACCAGTTCCTCGAGGTCCTCGAGGAGCAGGGCATGGACGAGGAGACGGCGCGCCGGGAGGCGGCCAGCCAGATCGCCATCCAGGCCTACGTCGAGCAGGAGGCGCCGGTCGAGGAGCCCTCGGAGGAGGAGCTGCGCGCCTACTACGACGAGCTCGTCGCCCAGCAGGAGGGCGCCGGAGGCGGGGAGGACGACGCGGCGAGCACGGCCGCCCCGGAGATCCCCGAGTTCGACCAGGTCAGGGACCAGCTGTCCCAGCAGCTGCAGTCCGAGGAGCAGGCCGCGGCCACCGACGAGCTCATCGCCGGGCTGCGCGAGGACGCGGAGATCACCAGCCACCTCTGAGCTGAGCCAGGTCGCCGCCCAGGCTCACGCGGTGAGGTCCTCCGGGGTGTGCAGCCGCACCAGCGTGCGCGCCGCACCCCGGGGGATCCCCTGGGGGGTCAGCAGCGAGACCCCCACCATCACGGAGCCGACCAGGGGCACGATCCAGGCCACCGGCTGGGCGAGGAGGGCGTCGGCCCAGCCGCCCTGGTCCTCCGCGAGCACGGTCACCGCCACCGCGCCGATGGCCAGGACCGCCCCGGTCACCAGACCGGCCATGGCCCCCTGCACCGACAGCCGCGGCCACCACACCCCCAGCGCCAGCAGCGGGAAGAACGTCGAGGCGGCGATGACGAAGGCCAGGGTGACGAAGGCCGCCAGCGGGACCTCGGGGAAGACCCCGACCCCGGCGAAGGGCACGAGCACGGCCACCACGGCCGCGATCCGGAAGCCGGCCACCTCCGAGTGGTCGCCGGGGACGGCCCGGGCGAGCAGGGGTCGCACGACGTCCTGGTTGAGCACCCCGGTCACCGCCAGCGCGAGCCCCGAGGACGTCGAGAGGAAGGCCGCGAACGCCCCGCCCGTCAGGGCGGCGAGCAGCACCTCACCGCCCACCCCCGGCAGCACCTCGGCGGGCAGCCGGAGGACCACCGTGTCGGCCCGCATCCCCGGACCGAGGGTGGGCAGGTAGGCCCGGCCGAGCACGGCATACACCACCGTGACGACGTAGAACAGGCCCAGCAGCACGAGCACCCGCACGGTCGTCGCCCGCGCGCCGGTGCCGTCCGGGTTGGTGTAGTAGCGCACGACGACGTGCGGCAGCCCCATCGTCCCGAGCGCCAGCGCTAGCAGGAGCGACAGGGTGCGGTAGAGCCCGTGCCCGCCGGTCTGCGGGCCGCTGCCCGGGAGCACCCAGGACTGGCTGACCTCCAGCCCCGGTCCCTGGGTCCCCCACCACACGGCGAGCAGCACCCCGGCGGGGACGGCGAGCGCGGAGAGCTTGATCCAGTACTGCACCGCCTGCACGAGGGTGATCGAGCGCATCCCCCCGGCCGCCACGGAGAGCACGACCACCCCCACGACGAGCACCGGCCCGACCCACAGCGGGGCGCCGGAGACCAGCCGCAGGGTGAAGCCGGCGCCCTGGAGCTGCGGGAGCAGGTAGAGCCAGCCGATGAAGACGACGAGGACCGAGCACAGGTGGCGGACCGAGCGCGACTCCAGGCGGGCCTCGGCGAAGTCGGGCAGCGTGTAGGCCCCGGACCGCCGCAGCGGCGCGGCGACCAGCACGAGGAGCACGAGGTAGCCGACGGTGTAGCCGACCGGGTACCACAGCGCGTCCACGCCCTGGTCGTAGATGAGCCCGGCGACCCCGAGGAAGCTGGCGGCCGAGAGGTACTCCCCGCCGATCGCGGCGGCGTTGCGCTGCGGGGACACGGCGCGCCCGGCGACGTAGAAGTCGGAGGTGCGGCGGGACAGCCGCAGCCCGAACGCGCTGAGCGCGACGGTGACGAGGCAGACGAGGAGCACGGCCGCCCCGGCCGGGCTGGGGGCCACGCTCAGCGCTCCCGGGCGACGGCGGAGAGCCGCCGCTCGATCCGCGTCGCGGCCCGGGTGTACCACGCGGCCACCCCGACGAGGACCGGGTAGACGAGGACGGCGAGCACCGGCCACACGACCGGCACCCCGGCGACCTGCACCGACCGGGCGGCGGGGAGCACGGCATACAGGACGGGTATGCCGCCCAGCACCACCGCGAGCCCGGCCAGCACCCCGAGGGTGAGCCGGAGCTGGGCCCGCAGCAGCCCGCGGAGGTAGAGCTCGCCGGCGCCGGTCTGCTCGACGAGGGAGGCGGCCATCGGTCGGCGGCGGGCGGTCGCGGCCTCGCGCCGCGAGGAGGTGACCCGCACCCGCGACTCGAACCGCGGCGGCGTCCCCTCGCTCACGCGCCCTCGCCGAGGACCCGCTCGCGGACGGTACGGGCGTGCCGACGTGCCACCGGCAGCTCGGGACCGTCGGGGAGCAGCCGCAGGCTGAGGCGACCCTGCGCCTGGCGCACCTGACCGACGTGGGCGAGGTTGACCAGGGTGGACCGGTGGATCCGGATGAAGCCGGCCCCGGCCCAGCGCTCCTCCAGCGTGGTGAGCGGCAGCCGCAGCAGGTGCGACGCGGAGCCGGTGAAGAGGCGCACGTAGTCGCCCTGCGCCTGGACGTAGCGCACCGCCGAGCGCTGGACGAAGCGGGTGACGCCGCCGAGCTCGACCGCGATCCGCTCCTCGGCGGGGTCCGGCGGCGGGCCCTGGCCCCGGCCGGCGACCTCGGCCGTCTCGACCGCGGCGGGCCCCCGCTGCGCGAGCGCCGCGACGACCCGGTCCAGGGCCTGGGAGAGCCGCGCCGGCGGCACCGGCTTCATGACGTAGTCGACCGCGCGGACCGCGAAGGCGTCCACCGCGTGCTGCTCGTGCGCGGTGACGAACACGACGAGCGGAGGCTGCGCGAACCGGTTGACCACCCGGGCCAGCTCCATGCCGTCCAGGCCCGGCATCGAGATGTCGGAGAAGACGACGTCGATGTCGCCGTCCTCGAGCGCGCGCAGCGCGTCGGTGCCCGAGCCCACCGGGTGCACGCTGTCCAGCCGGCCGTCCCGCTCCAGCAGGTAGGTCAGCTCCGACAGGGCCGGCGGTTCGTCGTCGACGACGAGGGCACGCATGGGGTCATGGTAGGGCCGGGCTCAGCGGTCCGGATGCACGCCGGGCGCGTACTTCGGCACCCGGAAGCTCACCTTGGTGCCCAGGCCCGGAGCGGTCTCGACGACCAGGCCGTACTCGTCGCCGTAGACCTGCCGCAACCGCGCGTCGACGTTGCCCAGCCCCACGCTGTCGCTGTCGCGGGCGACCGTCTCCCCGCTGCGGTCGCCGTCGAGGGCGCGCCGGACCAGCTCGGGGTCGGAGCCGACGCCGTCGTCCTCGATGGCGATCTCGGCGAGGTCGCCCAGGTCGGTGCCGGTGATCGTGACGGTCCCGACGCCCTCCTTGTCCGCCAGCCCGTGGCGCACGGCATTCTCCACCAGGGGCTGCACGGCGAGGTAGGGCACGGCGACCGGCAGCACCTCGGGCGCGATGAGCAGGTTGACCCTGAGGCGCTCCCCGAAGCGCGCCTGCTCCAGCACGAGGTAGCGCTCGATGTTGCGCAGCTCGTCGGCCAGCGTCGTGTAGGCGCCGCCCCGGCGCAGCGCGTAGCGGGTGAAGTCGGCGAACTCCAGCAGCAGCTCCCGGGCCCGGTCGGGGTCGGTGCGGACGAACGAGGCGATGGCACCGAGGGAGTTGTAGATGAAGTGCGGGCTGATCTGGGCCCGCAGGCTGCGCAGCTCGGCCTCCATCGCGCGGGTCCGCTCCCGGTCCAGCTCGCCCAGCTCCAGCTGGCCGCTCACCCACGTCGCGACCTGCTCCGTCGCCCGGGCGAGGCCCGCCGACGGTCGCGGGGAGTATGCCGCCAGCGCCCCGATGACGCGGTCGTCCACCACGAGCGGGGCGACGACGCCGGCCCGGACCGGGCACTCGGGCACCTCGCAGGGCAGGTCGCCCCGGGCGAGGACGACGACGTCGCCGCCCTGGAGGACCCGGTGGGCGTGCCCGGACGCCTGCTCGCGGTGGTGCTCGCCCAGCCCGCTCCACGCCAGCGTCTGCTGGCTGTCGCAGATCGCCAGGGCGGTGCCGCCGAGCACCATCCGCAGGTGCCGCGCCGCCGGCTCGGCGTGCTCCGGGGTCAGCCCGGCGCGCAGGTTGCGGCCCGCCTGGGCCCCCGAGCGCAGCGTCTCGTAGGTGATCCGGTCGGTCTCGGACAGGAAGCCCCGGGCGGCCCGACGACGTCGCCACCACGACGCCAGCCACACCAGCAGGCACAGGCCGAGGACCAGGAGCGCGGTCGGCAGGTGCAGGTCTGCGGGCATGGCCGGAGGCTACTCCGCCCGCCGCGCCACCGGGCCCGAGGAGCGGCCCGCCGGTGCGAGGCACCACCCCGTCCGGGCGTGCCGGCCCGCCCGCCGCTCAGCCGGGGAAGACCCGGACCGGACCGACCACCCAGAGCCCGACGACGTCGCCGACCGCGGGCGCCTCCGGGCCGACGACCCGCGCACGGAGCCCCTTGAGCGGCGTGCCGCTGACCAGCTCGAGGTCGGCCACCGAGTCGTGACCGAAGTAGGTCACCCGCGAGACGCGCGCGTCGACCGAGCCCTCCCCCGGGGTGACGAGCCGCAGCTGCTCGGGCCGCAGGATCGCGACGACCGCGCCCCGGGTGACGAAGCCGGCCGCCTCCAGGTTGCCGAGGGCGCAGCGGAACTGGTTGTGGCTGGCCAGCCCGTGGATGGGGATGGCCTCGCCCATGAAGGACGCGATGTGGGCGTCCACCGGCTCGCCGTAGATCGTGCGGGGCGGCGCGACCTGGCCAAACGTGCCGTGGCGCAGCACGGCGATCTCGTCGGCGAAGGACATCGCCTCCCCCTGGTCGTGGGTGACGAGCAGCGTCGTCGCCCCCGAGGCGTGCAGCGCCCTTGCCGTCGCCTCCCGGGTCGCCGTCCGCAGGGCGGTGTCGAGCGAGGAGAAGGGCTCGTCGAGCAGCACGAGGTCGGGCCGGGGGGCGAGCGCCCGGGCGAGGGCGACCCGTTGCTGCTGACCGCCGGAGAGCTGGTCGGGCCGCCTCTGCGCCACCTCCGCCGGCAGCTCGACGAGCTCGAGCAGCTCGAGGACCCGGTCCTGGTGGGCCCGGCCGCGCCGCGCGATCCCCGCCCGCGGCAACCCGAAGGCGATGTTGCCCGCGACCGACAGGTGGGGGAAGAGACCGCCGTCCTGCCGCACGTAGCCGACGCCGCGCTTCTCCGGCGCGACCCAGGCGCCGTCGCCGGCGACCGCCCGTCCGCCGACCTCGACGCTGCCGGCGTCCGGCCGCAGGAAGCCGGAGATCACCTTGAGCAGGGTGGTCTTGCCCGAGCCGGAGTCGCCCAGGACCGCGGTGGTCCCCCCGGAGGGGACGACGAGGTCGACGCCGTGGAGGATCTCCACGTCGCCGTAGCCGGCGCGCACCCCGGACAGCCGCACCTCGCTCATCGGCCCGCGTGCTCCCTCAGCTCGTGATCTGGCGCCGCAGCAGCACCGTCAGCGGGACCGACAGGGCGATCATCATGGCGGCGAAGGGCGCGGCGGCAGCGTAGTCCAGCTCCGCGGTGGCGCTCCAGAAGGCCAGCGCCAGCGTCTCCACCCCGGTCGGCGCGAGCAGCAGGGTCGCGGTGAGCTCGGTGCTGATGGCCAGCGCCACGAGCACGAAGCCGGCCAGCACCGAGGGGGCGGCCAGCGGGAGGACCACCCGGCCCAGCACCCCGGCGCCGTTCTGCCCGAGCGAGCGGGCGGCCTCGGCCAGCTCCGGCGGCGCGGCGGCCAGCCCGGAGCGCAGCGCCACCATCGCCCGGGGGAGGAAGAGGATCGCGTAGGCCACCAGCAGCAGCAGCGCGGTCTGGTAGATGCCGGGGACCAGCGAGATCGACAGGGTGACCAGGGCCAGCGCCACCACCACCCCGGGCAGCGAGCTGGCCAGGAAGGTGAGGCGCTCGACGAGCACCGCGAAGGGCCCGTGGTGGCGGTCCAGCAGCACCGCCCCCGGCAGCCCGAGCGCGACCGCGAGCAGCCCGCCCAGCACGGCCAGCCCGACGGTGGACCCGGTGACGAGCAGCAGGTCGCCCAGCCCGGCCCCCTCCACCCGGATCCGGGTGCCGACGAGCAGCCAGCGGGCGACCACCGCCACCGGCACGACCACGGCCAGCACGACGACGGCGCCGAGCGCGGCCAGCGCGGGGGCCCGCCAGCGCCCCAGGGGCAGCGGGAGCGGACGCCGTCCCGCGCCGGCACCCAGCCGGGCCACCCGGGACCGGCCCCGGGCCGCCACCTCGACGGTGAGCACCAGCAGGCACAGCACGAGCAGGACCGTCGCGAGCAGCGAGCCGCGCACGTCGCTGAAGCCGACGGCGTACTGCTGCAGGATCGCCGTGGTGAAGGTCTGGTAGCGCATCATCTCCAGCACGCCGAACTCCGCGAGCAGGTGCAGCGCGACGAGCAGCGCCCCGCCGCTGACGGCGGGGCGCAGCCGCGGCAGGACGGTGCGGAAGAACGCGCCGACCGGCCCGACCCCGAGGGAGCGGGCGATCTCCTCCTCCCCCGCGTCGAGGGTCCGCAGCAGGGCGGCGACGGGCAGGAAGACGAAGGGGAAGTAGGCGAGGGTCGTCACCAGCACGGCACCGCCGAGGCCGACCAGCCCGGGTCGCACCGAGACCCAGGCGTAGGCGCTGACGAACGCCGGCACGGCTAGCGGCGCCAGCATGAGGGTGCGCCACAGGCCCGGCAGCGGCAGGTCGGTGCGCTCGACCAGCCAGGCGGCTCCCACCCCCAGGACGACCGTCGCGGGCACGGTGAGCAGCATGAGCCACCCGGTGTGCGCGAGCAGCTCGCCGATGCGGGGCCGCAGCAGGTAGTCGAGCGCCTCCCCGGCCGGGCCCGAGCCGGCCCGGACGAGGATGACGGCGACCGGCAGCACGGTCAGGGCCGCGACCAGCGCCGCCAGGGTCGCGAGCACCGGGCTGGCCGGACGGCGCCCGGCCAGACGGAGCGTGAGGCTAGAGGAGACCGACATCGGTCATGAGGTCGCTGACCTCGTCGCTGTCGAGGGTGAACGGGTCCACCGGAGGCGCGTCGAGGTCGGCGAGCGCCGGAAGGGCCGGGTCGGAGTCGACGCCCTCGGCGACGGCATACTCCATCGACCCGGAGTCCACGAGCACCTGCTGCCCCTCCGCCGAGGTGACCCAGGCGAGGAACTCCTGCGCGGCGTCCGGCTTGGCGGCGTTCGCGAGGACACCACCGGCCGAGAGCGAGACGAAGGCGCCCGGGTCCTGGTTGCCGAAGTAGTGCAGCCGGGTGTTGCCGGACTGCTCCTGCGTGCCGGCCTGGTCGCGGTACCAGTAGTAGTGGTACATCACTCCGACCGGCACCTCGCCGGCGTTGACGGCCTGCATGGTGGCGATGTTGTTCTGGTAGATCTCCGCCCCGGACTCCAGCGCCTCCAGCCAGGCGCGCGTCTCCTCCTCGCCGCGGTCGGCGAGCATGCCGGCGACGATCGCCTGGAAGTCGGCGCCCCCCGGCGCGCAGCCCCAGCGACCCTCCCAGGCGGGGTCGGCGAGGTCCATCATCGAGGCCGGCAGCTCCTCCTCGGAGATCTGCTCGGGGTTCCAGCACAGGACGGTCGAGCGGGCGGCGATGGCGGTCCAGTCTCCGCTGGAGGGTGCGCGGTCCTCCGGGACCTGGGCGAGGGTCTCCTCCGCCACCGGGGCGAGCAGGCCGGCGCGCTCGACGACGGTCATCGCCGGGGAGTTCTCGGTGAGGAACACGTCGGCCGGGCTGGCCTCGCCCTCGGCGACGATCTGGTGCCCCATGGAGGAGTCGGTGCCGCGCCGGATCTGCGTCGGGATGCCGGTGGCCTCGGTGAACGCGTCCGCCCACGCCTGGGTGACCCCCTCGTGCTGGGAGGAGTAGATCTGCAGCGCCTCGGGGTCCGGGACGTACTCCTCCTCGCGGCTGCAGGCGCTGACCACGAGCGGGGAGGCGGCCAGGGCGGCCAGCAGGGTGCGGCGGGACAGGGGGCTCACGAGGGGGTCCTCTCGGGCGACGGTGCGGTGGGGGTGGGGACGGAGGGGGTATGCCGGGGGTCCAGCAGCCGCTGCACCCGCCGGACGGGGGCGTCGGTGAGGCGCCAGAGCAGCACCCCGGCCGCGAGCGCCACGAGGGTGGCGAGCAGCGGGGTGGGCACCCATCCCAGGATCTGGAACTGGATGAGGTAGATGTGCAGGCTGGCGGCGGCGAGCACGGTGACGAGGGGCACGAGGCGGGCGGGCACGCGGATGCGCGGCACGAGGGCGAGCAGCAGCACGCCGGCGAGGATGGTGGCGTTGCGCACCGGGTCGTCGGGGAAGAACCACGCGATCCCCAGGGCCATCGCCCCGAGGGTCCAGCGGCGGCGGGCGGGGGTGTCGGCGTGCGCCAGGGCCAGGCCGACGGCGAAGAGCCAGAAGACGGTGGGCATCATGCCGCGCAGCACGCCCTCGGCGAAGGTCAGCACGAGGAAGCGCGGGACGAGCCCGACGAGCACCAGCCCGAACGCCACCCGCCAGGGGTCGGCTCGCCAGGCCCGGGCCACCGGCGGCAGCGAGAGCACCGCGGTCGCGACGAGCAGGCAGGCGACCAGGGCGTCGACGAACCAGAGCTCGTTGTGCTTGCCGTAGGCGATGTCGCCGACCAGCCAGTTGGCGAGCACGACGTTGTCCCAGCCGTAGCGGCCGTAGGTCAGCCCCAGCAGCGCGACCACCATGGTGGGGACGGCGATGCCCACGAGCAGGCGGACGGTCCCGCGCCAGCGCGCGGCGACGCCCGGCGCGGACAGCCCGAAGGTCGCCGCGCTGAAGCCGGCCACGACGAGCAGGGTGTGGGCACCGCCGAGGATGCGGAAGAGGTCGGCGTGCGACCCGCAGATGATGACGACGGCGACCGCGCGCAGCACGACCGAGGTCTCCAGCGGCACGCGGGTGGACCGGACCGGGGCCCTGGTCCCGTCGGGCTCGATGCCGGCCGGCTCCGGGCGGGCGCGGGCGACGAGCTCGGTGAGCGGCCGGTGGTGCCAGTCCCGGGGGAGCCCGCCGAGCAGGGCGGTCAGCCGGGTGGAGGCCAGCACGTGGGACAGGGAGTCGCCGCCGAGCTGCACGAAGGACTGCTGGAGGTCGACGTCGTCACGCCCGAGGACGCCGCGGACCACCTCGGCGACGCGCACGGGAAGGCCCGGCGCGTCGACCCGCTGCCGCGCGTCCGAGCACTCGTCCGGGTCGCCGCCCCGGACGAGCACGTCGGCACCTGCCCGGTCGACCTTGCCGCTGGCCAGGCGCGGCAGCGGGAGCGCCGCGGCCCGGACGTGCCCGACACCGACCCCGCTCGCCTGCGCCGCGACCCGGCGGGCCCGGGCCGCCAGCTCCTCGGCGGGGGTGCCCGCGACCGGCTCGACCGCGACCCGCAGGCTCTCGTCGTCACCGGTCACGCAGGCGTCGAGGCCGTCGGCCTCCAGGGCCTGCTCGACCCGGGCGAGGTCGATCCGCAGCCCGAGGATCTTGACGAAGCCCGAGCGCCGCCCGACGATCCGCAGCAGGCCCGACCCGTCGATGCGCCCGAGGTCACCGGTGCGCAGCTCCTCGACCATCCGGCCGAGCGCGAGGTCGTCCGGGGACTGCGCATACCCCAGCATCACGCCGGGTCCGCTGACGACCACCTCGCCCACCCCCTCGCCCGAGGCCTCGGGGACGCCGTGGTCCAGCCTCAGCGTGGTGCCGGGCACCGGGCGGCCCACCGCGTCGGGTGCCGCGGCGACCTCCGCCGGGTCGTGCACGCAGATCCGGGCGGTGGCCTCGGTCTGGCCGTACATCACCGCCAGGCCGAAGCCCTGCTCCCGCCCGAGCCCGGCCAGCCGGGTGACCTGGTCCGGCGACAGCCGCCCGCCGGCCTGGGTGACCAGCCGCAGCGAGGTATGCCCCTCGGCCAGCCGGCCCGACCGCTCCAGCAGGTCGACCTGGTGGGGCACGAGGGCCAGCGTGGTCGCGCCCGCGTCGACGAGGGACCAGAGGTCGTCGTCGAGGACGGAGGCGCCGGTGAGCGCCACGCCGGCCCCGGCGAGCAGGTGGCTGTGCAGGACCGACAGGCCGTAGCAGTAGTGCAGCGGCAGGCTGGTGACGCCCCGGTCGGCCGGGGTGAGCCGCAGCGCCTGCCCGATCGCCCTCGCGTTGGCGAGCAGGCCCTCCCCGGAGAGCCGGACGAGCTTGGGCGAGCCGGTCGAGCCCGACGTGCTCAGCAGCAGGGCGAGGTCCGGGTGCAGCAGGTGCCGCGGGCCGGTCGTCGGGCCCGTCCGCACGACGCCCTCGGCCGGGCCGGACCCGAGCGTGAGGTCGGGCTGCCAGGTCGCCCCGAGGGTGTGCTCGCCCTCGGGCGAGACCAGCGCCACGTGGCCGGCCTCGAGCACGGCGAGGTAGTCCACGACGTCGGCCGGCCGCGGCCGCAGCGACACCTGCACGAGGAGGCGTCCGGCCGTGACGGGCGGCAGGTCGGCGGCGCGCTCCTCGACCCGCTCCCGCAGCGCGCCGTGGCTCAGCACCTCGTCCGCGGTCACCAGCGCGGGCGACGCGGGGTCGACCGATCCTGCCGGCGGCAGCGGCGCGCAGCCGGGGCGCGTCGGCGCAGGTGCGACGGCAGGACGGACGGACACCCGACTTAGGCTAGCCTCAGTCGAAAAGGTGACCAAATCCATGGGTATTTCATGACCACTCCGTCCGTCGACGTCTGGTGGGCCGACCTGACGGCCGCCGACCTCGCGCTGCTCCCGGACCTGCCCGAGGCCGAGCGGCGTCGGGTCCTCGCGGTCCCGCAGGACGCCGACCGCGGTCGCTCGCTCGTGGCGGCGGCCCTGCTGCAGCACGCGGTCGCCACCCACCGGGGGCGGGCGCAGGGACCGCCCACGGCCGGGACCTCCACCGGGGCCCCGGTGGAGGTCGACCGCACCTGCGCCGACTGCGGTGAGCAGCACGGCCGCCCCGTCGTCGACGGCGGCCCGCACCTGTCGGTCGCCCACGCCGGTCTGCTCGTCGTCGTGGCGACCTGCGCCGACGCCCCGGTGGGCGTGGACGTCGAGCGCCTCGGCCGCGACCTGCCCCACGGCACGGACGCGCAGGGATGGACGCTGCGGGAGGCCCGGACCAAGGCCGGCGCCGGCCCCCGCGTCGGCACCGGCGAGACCGTCCTCACCCCGCCGATGCCCGGGTATGCCGCCGCGCTCGTCGTCGCGCCGGTGGCAGGTCGACCCGGCGCCGGGGTCGGTGTCCCCGACGTCCACGAGCACCGGTGGCGCCCGGACCGGGGCGCCGCCCCCCGGGGCGTGCGAGGCTGAGCCATGCCCACGGCATACCAGGACCTCGACGAGCCCTCGCAGGTCGAGCTCCTGCGCGGGGTGGCGGACCGCGCGGCGCCTCGTTTCGGCCTGGCCCCCACCGAGGTCCGCCTCGTGCTCCACGGCTTCAACACGACCTTCCGGCTCGACACGCCCGGCGGCCCGGTGGCGATGCGGGTCAACACCAACTCGCTGAGCTCGGCGGGCACCGTGCAGGCGCAGCAGGCCTGGCAGCACGCGATCCGCCGGGACACCGACGTGCTCGTGCCGGACCCGCTGCCGGTCGACGGCGGGGGCTACCTCGCGCTGGTGCGGTCGGCCGAGCTGGGTCGCGAGGTCATGGTCACCGCCAGCACCTGGCTCGACGGGGAGGACCTGGGCACGGTCAGCACCCCGGAGCAGTGCCGTGCCCTGGGCGAGCTGATGGCGACGCTGCACGAGCACGCGGCGTCCTGGGAGCCCGAGGGGCACCACCGCTTCCCGCGGCTGACGGGCACCCTCTTCGGCGACCCGGACGTGCTGACGGCCGCCGTCGCGCAGGACCGGGAGCTCGCGGCGCTGGTGTCGGCGGCCGGGCAGCGGTGCGAGGCGGCCTTCGAGCGGCTGGCCGACGAGCCGGTCGTCCCGCTGCACGCCGACCTGCACGGAGGCAACCTCAAGTGGCACGACGGCCGGCTCGCGGTCTTCGACTTCGACGACAGCGGCCTGGGCCCGCCGGCACTGGACCTGGCGATCTGCGCGTTCTACCTGCGGGGCGGCGACGACGACCACGGCCCGGAGAGCGCGGTCCGCGCGGGCTACGCCGCCCGCCGCCCGCTCCCCGACCTGGCGACCGAGGACGCCGAGGCCCTGGTGGCCGCCCGCCAGCTGCTGCTCGCCAACAGCATCCTCGCGAGCACGACCGCGGGTCAGCGGGCGGACGCGGCGGCCTACCTGCGGATCACCGGGGACCGGTTGCGGCACTGGCTGGACACCGGGCGCTTCACCCGGACCCTCCCCCGCGGCTGACCGGCGCTCAGTCCTGGTCCGCGGGCGCGTCCTCGAGGGTCTCCTTGAGCGGCACGTGCTTGATCATCGCCGTGGCGACGAAGACCAGCGCCAGGATCGGCAGCCCGATGAGGAAGGCGTCGTGCAGCTGGTCGGCCAGCCCGGCGCGCAGCGCCTGCTCCACCACCGGCGGCACGTCGCCGAGCGAGCCCGGGTCGAGGACCGCCCCGACGTCGAGGCTGCTCGCCTGCGCGGCGGCCTGCTCGCGCATCGCGGCCGGCAGGTGCGAGGCCACGGCGGCGCCGAGCCCGCCGGTCATGATCGAGCCGTAGACCGCGATGCCGACGGTGGAGCCGATGTTGCGGCTGAACTGCGTCGTCGCGGTGGCGACCCCGAGGTCGCGCCGGGCGACGACGTTCTGGACGACGAGGGTGAACTGCTGCATGGCCATGCCCAGACCGACGCCCACGACCGCCATCGACCCGAAGAGCTCCCACGGGCTGGAGGTCTCCGACAGGCGCGTCAGCAGCCACACCCCCGAGGCCATGATGGCCACGCCGGTGAGCATGAACGGCTTGTAGTGGCCGGTCCGCGTCACGAGGAGCCCGGTGAGGATGCCCATGACGATGAGGCCCAGCATCATCGGCATGAGGATGAGCCCGGACTGCGTGGCGTCCACGCCGAGCACCCCCTGCGCGAAGACCGGGATGTAGATGATCGACCCGAACATCACCATCGCCAGGCCGAGTCCGGCGATGTTGGCCCAGCTGAAGACGCTGCTCCGGAAGAGCCGCAGCGGCAGCAGCGGCTCGCCGGCCCGCAGCTCGACGACGACGAAGGCGACCGCGACGACCAGCCCCAGGGCGTAGAGGCCGAGCACCTGGGTGGAGGCCCAGGCGTAGGTGGTGCCGCCCCAGCTCGTGGCGAGCAGGATGGAGACCATCGCCACGGACAGCGTGACGATGCCGGCCACGTCGATCTTCGCGTGGCGCCGCTGGTGCGGGAGGTGCATGTGCCGCAGGACGAACCACAGGGTGAGCAGCCCGACCGGCAGGGTCGTGAAGAACAGCCACCGCCAGCCGAGGTGGTCGGTGATGAGGCCGCCGGCCAGCGGCCCGGCCACCGAGGTGACGCCGAAGACGGCGCCCATGAGGCCCTGGTACTTGCCGCGCTGCCGCGCCGGGATGATGTCGCCGATGATGGTCTGCGACAGGGGCATGAGCGTGCCCATGCCGGCGCCCTGGATGGCGCGGCCGGCGACGAGCATCCAGAAGCTGCCGGCCAGGCCCGAGACGATCGAGCCGACCATGAAGACGACGAGCCCGGCGAGGTAGAAGGTCTTGCGCCCGTAGAGGTCGGACAGCTTGCCGACGACGGGGACGACCACGGCCGAGACGAGCATGGCGGCCGTGGCGACCCACGAGTAGTGGCTCATCCCGCCGAGGTCGGCGACGATCTGCGGCAGCGCCGGGCCGACGATCGTCTGGCTGATCGAGGCGACGAACATGCCCATCATGAGGCCGGCGAAGACGATCTTGTGCTCCCGGCTGAGCCGGAAGGCGGGGGCGGCCGAGGCGGTCGGGTCGACCGCTGTCGCGGTGGTCGAGGGGGCGTCACCCTCGGTGTCGACGGGCCGGGGCCCGGTGCTGGTGCTGGCGGTCATCAGATCCTTGCTGGGTGGTGCGGGTCGGGAGGCCTGGGGGGTGGGCGGCGCGCCGCCCGGCGCGGTCAGGGCGACTGCCCGGAGGTATGCGTGCCGCGGGCCGACTCCAGCGAGTCGGCGAGGCGCCCGAGCAGGTCGGCCAGCTGCGCCTTCTCCGTCTCCGGCCAGTCGGCCAGGGTGTCGGTGACGAGCTCGACGCGGCGGGCCCGTTCCTGGGTCAGGGCCTCCAGCCCGGCCTGCGTGAGACCGAGCACCTGCGCCCGGCGGTCGGCCGGGTCGGGGTGCCGCTCGACGAGCCCCCGCTCGGCGAGGGACGCCAGCCGGCGGCTCATCGTGGACGGGTCCAGACCCTCGGCCTGGGCCAGGTCCCGGGAGCGCGTGCACTGCTGCCCGGCCAGCCGGACCAGGACGGCGACGTCGGTGGGCGCGAGGTCCCCCTCGCGCTCGCGCAGGAAGCGGCCCATGGCCGCGAAGGTCCGTGCCAGCTCCTCAGATAGTTGCATGATGCACACATCATACACCGGGAGCCCGCTCGCCCGCACGTCCGTCGGTGCGGGGCACTAGCGTGAGGGCCATCAGGTCGAACGGGGTCGAGGAGGCCGCATGTCCACCACGCTGAGCCCGCAGCAGGAGCGCGAGTTCGAGGAGCTGACCGCACCGTTGCGGGGTGAGCTCATCGCGCACTGCTACCGCATGCTCGGGTCCGCCGGGGAGGCGGAGGACCTCGTGCAGGAGACCTACCTGCGCGCGTGGAGGGCCTTCGACCGGTTCGAGGGGCGGTCCTCGGTGCGGACGTGGATGTACACCATCGCCACCAACTCCTGCCTCACCGCGTTGAAGGGTCAGTCCCGCCGTCCCCTGCCCAGCGGGCTCGGCCAGCCGCCCGGGGACCCGGGCGTCCCGGTCGTCGAGGACCGCTCCCGCGACTGGCTCGAGCCGCTGCCGGACCGGGTCGTGTGGGGCCGGGACGTCATCCCCGTCGACCCGGCGCAGGCCGCCGTCGAGACCGAGGACACCCAGCTGGCGTTCGTCGCCGCGCTGCAGGACCTCCCCCCGCTCCAGCGGGCCGTGCTCGTGCTGCGCGACGTCCTGCAGCTCTCCGCGGCCGAGACGGCGCAGGCCCTGGAGACCACGGTCGCCTCGGTCAACTCCGCGCTCCAGCGCTCACGGGCCACGATCGGTGACGGGCTCGAGCGCGCCGGTCGTCGGGTGACCGAGCTGAGCCACGGCGAGCGCGAGGTGTTCGCGGCCTTCTGCGACGCCTTCGAGCGCTACGACGTGCCGGCCGTCGTCGGGGTCATGACCGACCAGGCGGTCTGGCAGATGCCGCCCTTCGACCAGTACTACCTCGGCCCGGACGACATCGCCGCCCTCATCAACAGCCAGTGCCCCGCGAACGGCCCCCGCGACCTGCGCATGGTGCCCACGGTCGCCAACGGGCAGCCCGCAGCCGGGATGTACCTCCGCGACGAGCACGGCGTCTACCGCGCCTTCCAGCTCTGCGTCGTCGACCTGCGGCGCGGCGAGATCACCGGGGTGGTCGGCTTCTTCTCCGAGGACGCCTTCCGCCGGGCCGGGCTGCCGCTGGCGCTCGGCGAGGACACCACGACGACGTCCTAGCACCACCCGCACCCCCTGTCACGGAGCCTCTTGACACCGCGTCAAGGCAGCAGGACCATGCGAGCAGCGGTGGCCGGGTGTGACGCAGGGGCCGTCGCACCTGGACGAGCCCAACCGAGCCCGCCCTCCACATCGTGAACCGGAGGTCTGGACATGCGTCGATCCACCCTTGCCGTGGCAGCCAGCGTGCTGGCGCTCACGGCGTCTCTTCTCACCGCACCGGCGCAAGCCCGCACCAGCGAGCCTCGCGTCGTCGTCGACGGACTGGTCGGGCCGCTGAGCCTGGCCGTCGGGTCCGGACACGTCTCTCTGACCCAGAACTTCAGCGGTCAGCTGTCCACGGTCAAGCGCGGCACGGTCAGGACCGTGTACCAGGTCCCGGAGACCGGCAGCCTGGGCGGCGTGGCCACCAGCCGGGGCAGGACGTACCACCTGGAGACCGACCTCTCCGGGCAGACGCCGACCAGCCACGTGGTCCGGACCTCGAGGGACGGCACCCGGACGGTGGTCAGCGACGACCTCTGGCAGCACGAGATCCAGAACAACCCGGACGCCGGGGTGAGCTACGGCTTCGTCGGGCTGAACTCCTCGTGCGCCGAGGAGCTCGGTGCCTGGGAGGAGGCCTCGGACGCCCCGCCCCTGTCGGAGTACACCGGCATCGTGGAGTCCAACGCCTACCAGCTCACGGTCAGGGGGCACCGTGCCTACGTGGCCGACGCGGCGGCCAACGCGGTCCTCGAGGTCGACCTGCGCACCGGTGACATCTCGACCGCGGCGGTGCTGCCCGTGTTCGACATCACCTTCACCGAGGAGCTCAAGGCCGGTCTGGAGGCGTCGCTGCCCCCGGGTGCGGATCTCCTCCCCGACTGCCTGGTCGGGGAGGACTACGTCCCCGAGTCGGTGCCCACCGACGTGGCGGTCGACCACCGGGGTCGGCTCTACGTCACCACCCTGGGCGGTGGGGCCGGCGAGATCGTCCCGCTGAGCCGGGTGTACCGCATCGACCGGCACGCGCACGCCACCACGGTCGCCCGGGGCCTGCACGGGGCGACAGGACTGGACCGGTCGCGTGACGGCCACCTCGTCGTGGCGGAGCTCTTCGGTGGTGAGGTCTCGGTGGTCCGCCCGGGCAGCGGGACGGCACGCACCCTGTTCACGGCCGACTCGCCCTCGGACGTGGCGCTCTCCGGCAAGCGGGTCTACGCGACGACGGGAGCCTTCGGGAACGGCGCGCTGGTGACGTACGACCTCGGCCGACGCCGCTGACCACGAGCTCAGGCGGTGCTGCGGCCGGCGACCGAGGCGATCCCCAGCCAGGTGTGCCGGTTGCCGGCCCAGCACCAGCCGAGCTTGGGTGCGTCCTTGCGGTGCCGGCCGTCGCGGCCGGTGCCGTTGCTGATCCACAGGGCCGGGACGCGGGCGTCCAGGCCGGGGCCGCCGGAGCGCGGGCGGCGCGACCCGGTGGTCATGAAGCAGTGGTTGCGCTCGAGGACCTCGGGCTGCTGGAGCACCCACGCCACGCCCTCGGCGGCGGTCATGAGGTCGCGCCCCTGAGCCCGGACCTGCGGGTCGATCTCGTCGGGGCTGCGGTCGGCGTGCTCGTCACCGCGCTCCGGCGCGTGCACGGCATACAGGTCGGCGTCCGGGACCTGCACCCCGGGCGCGGGTCCGAACTCCGCCAGGTCGGTCAGGTCGGTGACCACGAAACCGGCACGCTCCCCGCGCCGCAGCAGCGGGACGAGGTCGGCGACCGGGACGAGTCCAGGGTGGACGACGAGCAGGTCACCGGCGAGATCCGGGGGCAGGTCGGGGAGCCGGAGGCCCAGCTCGCGGAGCCGTCGGTGCTGGGTGGACAGGTCGGGCAGGTCGGGCAGCGGGCGCACGGTCCTCCTGGTTCGCGGGGGCACCTTCAACGCCCGCTCGCCCGGTCTCATTCCCGCGGTCCGCGGGGTGGGGGCCGGGCAGGACGAGCCCGGGAGAGCGGCATACCGTGGGAGGTATGGAGTTCAGATTCCTCGGAAACAGCGGCCTCAAGATCAGCGAGATCACCTACGGCAACTGGCTCACCCACGGGAGCCAGGTCGAGAACGAGGTCGCGCACCAGTGCGTGCGAGCCGCGCTCGACGCCGGCATCAGCACCTTCGACACCGCGGACGTCTACGCCAACACCAAGGCGGAGTCCGTGCTCGGCGAGGCCCTCCAGGGCGAGCGCCGGGAGAGCCTGGAGATCTTCACCAAGGTCTACTGGCCGACCGGCCCGGGCGGCAAGAACGACACCGGCCTGTCCCGCAAGCACATCATGGAGTCGATCGACGGCAGCCTGTCCCGCCTGAAGACCGACTACGTCGACCTCTACCAGGCCCACCGCTACGACACGGAGACGCCGCTGGAGGAGACCATGCAGGCCTTCGCCGACGTCGTCCGCCAGGGCAAGGCGCTCTACATCGGCGTGAGCGAGTGGACCGCCGACCAGATCCGCGCCGGGCACGCGCTGGCCCAGGACCTGGGCATCCAGCTCATCTCCTCCCAGCCGCAGTACTCCATGCTGTGGCGGGTCATCGAGCCCGAGGTCGTGCCGACCTGCGAGGAGCTCGGGATCTCCCAGATCGTCTGGAGCCCGATGGCGCAGGGCGTGCTCTCCGGCAAGTACCTCCCCGGCCAGCAGCCCACCGAGGGCCGTGCCGCAGACGAGTCGATGGGCAAGGGCATGCAGGGCTTCATGCGGGACGAGACGCTGCGCGCCGTGCAGGAGCTCAAGCCGCTCGCCGAGGAGGCCGGCCTCACCATGCCGCAGCTGGCCGTCGCCTGGGTGCTCCAGAATCCCAACGTCGCCGCCGCGCTCGTGGGCGCCTCCAAGCCCTCGCAGGTCGAGGACAACGTCAAGGCCGCCGGTGTCACCCTCGACGCCGACCTCATGGCCAAGATCGACGACGCCGTCGGTGGCGTCGCCGAGAAGGACCCGGGCAAGACCGCGGAGAACGCCCCGCAGACCCGCGTCGCCTGAGCGGCACCGCACCGCGCGACCCGAGCGCCGCGTCCGGCACCGCCGGACGCGGCGCTCGGGCGTTGTGCGCTCCCGCCCGCGGTGGCAGTCTTGGACCATGAGACTGTCCGAGGTCTTCGCCCGCCACAGCGATGCTGGCGATGACGCACCGATGCTGGTCACCCCGGCCATCCGCCCCTCGGCCCGGGAGCAGCTCGCCACGCTGGAGCGCCTGGGGCTCTCCCCCCAGGACGGCGTCACCGAGGCCGACCTCCTCGCCGACGCGGAGGTGGCCCAGGCGGTGCGGCAGCACCCGTACGTCGCGGTCATGCACTGCCTGGCGCGCGACACCGACGGCGAGCTGACCCACCACCCGCACGTCACGACGGTCGACCTCGAGCACGTCGTCGGCCCCGACTCCTACCCCGACCTCGTGCGCAAGCTGGCCGCCGCGGCCGGCTCGACCGGCGAGCTCGGGGAGGTGCGCGGCGGCGTCGACCGCGAGCGCAACCGGTGGGTGGTCCGGTTCCGGCTCGGGCGCATCACCCGCGAGATCCACCCCCGCCTGGACCACGACTACGCCGACCTGGACGTGCTGCCGTGGATCTTCGACGCGGTCTGCCTGCCCGGGCAGGCCAGCGCCTACGTCCGGCACGGCCAGCGGATCACCGTCGCCTACGTGCCGCGGTGGCACGTGGACGAGCTCCAGCGGGTGCTGGACCGCTGGGCGTTCGCCGCCTGACCCCGCTCGCCCGCGGTCCTCAGACCGGGCCGGCCGGCGACGCCCAGCGCCACGGCACCGGGTCGCGGAAGGTGGCCGGCGGCCCCTGCGGGGGGTAGACCTCCAGGACCGCCCCGTCGACGAGGACGCGGGTGCCCTCGGGCAGGGACCGCACGCCGTGGCGCGGGTGCTCCAGCCGGGCGCCCGCGGCGCTGACCTCGAGGCTGAGCTGGCCCTCGAGGGCGGCGCCCTCCACGGGCTCGGCCCGCTGCCATGCCAGCCCCTGGGCGGCCAGCGGGTCCAGCAGCAGCCGGGGGGTGCCGTCCTCCAGCACCAGCCGGCGCGGCACCGTCATGCATCCGGCGTGGTCGCCCGCGCTCTCCTCCGGCCCGTCCTCGCGGACCCACCCCATGAGCCAGAAGCCCTCGCGGCCGTCCGGCGCGAGCTGCGGGGCGTAGAAGTCGGCCCCGTCGTCCAGCAGGTCGACGCGGTCGACGCCGAGCACCGGCCGCCCGGCGTCGTCGGACCCGTAGGCGCCCGTGCAGGCCATGACCTGCCCGAGCACACCGCGGTCGTGCAGGGAGACCACGAGCGAGGCCCGATCCCCCCACACCGCCAGCTGCGGGCACTCCCACACGTCCGCCGGCAGCGCCCCGGCGAGCGCCTCGTCGTCGCCGGTGAGCCAGACCCCGAGGTACTCCCACCGCTCGATGTCGTCGCAGCCGTAGAGCAGGATCACCGGCGTCCCCGACCGCAGCCCGGCGCCGAGCACGGCATACCGGTGCCCGCCGTGCCGGAAGACGAACGGGTCGCGCATGACGGCGACGTCGTCCACCTCGGGGGTGGTGGCGACGACCACCGGGTCGGACCACGTGTCGAGGTCCGCGTCCATCGACCAGCGCAGGCACACCGTGCTGTGGCCGTCGGCGCCGGTGACCCCGGAGTAGACGACGGCGGGTCGCTCGAGCCCGGTGACGAGGACCCCCGACCAGCAGCCGAAGCTGTCCGGCCCCTCGCTCTGGGGGGTGAAGGCGACCGGGTGCTCGCGCCACCGGAGCAGGTCGCTGCTGCTGGCGTGCCCCCAGGCGATCTGCCGGTGCCACGGGCCCTGCGGGTTGTGCTGGAAGAAGACGTGCCAGCGCCCCTGGTGGAAGACCATGCCGTTGGGGTCGTTGAGCCAGCCTCGGGCCGGGCGCAGGTGGTAGGCCGTGGGCGCTCCCCCGGTCGTGGACAGGCTCATCGGTGCTCCTCGCTCAGGCACGGTCCGCGGGCGACCTGCCGCGACGTCCCGCCCACTGTGCGAGAGGCCGCGGAGGGTGTCAACCCGCACCTGAGAGGCTGGTCCCATGGCCTCGCCCTTCGACCTCACGCTCGAGCAGATGCGCACCCACCGCAGCGCCAAGTGGAGCCGCGTCCCCGACGACGTGCTCCCCGCCTGGACCGCCGAGATGGACGTCCGCACCGCACCCGCGATCAGCGCCGCGCTGCACACCGCGGTCGAGCGCAGCGACCTCGGGTATGCCGGGGACCCCACCCCGGTGGTCGACGCCTTCGCCGGTTTCGCCCGGGACGTCTGGGGCTGGGAGACCCAGGGGACGCCGGGGCGGGTGCGCCTGTTCGCCGATGTCGGCCAGGCCGCCAAGGAGACCCTGCGGGCCCTCACCTCCCCCGGCGACGCGGTCGTCCTCAACCCGCCGGTCTACCTCTCGTTCTACCCCTGGCTGCGCGAGCTGGGCCTGGAGGCGCTCGAGGTCCCGATGCTCGACGTGGCCGACGGCGGCCGGCTGGACCTGGAGGCCATGGGCCGCGCGCTCGCCGACGGCGCCCGGGTCGTGCTCCTGTGCAGCCCGCACAACCCGCTGGGCTACGTCTACCCGCGTGCGGAGCTCGCCGCGCTCGCCGACCTCGCGGCGCAGCACGACGCGGTCGTCGTCGCCGACGAGATCCACGCCCCGCTCGTGCACCCCTCCAGCCCGCAGCCCTTCGTGCCCTTCCTCACCGTGAGCGAGGCGGCCCGCCGGGTGGGCATCGCGCTGCACTCGCCGTCCAAGGCCTGGAACACGGCCGGGCTGAAGCTGGCGCTCGGGGTCACCGCCGTCGAGGGCCGGTGGCCCCGGCGCCAGCCCGAGACCGACTGGGCGCCGAGCATCCTGGGCCAGTACGCCGCCGTCGCCGCCTACACGGAGGGGCGCGACTGGCTGGACGCCGCCGTCGCCGAGATCGAGGCGCGCACCCACGCCCTGCCCGCCCTCCTCGCCGAGCACCTGCCGGGCGTGCGGTTCACCCCCGGCCACGCGTCCTACCTCGCCTGGCTGGACTGCCGCGACCTCGGCCTCGGGGACGACCCGGCCCAGACCTTCCTCGAGCGCGGGCGGGTGCTGCTCTCGCCCGGGCCGGCCTTCGGTGCCGGCGGCGCCGGCTTCGCCCGGCTCAACATCGGCACCAGCGAGGAGCTCGTCCACGAGGCCGTCCGCCGCATGGCCTCCGCCCTCCCCTGACGCAGCACACGCCCTGCCCGACCCGACCCGTCCTCCCCCCCTTCCTGCACCGGACGCGCGCTCCGGCCGCACCGGACGCGCCGTCAGACCACACCAGACTCGTGCTCCGGCCGCACCGGACGCACCGTCAGGCCACACCAGACGCGTGCTCCGGCCGCACCGGACGCACCGTCAGACCACACCAGACGCGTGCTCCGGCCGCACCGGACGCGTGATCGACGGCCGCGGGCCCGCTCAGCCGCAGTCGATCGCCCCCAGCCTGGCCAGCCCCTCCAGGTCACCCGCCCCGAAGCCGGTCTGGCCGATGTTGACCGCCGCCATGAGCTCGCCCGGGTCGTCCACGTGGTCCAGGCCCAGGACGTGGCCCAGCTCGTGGTCGAGCACCAGCGCGGTCTCCGTCGCGCCGCCGAGATCCTCCCGGTCCAGGACGACCGCGCCGCTGACGAGGGACTTGCGGCCCGAGACCCCCTCGGTCACGACGACGGGGCCACCGAGGCCGGCCGTGCGCCCGGTGAGCGCCGGCACCTGGGCCGCGGTCGACCAGGTGATGAGCACCGGGTCGCGGGGGGACCGCGGCTGGTCGAAGGTGTCCTCGCTCTCCCCCACGAGCTCGAGCAGCAGCCCGGTGGCGGCGGAGACGCGGGCCAGGGACCCCTCCACGACCTCCTCGTAGCCCCGGGGCGCGCCGTCCGGGTTGACGGCGACCTCCACCGACCGGCAGGGCGAGAAGCCGACCGGGTCCTCGGACGCGGTCTGGGTGTAGAGGAAGGCGTGCTCACCGGTCTGCGACACCGTCACCTCGGGGAGCAGCCGCGAGCCCTCCTCGCCCAGCCCCCCGAGCGGCCCGCCACCCAGCGGGGTGGCCTCCTGCACCACGGCACCGACCTCGTCGGCCCACGCCACGGGCTCGTCGGCACCGCCTCCGGTCACCAGGTCGCCCACCCGGCCGAGCAGCGCCGAGGACTGCGCGGGGAAGGCCACGGCGGCGGCGACCCCGACCAGCACGACCAGCCAGCCCCCACCATGGCGTCGTCGCCGTCGACGCGGGGGCGGGGAGGACGGGATGACGCCCAGGCCGTAGATCTCGTCCCACCGGTCGAGCTCGGCCAGGCGCCGCTCCATCCCCCGCGCCCGACGGCGCCGCGCCATCGGCTCGAACATGGGCACATCCTGCCGCACGTCGGTCCCGGCCGCCTCCAGGTATGCCGTCCCTCACGCCTCGCGCGGCGGCGTCACCTTGCTGCGGGCGTAGCGGAAGGGCTCGCGCGGGGGCCGGGTGAGCAGGTCGGCGGTGAAACGGCTGCGGGCCAGCAGGACGAGCAGGCCGGCGACGGCGAAGCAGGCAGCCGCCACCGCCCAGGTCAGCGGGAAGCCCGCCGCCTGCGAGAGGCCACCGAGCAGCGCCGGCCCCAGCGCACCGCCCGCGAAGGCGCCCGCCTGGACCGCGCCCGAGGCCTGCGCCGGGTTGTCCCGACCCAGGCGCGCCACGGCATACAGCAGCAGACCGGGCCAGGACCACCCGATGCTGAAGGCCAGCAGACCGAAGACCCACACCGCCCAGGGCTCGGCCACCACCAGCCCGGCGCAGGCCAGCGCCCCGACCCCCATCTGGGTGGCGACGACCGGCAGGTTGGCCCCGTGGCGGTGGTCCGCCCGCCACCCGGAGAAGACCCGGACCGCGATCGAGCCCCCCGACCCCAGGGCCATGAGCACCCCGGTCTGGGAAGGGCTGAGCCCCACCTCGAAGCCCCACGAGGCGGCGAACGCCCCGACGAAGTTGGCGGCCGCGCTGGCGAAGGTGATGGCCAGCGCCGCGAGCACGAGCGGGAGCGTCGGTGGCGACTCGAGCAGCTCCGGCAGGGACACCGGGGCGCCGGCCCCGCGCCGCCCCCGCCGGCGCTCCCGGACGAGCACGGCCACGGCCCCGCCCACGACCACCGTCCCCAGGACGGCGGTGATGAGGAAGGTGGAGCGCCACCCCCACAGCGCCCCGGTCGTCGGCACCGCCAGCCCGCCGAGCATGATCGCGAGCGGCACCGCCGACTGCTTCACCCCGAAGCCCAGCCCCCGCCG
The DNA here is from genome assembly GCF_006337125.1 of Serinicoccus chungangensis. GTDB lineage: Bacteria > Actinomycetota > Actinomycetes > Actinomycetales > Dermatophilaceae > Ornithinicoccus > Ornithinicoccus chungangensis. Next base: position 3,227,618 of record NZ_CP040887.1, read on the forward strand.
CCCCGGCGGCAGCGTGCGCGCCATGAGCAGGTTGGCGGTCGCCTGCGAGGCCGCGTTGCCCAGGCCGAGGACGACCATGACGAGCATGAGCGTCCACCAGCCGCGGGCCAGCACCGTCATGGCCACCCCGCCGCCGGCCACGAGCACGCCGGCGGCGAGCAGCAGCCGACCCCGGCCCAGCCGGTCCACGACCCCGGAGGTCGACAGCGTGGCCACCGCCGCGGTCGCGAAGAAGACGCTGACGGCCACCCCGAAGGCGCCCAGCCCCAGCCCGAGGTCCTCGCGGATCCGGACGGCCTGGGCACCCAGGAGGAAGGGAGGGATGGCGCCCAGCGTGGTGATCGCCGAGGCGAGCACCATGACCAGGGCGGAGCGACCGCGACGAGGGGCTGCTGGCCTGACCACGCGGGCGCGTCGCCCCCTCTCTGCCGTCGTGCGGTATGCCGCCCGCCGGCTCCCTCCTAGAGCACCAGCCCCAGGGCGAAGGGTCCGATCAGCACCGTGAAGAGGGTGATGAGGACCACGCCGACGACGTTGAGGACGATTCCACCACGCGCCATCTCCTGGATCTTCACCGCCCCCGTGCCGAAGACGATCGCGTTGGGCGGCGTGCCGACCGGGAGCATGAAGGCGCAGGTCGCGGCCAGCGCGGCCGGGATGAGCAACGTCATCGGGTCCACGCCGATGCCGACGGCGACCCCGCCGAGCACCGGGATGAAGGTCGCGGCCGTGGCGGTGTTGCTGGTCACCTCGGTGAGGAACAGCACGATGGTCACGACGGCGGCGAGCAGCAGCACGATCGGCAGCGCCCCGAGCCCGGTCACCTGGGTGCCGAACCACTCGTCGAGCCCGGTGCCGGCCACCGCGGCGGCCAGGCTGAGGCCACCGCCGAAGAGCAGCAGCACGCCCCAGGGCAGGCCCTCCTCCGCGTCGTCCCACTCCAGCGTCATCCGGCCCTCGCGGTCACCGGGGACGAGGAAGAGGACCAGCCCGGCGCCGATGGCGATGGCGGTGTCGTCGAGCTCGCCCAGCCAGGCGGCGGACTCCGCCAGGGCGGGGATGTTGACCAGCAGACCGGGGACGATCCACAGGAAGGCCGCACCGCAGAAGACGGTGAGCACGACCTTCTCGCCCTGGCTCATCGGCCCGAGCTGGTCGATCTCGTGGTCGATGAGCTCGCGCCCGCCGGGGATCTCCTCCAGCTTGAAGCGGAACATGAGGCGGGTGATGAGCAGCCAGGCGAGGGCGATGAAGACCACGACGATCGGCACGCCCAGCAGCATCCAGGCGAGGAAGCCGACCTCCTGGTCGAGCTCGTCGGCGAGGTAGCCGGCGACGATGGCGTTGGGCGGGCTGCCGAGCAGCGTGCCCAACCCGCCGATGGAGGCGGACCAGGCGATGGAGAGCACGAGCGCGACCCCGAAGAGCCGGACGTCCGGGTCGTTGACGACGTCGCTCACCGCGCGGCCCGCACGCACCTCATCGGCCACGTCACCGTCGGCCATGTCCGCCGAGGAGGAGGCCGCCTGGCGGCTGTTCTCCACGACGAGGGCGAGCACCGAGATGCCGATGGGCAGCATCATCAGGGTGGTCGCGGTGTTGGAGACCCACATCGACAGGAAGGCCGTCGAGATCATCATCCCGAGGATGATCCGCCGCGGGTGGGTGCCGACCCGGCGCAGCGTCAGGAGCGCGATGCGCCGGTGCAGGTTCCACTTCTGCATGGCGATGGCGATGAGGAAGCCACCGAGGAAGAGGAAGACGATGGAGTTGGCGTAGGGAGCCGTCGCGTCCGCGACCCCGAGGCCGGTGAGCGGCGGGATGAGCACGATCGGCAGCAGCGAGGTCGCCGCCAGCGGGATCGCCTCGGTCATCCACCAGACGGCCATGAGCACCGCGATCGCCGCCACGAAGCGGGCGTCCCCGGACATCTCCGCCCCCCCGAGCAGCAGGTAGACCAGCGCGGCCAGACCGATGCCCCCGAGCCGGAACGCCCACGTCCGACCGGCCGGCCGGGGTGGCTCGCGGTCGCTCGGCTCGTAGTCGTACTCGCCCTGCTCCCGCACGATCTCGCTGCTCATCCGTCCAGCCCCTCTCACGCCGATGTGACCGGGCTCAACCTAACGCACGGCCGGTCCTGGTCGACGCACGTTGACGCAGGGAGAAGGTCGGAGTCGTCATATTCTGGACGTATGAGTCGCCCCCACCTGTGGATCCGCGCCGAGGCCCGCCCGGGCGAGCAGCGCGTGCCGATCGTCCCCGCCGACGCCGCCCGCCTGGTGGCCGACGGGTATGTCGTGACGGTCGAGGAGTCGCCGAGCCGGGTCGTCGACCTGGAGGACTACGTCGAGGCCGGGTGCTCGGTGGCGCCCTACGGATCGTGGATCGACGCCCCCGAGGGCGCGGTCGTCGTGGGCATCAAGGAGCTGCCGGAGGACCCGGCCGACCTGGCGCACACCCACGTGTTCTTCGCCCACGCCTACAAGGGGCAGGAGGGTGCCGACGTCACGCTGGACCGCTTCCGGCGCGGCGGCGGCGAGCTGCTGGACGTGGAGTACCTCACGCTCGACGGCCGGCGGGTCGTCGCCTTCGGCTTCTGGGCGGGGTATGTCGGCGCCGCCCTCTCCGTGCTGCGGCACCGTGGTCTGCTGGACGGCGGGGTGGCCCCCATGGCGCGGGAGGACCTGGACGCCCAACTGCGCGGCAGCGCCGAGGGCCGCGAGCCCGAGCGGGCGCTGGTCATCGGCGCCCGCGGGCGCTCCGGCCGCGGGGCGGTCGAGGCGCTCGAGCTGGCCGGGTGCGCGGTCACGCGGTGGGACCGCGTCGACACCGTGGAGCTGGACAAGGCGGCCCTGCTCGACCACGACATCCTCGTCAACTGCGTGGTGAGCAACACCCCGCGGGAGCCGTTCGTGGCCCCGGCCGACGTCCCCGCGCCGCGTCGGCTGCGCACCATCGGCGACGTGACCTGCGACGTCACCTCGGACAACAACCTGCTGCCGGTCAACACCGCCATCACCTCGTGGGCCGAGCCGGTGCGCGACGTGGGCACGGCGCAGAACCCGCTCGACGTCATCGCCATCGACAACCTGCCCTCGCTGCTGCCGCTGGAGTCCTCGATCAGCTTCTCCGCCGAGCTCACCCCGCTGCTGGAGGACCTCGCCGAGCGGCGCGGCCCCTGGGCCGCGAGCCTGGAGTGGTTCCGCCGGCACGTGCCGCTGGGCTGACCCCCGCCCGGCGCCACCCCTGACGGCGACGGACGCCGCGAAGGCGGGTGCGGCGCTCCGGGGCTCAGCGCTTCTGGGTCCAGCGCCAACCGCGCGGCGGCCTGGACCCGTCGTCCGGGGGCATCGTCCGGACACGCACGTCCCCGAGCAGGCTCGTGGCGTTGACCCGCACGCACGCCCCCGTCTCGGGGACCCCGTCGGCGGCGGGGTCGACGTCGTGGCGCAGGTCCCCCAGGAGGGTGAACCCCTGCAGCTCCACCCGGGTCCCCGCCGGCACGACGAGCTTGACGTCGCCCAGCCCGGTGTAGGTCGAGATCTCCAGGGTCTCCCCGGGCCGGAGCACCTCGCGCAGGTCCAGCCTGACGTCGCCGAGGAACATCAGGAGCGTCGTCCGCTCGGCGACCTGCCAGGAGCCGGTGCGGGTGATGTCGCCCATGAGCGTGCCCATCGTCTGGCTCGACTGCCGGGCCGGGACCGGGGAGCCCGCGGGCCTCGCCAGGCCGGGCGGGTCCCCCACCTCCTCGCGCGGCACCGGACGCTCCCCCGGCTGCGGGATGGCCGGTCTCCAGTCGTGCGGGACCTCGGACGGTCCCTCGGGTGACGGACCGGGGGTGGTGGGGTTCGCCATACCTCGTCACCCTAGCCCTGGTGACGGCGCCGTGGCGGTGACACCCGTCACCTCACCCCGGCGACGCCCGGGTCGGGTCAGCGGAAGGCGCTGGTGCCCGTCACCGCGCGACCGACCAGGAGGGACTGGACGGTCCGGCTGCCCTCGTAGGTGTAGGTCGCCTCGAGGTCGGCGAAGTGCCGCGCGACGTGGTGGTCGAGCAGGATGCCGTTGCCGCCGAGCATGTCCCGGGCGGTCGCGACCACCTCACGGGCCGCGGTGGTCGTGTGCAGCTTGGCCATCGCCGCGTGCTCGATGGTGCAGCGGCCCTGGTCCTCGAGCTGGCTCATCCTCGTGCACATGAGCTGCATGGAGGTGATGAGGGTGACCATCCGCGCGAGGTCGTCCTGGATGAGCTGGTTCTTGGCCAGCGGACGGCCGAACTGCTCCCGGCGCAGGGCGTAGGTCAGCGCGCCCTCGTAGGCCGCGACCGCGTGGCCGACGGCCTCCCACGCCACCGCCTGGCGCGACCGGGCCAGCACCCGGTTGGTGTCGGCGAAGGTGCGGGCCTCCGCGAGCCGGTTCTCGGCCGGGACCCGCACCCCGTCGAGGCGGATGTGGGCCTGCCACACCCCACGGTTGCTGATCTTGCCGCCGATGACCCGCGCGTCCCAGCCGTCCCGCTGCTGCGGCGACTCGACGACGAAGCCACCCACGTCGCCGTCGTCGTCCCGCGCCCAGACCACCACGAGGTCGGCGACGGAGCCGTTGCCGATCCACCGCTTGGCCCCGTCGAGCACCCACTGGTCGCCGTCCCGCCGCGCCCGCGTCTCCATGCTCACGACGTCCGAGCCGTGCGTGGGCTCGGTGAGGGCGACGGCGCCGACCGTCTCCACCCGGGCCATCCCCGGCAGCCAGCGCTGCCGCTGCTCCTCGCTGCCCAGGAGGTGGACGGAGGTCATCGCCAACCCGGAGTGGACCGCGTTGAAGGTCGCGATGGAGCCGTCACCCCGGGCCAGCTCGGCGCACATCATGCCGTCGGCGAGAGCGGACACCCCGGCGCAGCCGTATCCCTGGATCGACGCACCGGCCACCCGGGTCGCGGCATACCCCGGCACCATCTCGGCGGGGTAGCGCGCGGCCTCCCACCACTCCTGCGCGGCCGGCACGACCGCCTCGTCGCACCAGCGGCGCACCCCGTCGCGCAGCTCGCGCTCCTGCCCGGTGAGCAGCTCGTCGAGCTGCAGGAAGTCGGTCCCGCGCGAGAGCCCCAGGTCGGCGCCCTCCGGCACCCCTCGGTCGGACTCCGGCATCGGCTGGGGCAGGTCGCTCATCCTCCGAGGGTATGCCGCACGACCGGGGGCGCTCAGGCCAGGGGATGCCCGTGGGTCAGGCCGGGCGCACGGGCGGGCTCGACGAACCACTCGTCGCCGAACATCGCCGCGAACTGCTCGGAGGGCATGCCGAGCATCCACCCGACGTCCTCCTGGCTGGCGTGCGCCGAGAGGGCCGCCCGCTTGGTGGCCATGACCTCGCGCACGTCGACGTGCCAGTGGATCTCCGCCTCGGGGGTGCCCATGGGGTTGCCGTCGTCGGCCGGGCCGTCCGGGTCGAAGTCCTCGTCCTCGCCGATCGTGCCGGCCTGCCTCGCCGCCTCGACCATCCGGCGGACGTGGTCACGGTTCATGGTGTTCTCCAGCAGCCGCGGGCGGCGGGCGGCCAGCTCGGCCGCCCGGTGCGCGACCGCGTGCACCTTGACGTGGTCGGGGTGGCCGTAGCCGCCGTGCCAGTCGTAGCCGACGAGGACGTCGGCGCCCTCCTCGTCGAGGATCGCCGCCAGCCGGCGCGCCGCCTCGTCGGTGTCGGCGGAGTGGAAGGACCGCTCGTGCGCGTTCTGCTCCCACCCGGTCATGCCCGAGTCGGCGTAGCCCAGCCAGGCGATGCGGTCCGTCCCGAGCACCTGCCCGGCGGCCTGCGCCTCGGCGCGCCGCCGGTCGACGACGGTCTCGCCCTCGCGCAGGTCGGGCGGCTGGGTGCCGTGGTCGCCGTGGGTGGCGAAGACGATGACCACCCGGTGGCCGGCGTCGACGGCCAGCCGCGTCGTGCCCGCGGTGCCGCTGGCCTCGTCGTCGGGATGGGCGTGCAGGAGGACGATCGTGCTCACGGGATCACGATAGGTGGCCCGGCCGACAGGCCTGTCATCCGCGACCGTGCCCGCCCCGGGGCCTCACCCCCGCAGGTCGGGGAAGTCGCTGTCGCGCCACTCGGTCGGGGCACCGGCGGCTCCGCCCGCCGTGGCGGCCGCGGTGCCGGCAGCCTCGTCCCCGCCCGCGCCGGAGGCCAGCTCCTCCTCCCGGGCCCGCAGCTCGACCCGACGGATCTTGCCGCTGATCGTCTTGGGCAGCTCGGAGAACTCCAGCCGGCGGACCCGCTGCCAGGGCTGCAGGTGCTCCCGGGCGTGGGCCAGGATCGAGCGCGCGGTCTCGGCGGTGGGCTCGTGGCCGGCGACCAGGGTGACGTAGGCCTTGGGCACCGACAGGCGCACCTCGTCGGGCGCGGGCACCACGGCCGCCTCGGCGACCGCCGGGTGCTCGATGAGCACCGACTCCAGCTCGAACGGGCTGATCTTGTAGTCGCTGGCCTTGAAGACGTCGTCGGTGCGTCCGACGTAGGTGATCATGCCGGCGCCGTCCCGCTCCGCGACGTCCCCGGTGTGGTAGAACCCGCCGGTCATGGCCTCGGCGTTCCGCTCGTCATCACCCTGGTAGCCGGTCATCAGCGCGACCGGCGAGGCGGACAGGTCGAGGCAGATCTCGCCCTCGCCCGGGCCCTCGACCAGCCGACCGGTCTGCGGGTCGACGAGCACGGAGGGGATGCCGGGCAGCGGCATCCCCATCGAGCCGGGCTTGACCCGGTCCCCCGGGCAGTTGCCGATCTGCGCGGTGGTCTCGGTCTGGCCGTAGCCGTCGCGCAGGGTCAGCCCCCACTGCCGCTGCACCTGGGTGATGACCTCGGGGTTGAGCGGCTCACCTGCGCCGATGACCTCGCGCAGGGCGCCGGGGCCACCGGAGAGGTCGGCGTTGATGAGCATGCGCCAGACCGTCGGCGGGGCGCAGAGGCTGGTGACCCGGTGGCGTCGCACGACGTCGAGGAGGGTGTCGGGGTCGAACCGTCGGTAGGCGTGGACGAGGATCGTCGCCTCGGCGATCCACGGGGCGAAGAAGCAGCTCCACGCGTGCTTGGCCCAGCCGGGGCTGGAGATGTTGAGGTGCACGTCGCCGGGCCGCAGGCCCAGCCAGTAGGTCGTCGAGAGGTGGCCGACCGGGTAGCTCACCTGGGTGTGCTCGACGAGCTTGGGCCGGTTGGTGGTGCCGGAGGTGAAGTAGAGCAGGAGACGGTCGTCGGGGCCGGTGCCCGGGTGCTCGGCGTGGCTGACGTGCTCGCTGTATGCCGTGCGCAGGTCGGTCCAGCCGGCCGCCTCCCCCACGGACAGGCGGGCGTAGTCGCCGGGCACGTCGTCGAACCGGTCCGTGTCGGCGGCGTCGACGACCACGGCGCGGGCGCCGCCACGCTCCAGCCGGTCGCGCAGGTCGGACGGGCCGGCCGCGGTCGTGGTCGGCATGAGGACGGCCCCCAGCTTCATCACCCCGAGCATGGTGTCCCACAGCTCGACCTGGTTGCCCAGCATGACCATGACGCTGTCGCCGCGGCCGATGCCCTGGTGGGCCAGCAGCGCCGCGACCTGGTCGGAGCGGGTGGCGACCTCGTCGAAGGTGAGCGTCTGGTCGCTGCCGTCCTCCTGGACGACGACGAGCGCGGGCGCGTCGTTGCCGCGCGCGATCGCGTCGAACCAGTCCACCGCCCAGTTGAAGCGCTCCCCCACGTCCGGGTAGCGGAACTCCTCCCGCGCCCGGCCCGGGTCGCCGTAGAGCTCGAGGAGCCGGTCACGCGCGGCGAGGTAGGTCGGGTGGGGTGAGCGGGTGGGCTGGTCGGTCGACGTCGGCGTCATACCTCCATCCCTACACCGGGGCGGGTATGCCTGTCAGCAGGAGTCTTGGCCGCGCCTCTGTCGGACCCCCGCCCTAGAGTCGGTCCCATGACGAACCCCATCGACGACCAGACCCCGCCCGACACCGGTGCGGACGGCGACGCCGAGGTGCTGGGCGCCCCCAGCCCGCAGTCCCCGGACGACCAGCTGGAGCGCGACCCGCAGGACTGGACCACCGGTGACGACCCCGCCACCGAGGCCCAGAAGTCCTACCTCGACCGCCTCGCCGGCGCCGCCGGTGAGCAGATCCCGGCCGAGGGCCTGACCAAGGCACAGGCCTCCGAGCACATCGACCGCCTCCAGTCCGCGACCGGCATGGAGCCGCGCGAGTCCTGACCCCGGCCACCGACCGGCCCCGACCCGGCCACGCGGCTCGCCCGTGGCCGGGCGCGCAGGGCCGGTGCGGTGCTCACGCGCCCCCGGAGCCCCAGGCCTGACGGATCTGGGCGGCCACCGAGGCCACCGCCGGCCGTCGTTCGCTGGAGTCGCGGTGGACCAGCATCACGCGGCGGGTGGGTGGGTCCTTGACCGGCAGGGCGACGACCGCCTCGGGCAGTTCGGGCCGGCCCAGACGCGGCATGAGACCGATGCCGAACCCTGCCTCGACGAGGGCGATCTTGCTGGGATGGGTGTCGGCGGTCGCGGCGATCCGGTAGTCGAGGTGCCGCTCGCGCAGGGCGGTGAGCAGCCAGTCGCTGAAGACCCCCGGTGAGTCGTCGACCCAGTCCCGTCCCCCGCAGTCACGCAGGTCGACGATGCCGTTGCGCCCGATCCGCAGGTCGTGGTCGTGCCGGGCGATGAGGTCGACGACGTCGTTGCCGAGGACGTCGGAGACCAGACCCTCCGGCAGGGCCTTGTGGTAGTCCGTCCAGTCGTGGACCACGGCCAGGTCGACCTCGCCGCGCCGCAGCGCCCGCAGCGACCCCTCCGGGGTGAGCTCGCGCACGGTCAGGCGCAGCAGCGGGTAGAGCTCGCGCAGGGTGGGCACGGTCGGCGCCAGCAGCCCGACGATGCCGGTGGGGAACGAGGAGAGCACGAGGGGGCCCGACACGTCGCTCGTCAGGTGCTCCAGCTCGGCTCGCGCGGCCTCGTCCAGCTGCTCCACCTGCGCGGCCAGCCGGACCAGCACCTCCGCCGCGTCGGTGGGGACGACGTTGCGGCCGCGCCGCACGAGGACGGGTTGCCCGGCCTCCTTCTGGAGGCGGGTCAGCTGCTGGCTGACCGCCGAGGCGGTGAGGCCCAGACGGTCGGCCGCGGCCAGCACCGTGCCCTCCTCGACGACGGCCTTGAGACTCACCAGGTGCTCGGGGGAGAACATGCAGCACATCTTACACATACCCATAAGTAATGTTCGTTTGTGCTAAAGAAAGAAGGGTGTCAGAGTAGTACCTGTCAGTCCCCGGCACGAAGAAAGGTGGCCATCATGACCGCTCTGTCCAAGGCTTTCCGCAGCAGCACGCACGTGATCCTCGAGATCGGTCGCTCCTGGCGCCCGATCGAGCACATCCGCGGCTGACCTGACGCCGTCCGAAGCCGCCTCCGGGGAGTCCCCCCAGGGGCGGCTTCTCGCATGTCAGGAGGCATGCGGCCGGTGACGACCGCCGGGCGCCGAGGGGTCCGACGCGGCCGGCGGGACACCCGCCAGCCCTTCGCCCACCATGAAGCAGAACTGATGGGTATCGGTAAGCAATGTCCGTTTGTGCTAAAGCACGAATCCTGTCAGAGTAGAACCTGTCAGACCCCGACACGAAGAAAGGTGGCCATCATGACCGCTCTGTCCCAGGCTCTCCGCAGCAGCACCCACGTGATCCTCGAGATCGGTCGCTCCTGGCGCCCGATCGAGCACATCCGCGGCTGACCTCACGCCTTCCGAAGCCGCCCCCGGGACCACTCCCGAGGGGCGGCTTCTGCGTGTCCGGCACGGAGGTCGGCCTAGGCTGGTCCGATGCCGCTGACGACCACCCAGCAGGCCCTGCTCGACACCTGGCTGCCCGGGCACACGGTGCTCGGCGACCACTCGTGGGGGCTCGTCAGCACCACCGTGCTCCAGGTGCGCCACCTCGGTCGGGACCTGACCGTGAAGGCCAGCTCCCCCGACGACCACCACCTCGGGCGGGAGGTCGTCGCCCACCGCGAGCTCACCGCCCCGCTCCTGCCCGACCGCGCACCGACGCTCGTCCGGGCCGACCTCGACGCCCACCTGCTCGTGGCGACGTGGCTGCCCGGCCGCCTGGTGCAGGGCACGCCTGCCGAGCACGACCCCGCGAGCTACCACCAGGCCGGGGAGCTGCTCAGCCGGCTGCACGGGCAGTCCTCCCGCACCGACGAGGACTGGCTGGAGCAGCAGCGGGTCCGCACCGCCCGCTGGCTCGCCCGCCCGCACCGCATCCCCCGGGCCCACGTCGACCGCGTCGAGCGACGGCTCGCGAGCTGGCCGGTCGGCCCGGTCACGCTCACCCCCACCCACGGGGACTTCCACCCCCGCAACTGGGTGGTGGAGGACGGCACGGTGTCGGTCATCGACTTCGGCCGGGCGCAGTGGCGGCCCCCCGCCACCGACCTGGCCCGGATGGAGCCCCGCCAGTGGCGGGCCGACCCTCGCCTGGAGGCCGCGTTCCTCGAGGGCTACGGAGCGGACCCGCGCCCGGGCTGGTGGCCCGACCTCCTGCTCGCCGAGGCGGTGGGCACCGCGGTGTGGGCGCACCAGGTCGGCGACGAGGCCTTCGAGCAGGAGGGGCTCCAGCAGCTCGCCGAGCTGACCGCCTGAGGGGACGTCGCGCGCCCCGTCGACCCCCCACGGACGACCCGGGGGCCCGGACCGAGGCCCGGCTCACCCGCAGGCGGCCTCCTCGAGCGCGGCCAGGCCGGCCAGGTCGGCGTCGGTGAACTCGTCCTGCCCGGAGTTCTCGGCGGCCATGAGCGCCCCCGCGTCGTCGGAGTGCCCGAGCCCGAGCACGTGCACCAGCTCGTGGACGAGGACGGTCTCCTCGTCCAGCCCGCCCAGCCATCCTCCCGGCATGTCGGTGTCGAGGACGACCATGCCGCCGACCGACCGGGCGTCACCACCCGGACCCACGACGTAGGACGCGCCCCCCAGGCCCGCCGTCGGCCCCGCGAGCTCGGACACCTCCTCCTCGTCGGCCCAGCCGAGGAGGATCGGCCCGCGCTGGCGGCCCTGGAACTCCCGGTCCTCGGTCTCCTCGGTCACCACGAAGGTGAAGCCGCTCGCCTCGTTGACCCGCTGGACCGCGGAGGCGACGAGCTCGGCATACCCCTCGGGAGCCCCCTGCGGGTTGACCTCCACCTCGATCCGGGCGGCGCACCCCCAGGTCACCGGTCGGCCACCATCGCTGACCTGCATGAAGGTGTAGCCCTCGCCGCCCGACCCGGCGACCCCGGCCGAGCGCTCGGTGTAGACCGTCCGACGGACGTCGCCGAGGTCGAGCCCGGGCGAGAGGTAGACCACCATGCTGATGACCAACCCGATGACGAGCAGGACGCTGAGGATGCTCGTGCATCCTCCACCGCGCCGCTCGCTCATGCGTCCAGTCTGCCGCGCGTCGCTGGGGGGCTACTGACCCAGGCCGGCGAGCAGGTCCTCGAAGTCCGTGACGTCCTGGTCGACCCGCGTCCCGGCGCGGCCGGGGGCAGCGTCCGAGCCCAGCCCGACGACTCCCGCCGCGACGACGGCGGCGGCCAGCTCGCCGGCCGCGCGGGTGATCCGCTCGCCGAGCTCGCTCGCCCCGGCACCACCGAAGTCGTCGGTCGCCGCGAAGACGCCGGTCGGCACCACCGCGGCACGCAGGTAGGCGAACAACGGGCGCAGCGCGTGGTCGAGCACGAGCTGGTGCCGGGCCGTGCCGGCCGTCGCGGCGACCAGCACGGGCGTCCCGGCGACCGCCTCCGGGTCGAGCACGTCGACGAACATCTTGAACAGCCCGGAGTAGCTCGCGGCGAAGACGGGGGTGACCGCGATGAGGGCGTCGGCCCCGGAGACGAGCTCGCGCGCCGCCGCGACGGCCGGCGTCGGCATGCCACCGGTGGTCATGGTGGTGGCCAGGTCGTGGGCCAGCTCCCGCAGCTCGACCACCTCGACGGTCGCGGCCTCGCCCCGCGCGCTCACCTGGGTGACGACGGCGTCGGCGAGCCGGTCGGCCAGCAGCCGGGTGGAGCTGGGCTGGGACAGCCCGGCGGTGAGGACGACGATGCGGCGGGTCATGGCGTGCTCCCTTCGGTATGCCGTGCGGCGGGTCAGGCGGGGGCGCCGACGGCGGCGCCCCGGGCCGGGGCCACGAGGTGGTGCGGGGCGTCGGGGCCCTGCGCCACCATCGAGGCGTGGGTGGGCGGGTCGCTCGGGACGTGCGCGGGACGGCGCGCCTCGAACTCGCGGCGCAGCACCGGCACGACGTCACGGCCCAGGATCTCGATCTGCTCCAGGACGACGTCCTGCGGCAGACCGGCGTGGTCGATGAGGAAGAGCTGACGCTGGTAGTCACCGACCGCGTCGGCGAAACCGAGGGTGCGCTCGATGACCATCTCCGGCGTGCCCACCGTCAGCGGGGTCATCCGGCTGAACTCCTCCAGGCTCGGGCCGTGGCCGTAGACCGGGGCCACGTCGAAGTAGGGGCGGAAGGTCCGCTTGGCCTCGGCCTCGCTGCCGGCGATGAAGGCCTGCCCGCCGAGGCCCACGACGGCCTGGTCGGCCGACCCGTGGCCGTAGTGCTCGAAGCGGCGACGGTAGAGGCCGACCATCTGGGCGGTGTGCTCGATGTTCCAGAAGATGTTGTTGTGGAAGAAGCCGTCGCCGTAGTACGCCGCCTGCTCGGCGATCTCGGTGGACCGGATCGAGCCGTGCCAGACGAACGGCGGGGTGCCGTCCAGCGGGCGCGGCGTGGCGGTGAAGCCCTGCAGCGGGGTGCGGAACTTCCCCTGCCAGTCGACGACCTCCTCGCGCCAGAGCCGGCGCAGCAGGTGGTAGTTCTCGATGGCCAGCGGCACGCCCTGGCGGATGTCCTTGCCGAACCACGGGTAGACCGGGCCGGTGTTGCCGCGGCCCATCATGAGGTCGACCCGACCGCCGGAGAGGTGCTGCAGGAAGGCGTAGTCCTCCGCGATGCGCACCGGGTCGGTGGTGGTGATGAGGGTCGTCGCCGTGGACAGCTTCAGCCGCTCCGTCTGGGCGGCGATGTAGGCGAGGTGGGTCGTGGGCGCCGAGGAGATGAACGGCGGGTTGTGGTGCTGCCCCGTGGCGAAGACGTCCAGCCCGACCTCCTCCGCCTTGAGCGCGTAGGCCGTCATCGCGGCGATCCGCTCGCCGTCCGTCGGCACGCGACCGGTCGTGGGGTCCGGCGTGATGTCGCCGACGCTGAAGATCCCGAACTGCACCTTGGCTCACCCTCCTGGGTTGTTGATGTATCAACTATAGCAACGCCACCCGCCGAGGTATTCCGGCCCGCCTCCCGACGGGGGGGTGGCCACCCGGGTCCCCACGGCATACCCTGGCCAGGACGCGACACCGACGTTGCGGCAAGAGGAGGGGCGCATGGCGACGGTCCAGTCCGAGGTCGACCAGCAGGACGCCCCGCTGGTGGCCCGCCACCTCCGGGTGCCCTTCGCGCTGCTCATCCTGTGCTTCGCCGCCTGGGGCATGGCGGCCAACCTCACCGACATCCTCGTCGGCGTCTTCCGCGGCATCTTCGACATGTCGAACCTGCAGTCCTCGCTGGTGCAGTTCGCCTACTACGGGGCCTACTTCCTCCTCGCGATCCCGGCGGCCGTCATCAACTCCCGCTTCGGCTTCAAGGCGGGCGTCCTCGTGGGGCTCGGCCTCGCGGCGGTCGGCGGCTTCCTCTTCATCCCGGCCAGCCAGATGCTCGCCTACAACATGTTCCTGCTGGCGCTCTTCGTGCTGGCGGCCGGCCTGTCGATCCTGGAGACCTCGGCCAACCCCTTCGTCATCGCGATGGGCGACGAGGCGAGCGCCACCCAACGGCTCAACCTGGCCCAGTCCTTCAACCCGGTCGGGGCCAACCTCGGCGTGCTCATGGGCGCGGTGCTCATCCTGCCCAACCTCACGCCCGAGGAGAGCAAGACGATCATGAGCGAGGGCGAGCTCCTCGCCGCCCAGGAGGCCGACCTCTTCCAGGTCCTGCGCCCCTACGTCTTCATCGCGAGCGTCCTCGTCCTCATCTGGCTGCTCATCGCGTTCCGGAAGATGCACCTGCCGACCGAGCCGGAGGCGGTGGACCTCACCGAGGGGGGTGGCGGCACCTTCGCCCGGCTGTGGTCGAACCGCCACTACCGCTTCGGCGTGGTCGCGCAGTTCTTCAACGTCGCGGCGCAGACCTGCACGTGGACCTTCACGATCCTCTACGCCCAGGACGTCGTCGGCCTCAGCCAGGAGGCGGCCGGGTGGTGGCTGCAGGCGAGCCTCGTCATCTTCCTCGTCTCCCGCTTCGTCATGACCTGGCTGCTCGGGATCTTCCGTCCCGCGAGGCTGCTGCTCATCATGGCGCTGTTCGGCGCGGCCTGCTGCCTGACCTCGATGTTCGTCCTCAACATCGTCGGGCTGGTCGCCGTCGTCATGATCTCGGCGGGGCTGTCGCTCATGTTCCCCACGATCTACGGCATGGCGCTGCAGGGCCTGGGCCCGGACGCCAAGTTCGGCTCGGCCGGGCTGGTCATGGCCATCCTCGGCGGGGCGCTCATCCCCATGGTGCACGCGGCGGTCATGGACGTCTCCAGCTCGGCGCTGGGGTATGCCGTCCCGGGCGTGTGCCTGCTCGTCGTCGCCGCCTACGCGCTCTTCGACCTGCGCACCGACCGACCCGGACCGGGCACCCCGGCCACCCACGAGGCGGAGGCGCGGTCATGAGGGCGCGGCGGGGCGCACACCCCTGGGTGACCGGTGTCGCGGGCACCCTGCTCCTGGCCGTCCTGGCCGTCCTGGCCGGGTGCTCCCCCGGTGGTCAGGAGGAGGAGGTCACGGTCGGCCTCATCACCAAGCAGGAGGAGAACCCCTACTGGGTCGAGATGCGCGAGGTCGCGCAGGAGACCGCCGACGACCTCGACGTCGAGCTGCTCACCGCGACCGGCACCAGCGACACCGACGTCGCCTCCCAGGAGGCGGCCCTCGACGACATGGTCGCGCAGGGCGTCGACGGGATCCTCATCGCCCCGACCGACGCGACGGCGCTCGACGCCGCCATCTCGCGGGCGCAGGAGGCGGGGGTGCGCGTCATCGCCGTCGACACGCCGACCGACCCCCCGGAGCTGGTGCAGGCCACCTTCGCCACCGACAACGAGCGCGCCGGCGAGCTCATCGGGCGGTATGCCGCGGCGCAGGTCGAGCAGCTGGGGCTCGAGCCGCGCGTGGTGATGCTCGACATGTCGCCGACGGTGGTGTCGGCACAGGAGCGCCACGACGGCTTCGTGGAGGCCTTCGCGGAGCAGGTCGAGGTGACCGACTCGACCTTCGGGCAGGTGGTGGACACCCAGGGAGATCGTGACACCGCCGCGGTGCTCATGACGCAGCTCCTGGAGGACGACCCTGACCTGAACGTCGTCTACACGGTCAACGAGCCGGCGGCCCTGGGCGCCTTGGCCGCGCTGGAGGACGCGGGGGCCGACCTCGACGAGATCGTCCTGGTGTCGGTCGACGGCGGGTGCGCCGCCATGCGCGAGGGCGTGCGTCCTGGCCTCATCGACGCGACGGCGATGCAGTACCCGCAGAACATGGCGCGGGAGGGGGTGCGGGCGATCGCCCGCGCGGTGCGGGAGGGGCAGGAGCCGACCGGCTACCTCGACACCGGGACGCTGCTCGTGAGCGACGCCCCGGTGGAGGGGGTCGAGTCCCGCCGGGTGGAGTTCGGGGTGCGGACCTGCTGGGGGTCCTGAGGGGTCAGCGGGTGGCGCGGTGCGTGGCGGTGGGCCACGCCACGACGGCGGCGCTGCGGGTGGCGGGGAGGGAACGGACGTCGTAGGGGAAGCGACCGGTCATGAGCGAGAGCAGGAACTTGGCCATGCACCCTACGGTCCTCCTCGCTGACCCATACGTCCAATGTCTGCCGAGCACAGCAACCATGCGCTAGCGTCATAGGTATGGAGGTCGACACCCTGCGCTGGTTCCAGCTCGTCGCCGACGGGGTGACGGTGACCGAGGTCAGCGACCTCGAGCAGGTGTCCCAGCCGGCCGTCTCCCGGGCCCTGGCCCGGCTGGAGCGCGAGATCGGCACCCCGCTGCTGCGCCGGGAGGGGCGCGTGCTGCGGATGACCCACGCGGGCACGGTCTTCAAGCGGCACGTGGACGCCGTGCTGCACGAGCTGGACGACGGCGTCGCCGCGGTGCAGCAGCTGCTCGACCCGGAGACCGGCACGGTGACCGTGGCCTTCCAGCCCTCGCTGGGCACCTGGCTGGTCCCGGACCTGGTCACGAGCTTCCGCGCCCGGCACCCCGGGGTCAGGCTGGACCTGCGCACCAAGGAGGACGAGACGATGCCGGCGGTCGGGCCGCGCAGCGGCGTCGATCTCGAGCTGTCCACGCTGCGCCCGCACCGCGGCGAGGACCAGCCGCGGTGGCGCGCCCTCGTCGCCGAGCCGATGCGGCTGCTCGTCGGGCCGGGGCACCGGCTCGCCGGTCGGTCCCGGACCGCGCTGTCCGAGGTCGCCGAGGACCCCTTCGTCGTCATGACGCCGTCCTCGGTCCTGCGCAGGCATACCGCCCAGCTGTGCGCCGAGGCCGGCTTCGCGCCCGAGGTCTCCTTCGTCGCCGCCGACCTGCCCACGCTGCGGGGGTATGTCGCCGCCGACCTGGGGGTGGCGGTCGCCCCGACCCTGTGGGGCGGCTCGGTGGCCACTCCGGTGCGCGGCCTGCACGTCCTCGGGCTCACCGACCACGGCGCCACCCGGGACGTCGGCCTGTCGTGGGCGCCGGGGCGCCGGCTGCTGCCGGCCGCCGAGCTCTTCCGCGACCACGTCCTGGAGCGCGCCCGCTCCGGTCTCCTGCCCACCCCCGTGCCACCGACGGAGGCGTGAGCCGGCGTGCCGACGTGCGCAGCTCACCCGAAGGAGACGCCGACCAGCTCCTGCGAGACCGCCCACAGGCGCTCGGCGTCCCCGGTCCGCAGCGGCCGCCACAGGGGGGTGCTGCCGGGCGGCCCCCCGGCGTGCCCCCAGCCCTGGGGGCCGAAGAACGCCCCTCCCTCCGGGGAGGTCGCCGCCAGGAGGGCCGGCAGGGCGGCGCTGTGCGCCGTCCCGACGAGGACGCCCCGGTCGGAGAGCCACTGGATGACCCGGCGGCTCGAGGTCGCACGGGAGCGGCCCATCTCGGGCCTGGCCGAGAGCAGGCTGGTCGGCGCCACCCCGGGGTGGGCGAGGGCGCTGGTGATGCCCCAGCCGGCGTCGGCGCTGCGCCGGTCGAGCGCGAGCGCGAAGAGCGCGAGCGCGATCTTGGACTGCCGGTAGGCCCCCATCGCGTCGTAGCCACGCTCCCACTGCAGGTCCTCCCAGTGCATCCCGCCGCCGCGGGCGGCGATGCTCGTCTGGGAGACCACCCGCGCCCCGCCGGCCCGCAGCAGCGGCAGCAGGTGCGCCGTGAGCGCCACGTGCCCCAGGTGGTTGGTCCCGAGCTGCAGCTCCAACCCGTCCTCGGTCACCTGCCGCTCGGGCGGGGTCATCACCCCCGCGTTGTTGACCAGGAGGTGCAGCGGCGCCCCGTCGGCACGCAGCCGCCCGCCCAGGGCGGCCACCGAGGCCAGGGAGGAGAGGTCGAGGGACTCCAGCCGCAGCCGGGCCGTCGGGTGATGGTCCCGGATGCGGCCCGCCGCCGCCTCGCCCTTGCCCTGGTCGCGGACGGGCATGACGACCTCCGCCCCGGCGGCGGCGAGGCGGGTGGCGATCCCCAGCCCGATGCCGTCACTGGCGCCGGTCACCAGGGCTCGTCGGCCGGTGAGGTCGGGGAGGGTGAGGTCGGGGTCTCTGCGTGGCATGTCGCTCCTGTCGGTGGGCGGCGCGGGGTGCGCCGGACTCCAGGGTGACCAGGTCGCCGGAGCGCATCCAGGGCTCGCTGATCCCGGGACCGCCGGTCCCTGGATCACCGCCCGACGAGGAGCGAGGATGGGGCCCATGATGGATCGCGCCGGACTCGCCGACGTCCTCCGGCACCGTCGGCAGTCGCTGCAGCCGGAGGACGTCGGTATGCCGCGGGGGCCGCGACGACGCACCTCCGGGCTGCGCCGGGAGGAGGCGGCGGCCCTGTGCCACATGTCCACCGACTACTGGTCCCGGCTGGAGCAGGAGCGCGGCCCACGGCCGTCCGCCCAGATGGTGGGCTCGATCGCGCAGGGTCTGCACCTCACCGTCGCCGAGCGCGACCACCTCTTCCGGCTGGCCGGACATCCGCCCCCTCCGGCCGCCTCGGCGGGGATGCACATCAGTCCCGGCGTCCTGCGGATCCTCGACCGGCTCGCCGACACCCCGGCCGAGGTCGTCACCGAGCTCGGCGAGACCCTGCGCCAGACCCCGGTGGGGATCGCCCTGCTCGGCGACCTCACCCGGTTCACCGGACCCTTCCGCAGCATCGGCTACCGCTGGTTCGCCCTGCCGGGCGCCCGCGACATCTACGCCGAGGAGGACCACGCGTCCTACTCCCGGCTCTACGCCTCCGGGCTGCGCGGGGTGGCCGGTCTGCGCGGGCCAGGGTCCCGCGCGGCGGAGCTCGCGACCCTCCTGCTGGAGTCCAGCGAGGAGTTCCGGGAGGTGTGGCAGCGGCAGGAGGTCGGCCTGCAGCCGCCGGACGTCAAGCGCTACCGGCTGCCCTCCGTCGGCGACATCGAGCTGAACTGCCAGGTCATGCACGCCCCTGCGCAGGCGCAGACGCTGCTGGTCTACACCGCCGCCCCGGGCAGCGACAGCCACGAGAAGCTGGAGCTGCTCGCGGTCCTCGGCGCGGAGGGCGTGCGGCAGACCTAGGCCCCCTCAGGCCTCCCGGGCGACGAGGTCCTCGCGGCCGAACATCGCGGCCGTCTCGCGGGCGGTGGGCTGCCCGGCGTCCGGGTCGGCGCCGTGCTGCAGCAGCACGGCCACCACCTCCGCCTCGCCCTTGAAGACGGCGCCCGCCAGCGGCGACTGGCCACGGTCGTTCAGCCGGTCGACGTCGGCGCCGCGGCGGGCCAGCTCGCCCACGGTCCCCGGGTGCCCGTGGTAGGCCGCCAGCATGAGCAGGGTGTTGCCCGCCGGGTCGGTGAGGTCCACGGGGGCCCCGGCGTCGACGTAGGCGGCGAGGCGCTCGCCGTCACCGGCCCTCGCCAGGTCGAAGAGGACGTGCGCGAGGTCGACGACCTCGGGCGCCGGGGGGTCGGATCCGAGCGGGTCGTTCATGTCCGCGAGCCTACGTGCCGGCGCTCACGGGTGGTGGGCCTGCTCGTGGCCCCCGTGCTGGCGCGGCTCCAGCTGGAAGGTCGAGTGCTCCACGCTGACGTCGAAGTGCCCCGCCACGCAGGACTGCAGCGCGTCCAGCAGCTGGGGCGCGTGGCCGTCGCGGAAGCACCCGTCCTCGACGACCACGTGGGCGCTGAGGACCGGCGTCCCGGTGCCGATGCGGGAGACGTGCAGGTCGTGCACGTCGAGGACGTGGTCGACCCCGAGCAGGTGCTCGCGCAGCTCCGGCAGCGACAGCCCCGGGGGCACCGACTCCAGCAGGACGCTGCCCGCCTCCCGCAGGATCGTCACCGCCCGGGGCAGGATGAGCAGCGCGATGAGCACCCCCGCGACGGCGTCCGCCCGCGTCCACCCCAGGGTCTGGATGAGCACCGCCGAGACGATGACCGCGACCGAGCCCAGCGCGTCGGCCACGACCTCGAGGAAGGCGGCGCGCAGGTTGAGGTTGGCGTCCCGCCCGCCGGCCAGGACGAGCATCGCGACCAGGTTGCCGAGCAGCCCCACCACGCCGAAGGCCAGGAGCAGCCCACCCGCCACCTCGGCCGGCTCGTCCGCGAGCAGCCGGCGCACGCCCTCGACGAGGGCGTAGCCGCCGACCCCCAGCAGGACCGTCGCCTGGGCGCCGGCCCCGAGGACCTCGGCGCGGGCATACCCCCAGGTCCGACGCTCGGACGGGGGCCGCGTCATGAGTCGGGCGGCGGTGAGGGCGATGAGCAGGCCGCCGGCGTCGGTCAGCATGTGGCCCGCGTCGACGAGCAGCGCGAGGCTGCCCGTGACGAACGCCCCGACGACCTCCGCGACGAGGATCGTGGCGGTGACCGCGAAGGCGACCAGCAACCGCGTCGTGCTGGCGTCCGCCCCGTGGTCGTGACCGGGGGCGGAGGCCGGTCCCTGCCCTGCACTCATGCCCCGATCGTCCCACCGGGCGCCGCCCGTGGTCGCCCCCACCCCCACCGGCCGCGCTCGTGCTGCCTTGACCCTCACGCCCGGTGAGGAATGACCCTGGTCCTGCACGCGTTGCCGGACCGGAACCCGAGGAGAGAGCTGTGAGCACGCTGGAGCAGGCGCGTCGCGCCGTGTACGACGTCGACCCCACCGTCCGTCAGAAGGCGGCGGTGTACCTGGGCACCCACGGGGAGGAGTCGCTGACGCCGGAGCTGGTGGCGCTGCTCGTCGCCGAGCCGGACTTCTTCGTCCGGGAGACCCTGACCTGGGCGGTCGTGCGCCGCCCCGCGGCCGCGCTGCCGCACTTGGTCGAGGCGCTGGGCGGGGCCCCGGAGGCGAGGGTCCAGGTGCTGCACGCCCTGAGCAAGATCCAGGCCCCGGAGGCCGTGCCGCACATCCTGCCGTTCGCCGACGACGCGGACCACCGGGTGGCGATGAAGGCCTGGTGGGCCCTGGGCCGCACCGGCACCGCCGAGGCGGCGCCCGCCCTCCTGCCCCACCTCGGGCAGGGCGGCGAGGAGCAGCAGCGCGAGCTCGCGCGGGCCTTCGAGCAGCTGGGCGAGCCGGGGGTGCCCGGGCTGGCGGAGGCGGTGGCCGACGGCGACGGCGCCGTCCGGCGCCACGCGGCCCAGACCCTCGTCCTCGTCGGCGACCCCGCCGCCCGCCCGGCCGCGCCCCCCCTGGCCGCCATGGCCGAGACCGACGAGAAGGACAACGCCCTGGTGGCGCTGGAGGCGCTGGCCGCCCTGGACGAGCCGTGCGTCGAGCCGGCCCTGGAGCGTCTGCGCGACGGGGACGACCGGTTCCGCTCGATGACCGCGCAGTGGCTGCTCACCGACCGCGCCGAGCGCGGGCTGGGCGGGGCCGCACGGGGCGACTGACGGCATACCCCGGCCGCCCGGGCGTCGCCGTCGCCACGCGCGGCGTCCGGTCGGCGAGGGCCCAGGACTGTCGGCGCGTGCGCCTACGGTGGCCGCCATGTACGCGACGGTCGCCGTCCACGGCTACCGCTCGCTCCGCGACGTGGTGCTGCCGCTCGGGCGGCTGACCGTCGTCACCGGGGCGAACGGGTCGGGCAAGAGCAGCCTCTACCGCGCCCTGCGCCTGCTCGGGGCCTGCGGTCGGGGGGAGGCGGTCCGCGCCCTCGCGCAGGAGGGCGGTCTGGCCTCGGCGCTGTGGGCCGGGCCGGAGTCGCTCGCGCAGGCTCGCCGCGGCCACGAGGTGCAGGGGACCTCGCGCTCCGGCCCGGTCGGCGTCCGCCTCGGGGTCGGCGGCGCCGGGCCCGACCTGTCCTACCTCGTCGACCTCGGCATCCCCGTGCAGGGGGGCTCGGCCTTCGACCGCGACCCGGAGCTGAAGCGCGAGGCGGTGTGGCGGGGGCCGGTCATGCGACCGGCGACCCTGGCCGCCCGACGCCGGCACCAGGCGGTCGAGCTGCGCGACGAGGACGGCCGGTGGGACACGGCGCCGGTGTCGGTGCCGCCGTGGTCCAGCATGCTCACCGACGTCGTCGACCCGCTCGAGGCGCCGGAGCTCTGGGCGGTCCGGAAGGAGCTGCGCACGTGGCGGTTCTACGACGGCTTCCGGGTCGATGCCGGGGCGCCGGCCCGACGGCCGCAGGTCGGCACCCGGACGTGGGCGCTGGCGGAGGACGGCGCCGACCTCGCGGCTGCCCTCCAAACGATCCGTGAGGACTCCGGGGCCGAGCTGACCGCGGCCGTCGAGGACGCCTTCGACGGGGCCCGGCTGGACATCGCGGTGACCGACGGGCTCTTCGACGTGGCGCTGCACCAGCCCGGCATGCTGCGACCGCTGCGCTCCGCCGAGCTGTCCGACGGCACGCTGCGCTACCTGCTCTGGCTCGCCGCCCTGCTCACCCCGGTGCCGCCACGGCTGCTGGCCCTCAACGAGCCCGAGACCAGCCTGCACCCGAGCCTCGTCGCGCCGCTGGCGCGGGCGGTGGTGCGGGCGTCCCGCCGCGCGCAGGTCGTGCTGGTGACCCACTCCGAGCCCATGGTCGAGGCGCTCGCCGCTGCGGTGCGCGACGCCGACGGCCTCGACGCCGACCCGCGCGACCTGGAGACCGACCCCGGCGAGGTGCCGGCGATGTGCGTGCACGGGCTGGCCAAGGACCTCGGCGAGACCCGCGTGGTGGGGCAGGGGATGCTGTCGACGCCCAGCTGGGAGTGGGGCCGCCGCTGATCCCGGGTCAGGGGGCCGGGGGCACGACCGGGCCGAGCTGGGGTCGCTTCGGCACCCTGTCGTCGCCCGAGCTCTCCCGCCGGATCCGGCGACGGATCCACGGACGCAGGTGGGTCGCCACCCACTCGCGGTCGGCCTGCAACGACTCGATCCGCCCCAGCGGGGGTGCCGGGTCCAGCGGCGTGACCCAGTCCTCGTCCTGCTCCAGCCCCAGGGTCCACAACGCCTGCGCGGCGATCCGGGTGTGCCCCTCGCTGCTGAAGTGGATGCGGTCCGGCCCCCACATGCGGGCGTCGTGCAGGGCACGCAGCGTGTAGATGTCGACGACGAAGGACCCGGTGCGCTGCCCGACGGCCCACAGGTTGGCGGTGTACTCGGCCATCCGCGGGTGCACCCGGTTGACCAGCGGCGCCCAGGACACGTCCGGTGCGGTGACGAGCAGCACGTCGGCGCCGGTCTCCCGGACCTGCGCCACCGCCCCCTCCAGACGGTCCATGACGGCGCGCATCGACACCCGTGGGCGGAGCACGTCGTTGCCCCCGGCGGACAGGCTCACCAGGTCGGGGTGGAGGGCCAGCGCGGCGGGCAGCTGCTCGCTGACGACGGCGTCGATGAGGCGCCCGCGGATGGCCAGGTTGGCGTAGCCGAAGGGCGCGCCCAGCGCGTCGTTGCGGGCGGCGAGGGCGGCAGCCACCCGGTCGGCCCAGCCGACGTAGCGGTCCTCGGTCGGGGCGGACGCGTCGGGATCGACCAGACCCTCGGTGAACGAGTCCCCCAGGGCCACGAAGCGCTCCCAGACGCGCGGCTGCGGTGCGTCAGGTCGGGCGGGCATACCTGCAGGATAGGGAACCCGTGGCGCCGAGGGGGCGACCGTGCCGGTGATGTCGCGACGTGGGTGACGTCGCCGCGTCGGTCAGGTCGCTGCGCCTCCGGGTCGGCGCACCACGCCGGGGACGCGGACGCCCGGCCGGCCACGAGGGCCGACCGGGCGTCACGCAGGAGGAGCCTCAGCTCAGGAGACGCGCTCCTTGAGCTTGGAGCCGGCCTTGAACGCCGGCGCCTTGCTCGCGGCGATCTGGATCTCCTCGCCGGTCTGCGGGTTGCGGCCGGTGCGGGCCGAGCGCTCGCGGACCTCGAAGGTGCCGAAGCCGGGGAGGGAGACCTTCTCGCCCTTGGCGAGCTCGGCGGAGATGGCCTCGAGGACGGAGTTGACGACCTTGTCGGCGGCGGCCTGGGTCATGCCCGCCTCGCGCGCGACGGCCTCGACGATAACCTTCTTGCTCATAGTGACAGCCTTTCGTAGAGCCAATGGATCGGCCACACCGTAGGCAGACCATCGCGCGTTTTGCCAACTACGAAGCCCGGCGCGTCGCGGAATTCCGCGTCCTGACGGGGTGTCGGACCCCCGCCCCGGCGACCTCCGGGCGGCCGGTCGACCGGGCGCCTAGGCTTGGGACCGTGATCCACCCCTACCGCATCGGCAGCATCATCGGCCTCGTCGGTGCCACCGTCTTCGTCCTCGTCAACCGGGGGTCCCTCCCCGGGGCGTGGCCGGCGGTGGCCCTGGTCGCCTACCTCGTCGCGGTGGCGTTCTACGTCTGGGCGGTCTGGGTGCGCCCCGCCTCGCACCTCCCGGCCGGGCAGCCGCCGCGCCGGCGCGCCGGCCTGGTCTACCTGGCGTCGGTGGCCGGCATGCTCCTGGTCTTCGCCCTCGGTCGCCTCGTGCTCGCCCAGGCCGACCGCGAGGAGCTCATGCCCGCGCTGGTGGCCGCGGGTGTCGGCCTGCACTTCATCCCCTTCGCCGCAGCCTTCCGGGCGCCTGTGTTCCTCACCCTGGGGTGGCTGCTCGCCGGCATCGGGGTCGTCGGTCTCGTCGTCGGCTGGCTCGGCGCGGGTGCCGTCGCCGCGGCTGCGGCCGCCGTCACCGCCGGCGTCGTGATGCTGGTCGTCATGGCCGTCGGGGCGCTCGTGGGTCGCGGCGCGTCGTGACGGCGCGGAGGCCGTCGCTCCCGCCCGCGGGGGCGCACGGCGGCGACGGGCCGGCGGTGGCCCGCGCGCTGGGCCTGGACCCGGCCGACCTGCTCGACCTCAGCCAGACCATGAACCCGCTCGCGCCGCCGGTGGCGCCCATGCTGGAGCGGCACCTGGACGCGCTGGGCCACTACCCCGACCCGACGGCGGCGACCCGTGCGCTCGCGGCGGCCCTCGGGGTGGACGCGGAGCGGCTGCTGCTCACCAACGGGGGCAGCGAGGCGATCCACCTCGTCGCGGCCGAGCTGGGCGGGGGCGTGCGCAGCGAGCCCGACTTCGGCCTGCACCCCCGCTCCCCCGACGGCCCGCGCTGGCGCAGCGACCCGCACAGCCCCAGCGGCCACCTGGCCGGTCCGGACGAGCGGGCCGACGTGTGGGACGAGGCGTTCTACGCGCTCGCCACCGGCCGGTGGACCGCCGGGCGCGACCGTGCCGCGGCGACGGTCGGCTCCCTCACCAAGACCTTCGCCTGCCCCGGGCTCCGCCTCGGGTACGTCGTAGCCGACGCCGACCTCGTGGCCCGGCTCCGGGCCCGCCAGCCGCACTGGTCGGTGAGCAGCCTCGCCCTCGCCGTGCTGCCCGACCTGCTCGCCGCCGCCGACCTGCCGAGGTGGGCGGACGGCATACGGTCGCTGCGCGGGGAGCTCGTGGACCTCCTCACCGCGCACGGTCTGACCGTGGACGCGGGCGACGCACCCTGGGTGCTCGTGCACCGGGCGGGACTGCGCGAGACGCTGGCGCCGCACGGTGTCCTCGTCCGCGACTGCACGAGCTTCGGCATGCCCGGCGTCGCCCGCGTCGCCGTCCCGGACGCCGACGGGCTGACGCGGCTGGGGCGGGCGCTCGACGCACCGCCCGCCTGACCCGACGCACGCCCGGAGCGGACCGACCGCACGTCCGGTGCGGTCCGAGCACGCGTCCGGTGCGGTCCGAGCACGCGTCCGGTGCGGACCGCTCGAACGTCCGGTGCGGGGAGGGGGCCGGGTGGCGTAGGCTGGCGCGCGTCGTGCAGACGAAGTCCGGTGAGAACCCGGCACTGTCCCGCAACGGTGGAGTCGCCTGAGCCCTTCTTCGAGGAGGCGTGTGGCGGCCGAGTCCGGTCGAACTGCCCGGCGATCCGACACCACATGCCCTCGAGGACCCAGGGCCGGTTCGGACGGCGGACGCCCGTCCCGTCGCTCGAGCGGAACCTCCCTCGATCGACAGGAGACACGATGAGCATCCGTCCCCCCTTCCGCCTGGCCTGCGCCCTCGCGCTCGGCCTGACCCTCGCCGCCTGCGGCGGGGACAGCACCGACGGCGCCTCCGAGGACACCGCGGCCGAGCAGACCGACGCCGGCTCCGAGGAGACCAGCGACGAGTCCGCCGCCTCCGAGGACATGGGCGACGCCGCTGACGACCCGGCCGGCTTCCCGGTCACCGTCGACACCACCGCCGGCGAGGTGACCATCGAGGAGCAGCCGCAGCGGATCGTCTCGCTGTCCCCCTCCGCGACCGAGATCCTCTTCGCCATCGGTGCCGGCGACCAGGTGATCGCCGCCGACGCCTTCTCGACCTACCCGGAGGAGGCGCCGACGACCGACCTGTCCGGCTACGAGCCCAACGTCGAGGCCATCGCCGGCTACGAGCCCGACCTCGTCGTCATCTCCGGGGACACCTCGGACCTCACCGCCTCCCTCGAGGCCCTGGACATCCCGGTCATCGACAACCCCGCCCCGACGACGATCGAGGAGGGCTGGGACGGGATGGCCATGCTCGGCATCGCGACCGGCCACCCCGACGAGACCGCCGACACCGTGGCCGACCTGCGCCAGCAGGTCGAGGAGGCCTTCGCCGACGCGCCCGAGGGCGTGGAGGGCCTGCGGGTCTACCACGAGCTGGACGAGACCTTCTTCTCCGCGAGCAGCAACAGCTTCATCGGCGACGTCTACGACCAGTTCGGCGCGGTCAACATCGCCGACGAGGCGGACGCCGACGGCACCGGCTACCCGCAGCTGACCGAGGAGGCCATCATCGAGGCCGACCCGCAGCTCATCGTCATCACCGACCAGGTGTCCTACACCGCCGAGGACGTCGCGAACCGGCCGGGCTGGTCCGAGGTCGCCGCGGTGCAGAACGACAACATCGTCACCGTCTCGGCCGACATCTCCTCCCGGTGGGGCCCGCGCCTGCCGCAGCTGGTGAGCACCCTGGCCGACGCCATGACGCAGGTGGACGAGCCCGCCAACGGCTGACCCGGCACACCCATGACGACCCGCACCCACGCGCCCACCGATGCGCTCGACGAGGCCGCCGACCGCGCCTTCCGGCTCTCGGTGCCCGCGCTGCTGGGCTGCACGGCCCTGCTGCTCCTCGCGATCCTGGCCTCGGCCACGCAGGGGGCGGCAGGGCTGCCGGTCGAGGGGGTGGTCCGGGCGCTCGTCGGGGCCCTGCCCGGGGTCGAGCTGACGCAGACGCTCACCACCGCCCAGGAGGCGGTGCTGTGGCAGATCCGGCTGCCGCGCACCATCCTCGCCGCGCTCGTCGGCGCGAGCCTGGCCATGGCGGGTGCGGGCTACCAGGGCGTGTTCCGCAACCCGCTGGCCGACCCCTACCTGCTGGGCGTCTCGGCCGGGGCCGGGCTCGGGGCGGTCCTCGCGCTGGGCTTCGGGCTGGACCTGGCGTGGGGGCCGATCGCCGCGCTGCCGATGGCCGCGTTCGTCGGGGCCGTGCTCGCGGTCGCCGGCTCGGTCCTGGTGGCGCGCGGCTCGTTCCGTGACCCGGCGACCCTGCTCCTGGCGGGGGTCGCGATGGCGGCGCTCTTCTCCGCCACCCAGACGTATGCCCTCACCCGGCTCGACGAGACCCGGGCCCGGGAGGTCCTCTCCTGGCTCTTCGGCCGGCTGGCGACGCACGGCTGGGGACCGGTCACGCTGCTGCTGCCCTACGTGCTGCTCGCGGGCGCGGTGCTGTGGCTGCACGCGCGGCACCTCGACGTGCTGCGGCTCGGCGACGACGAGGCCCGCTCGCTCGGCCTGTCCCCCGCGCGCTCCCGGCTCGTCGTGGTCGCCGCCGCGACGCTCATCACGGCGGCTGCCGTGTCGGTGAGCGGGCTCATCGCCTTCGTCGGGCTGGTCACGCCGCACCTGGTCCGGCTGCTCGTGGGCCACTCCTACCGGCTGGTCGTGCCGCTGTCGGCGATCCTCGGCGGGGCCTTCCTCGCGACCGTCGACATCGGCGCCCGCACCCTCGTCGCGCCGGCCGAGCTGCCGGTCGGCGTCATCACCGCCTTCGTCGGGGCCCCCTTCTTCTGCGTCGTCCTGTGGCGCCGGAAGGCCGACTCGTGACCACCCACCGCCTGCACCCCGCCCACGCCCTGCGCGCCCGCGACGTCCGCGTCTCCTTCGGCGGCACGGAGGTGGTCGCCGGGGTCGACCTCGACCTGCGGGCCGGCGAGTGGCTCGGCCTCATCGGGCCCAACGGCTCGGGCAAGTCGACCTTCCTGCGCTCTCTCGTGCGGCTCGTGCCGCGCACCGGCACCGTGGAGCGGGGCGACGGCACCCCGCCCGGCCCCACCGACCTCTCGCTCATGCCGCAGTCGCCCGAGCTGCCGCCGGGGATGCCGGTGGTCGAGTACGTCCTCCTCGGTCGCACCGCCCACCTCGGCTGGCTGTCCATGGAGTCGCGCGCCGACCGGCGCATCGCCACCGACGTGCTGCGCCGCCTCGGGCTCGCGTCCTTCGCCGGCCGCCCGGTCCGCAGCCTGTCCGGCGGGGAGGCGCAGCGGGTCGTCATCGCCCGCGCCCTGGTGCAGCAGAGCCCGGTCCTGCTGCTCGACGAGCCCACCAGCGCCCTCGACGTGGGCCACCAGGTCGAGGTGCTCGAGCTCGTCGACGAGCTGCGCCGCGAGGACGGCCTGACCGTGGTGGCGGCCATGCACGACCTCGGGATGGCGGCGCGCTACGCCGACCGCCTCCTCCTCCTCGAGCGCGGCGCCCCGGTGGCGCTCGGCACCCCCGACGAGGTCCTCGAGGACACCCTGCTCAGCCGGGTCTACCACCACCCGGTGCGCGTCCACCGGCTCGACGGCCACCTCGTCGTGCTGCCGCAGGCGCGGGCACCGCATACCCCGGCCTCGGCGCCGATCCCCCTGCTGGAGCCGTCCACCCCGTCCTCACCCCGTTCTGGACGTAGGAATGTGGGCGACGGGTCCCAGAAACCTAGGTCCACCAACCCCCGCCCGGCGGGGGCCACCGAGGAGGTCTCATGAGCCAGAGCGGCAGCGACGAGCAGGACGGGGAGGCGGCCGCGACCGGCGAGCACGGCGAGCCGCGCACGACGCGCCCCTACGACCGGCGCGAGCTGCGCTCGGCGCCCTCGCTCGTGCTGGTCAGCACCGGCCACGGCAAGGGTAAGTCGACCGCGGCCTTCGGCACGCTGCTGCGCAGCCGGGGGCGGGACTGGCCCACCGCGTGCGTGCAGTTCCTCAAGTCCGGGAAGTGGCGGACCGGCGAGGAGGCGATGCTCCGTCAGCTGGGGGTGGAGTGGTTCAGCGCCGGCGACGGCTTCTCCTGGGACAGCACCGACCTCGACGAGAGCCGCGCCAAGGCGGTCGCGGCGTGGGACTTCAGCGCCGGGCTCATCGCCGCGGGTGAGCACCGGATGGTCATGCTCGACGAGATCTCCTACCCGATGAACTGGGGCTGGATCGAGGTCGACGCGGTCGTCGAGGCGCTGCGCGGCCGGCCGGAGGACGTCAGCGTCTTCCTCACCGGCCGGGAGATGCCGCAGCCGGTCGTCGACGTCGCCGACACGGTGACCGAGATGGTGGCGGTCAAGCACGCCTTCCAGCAGGGGATCCGGGCGCGGCGCGGGATCGACTACTAGGTGGGCGCGCTGCTCGTCGCCGGTGCCACCAGCGGCGCCGGCAAGTCCACGGTCACCGCGGCGCTCTGCCGCGCCCTGGCCCGCCGCGGCGCGGACGTCGCGCCGTTCAAGGCGCAGAACATGTCCAACCACAGCGCCGTCACCCCCGACGGCGGCGAGATCGGCCGGGCGCAGGCGATGCAGGCGCTCGCCGCGCGGGTCGAGACCGACCGCCGCATGGGGCCGGTCCTGCTCAAGCCCGCCGGCATGCGCTCGCACGTCGTCGTGCTCGGCGACGAGGTCGCGGTCGACGACGCGGTGGGGTACGGCGCCCGCGCCCGCTCCCTGCGACCGACCGTCCTCGGGGCGCTCACCTCGCTGCGGCGCGAGCACGCGGTCGTCGTCGCCGAGGGCGCCGGCGGCGCGGCCGAGCCGAACCTGCTCGACCGCGACGTCGTCAACCTGCCGCTGGCCGCGGCAGCCGGCATGCCGGCGGTGCTCGTGGTCGACATCGACCGGGGCGGCGCCTTCGCCGCGGCCTACGGCACCTGGGCGCTGCTGCCGGAGCGGCTGCGCTCCTGCCTGCGCGGGGTGGTCCTCAACGGCATGCGCGGCGACGTCTCCCTCCTCGACCCGGCGGTGCGCGACCTCGAGGCGCGCACCGGCATACCCGTCCTCGGCGTCCTCCCCCACCTGGGGGAGCACCTCATGCTCGGCGTCGAGGACTCCCTGGACCTGCGCGCAGCGGGCCGGCCCTCGCCCGGGGAGGGGTCGGGCGAGGGCCGCCCGCTGCGCGTGGGCGTGGTCGCGCTGCCGCACCTGGCCAACCCCTCCGACCTGGACCCGCTCGTCCTCGAGCCCTCGGTGGAGCTGCGCTGGGCCACGCGGCCGGGTGACCTGCTCGACGTCGACCTCGTCCTGCTGCCCGGCACCCGGGCGACGCTCGCCGACCTCGCCTGGCTGCGGGAGCGGGGGCTCGCCGACGCCGTCGTGCGACTGGCCGGCGAGGAGGGCGGGCCGCACGTGCTGGGGATCTGCGGGGGCTACCAGATGCTCGGGGAGCGGGTCGAGGACGACGGCGTCGAGGCGGGTGCCGCGGGGGCTGCGGGGGTCGACGGCAGCACCGTGCCCGGGCTGGGCCTGCTGCCGGTGTCGACGCGCTTCGACCGGCCCAAGGTGGTCCGCCGGGTCGTCGGTCGGGTGGCGGGCGGGTCGTCGGCGGTGTCCGGCTACCAGATCCACCTGGGCCGGGTGACCGCCCACGAGGGGGCGCTGCCGTGGCTGAGCCTCGACGGGACCGGCGAGGAGGGGTGTCTCACGCCGGACCACCGGGTGCGCGGCACCACCGTGCACGGCGTGCTCGACGAGGACGAGCTGCGGCACGCGCTGCTCGGAGCCGTCGCGGCGGTCCGCGGGCGGGACGTCGTCCCCTCCCCGGTGCCCTACGCCGCGGCGCTGGACGCCCACCTGGAGCACCTCGCCGACTGGGTGGAGGCGCACCTCGACCTCGACGCCGTGCTGGCGCTGGCCGAGGAGGCCGTGCCCGTCGGGAAGGAGCCGGGCTGGTGAGCGGGGCAGGCCGGGCCGCGGGGAGCCGGGACTCCCCGCGTCGGGGCGGCGCCCAGGCACCCCTCTCGAACGGGGCGGACGGGCCGACCTTCCGCGTCGAGGACGCCGCGCGGGCGCTGGTCTGGGACGTCCCCGGGGGCTGGGTCGCGCTGAGCTCGGCGGCGGTCGGCGGCGGGATCGTCCGGCCGCGGTGGGTGACCAACCTCATGGTGGACGACGGGTTCGACCGGGTGGATCTCGAGGTCTACGCCGAGGAGCGGGCCGCCGGGCTGGGCCTCACCGGTCCCGGCACGACCCTGCTGACGGCGGCGGACGTGCGGCAGGTCTCGACGGCCGAGGTGGAGGGGGTGCGGTGCTGGGCCACGGTCGGCGTGACCAAGCCGACCTGGGCGGTGGCGCCCGCCCGGGGAGCGGACGCGCCGCGCGAGGACCGCCGACCGCGACCGGACGACCCTCGTCAGGGCAAGCGCGCGACCCCCGGCACGCCGCGTGGAGATCGTGTCGCCGAGGCGCCCCCACCTCCGGGGACGATCAACGTCGTCGTCGCGCTCCCGGTGGCGCTCAGCACGTCGGCGCTGGTCCAGGCGGTCGGGACGGTCACCGAGGCCAAGGCGCAGGTCCTCGTGCAGGCCGGGGTGCCGGGGACGGGCACCGCCAGTGACGCCGTCGCGATCCTGTGCCCGGCGGTCCCGGCGGAGGGCCTCGGCGATCCCGGAGGGCCTGCCGAGGCGTTCGCCGGCGTGCGCTCGGTGTGGGGGCAGCGGCTCGCCCGGGCCGTGCACGCCGCGGTGGCGGCCGGGCTGGCGGCTCACCCCTGGCGAGCGGACGCCGGGGCCGGTGCTGGCGGGGCCGGGGTGGTGTGGTGAGCGTGTCTCCTGGCCGACGGTCGGCGACGGACGGCTCGGTCATGGCGCGCCGCGGTCTCGGTGTCGCCGCCGGGCTGCTCCTCGACCGGGCCCTCGGGGAGCCGCCGGACGCCTGGCACCCGGTGGCGTGGTTCGGGACGGCGATGAGCCGTGTCGAGCGCCTCACCTACGCCGACCGCCGCGCCGCCGGAGCCGGGTACGCCGTCGTCGGCGCCGGGCTGGGCGCCCTCGCCGGCGCGGTGCTCGCCCGGCTCGGGCCGGCCGGCCTGGCCACCGCCGTGGGGGTGGCGAGCGCCGGACGGATGCTGCGGCGCACCTCCGGGCAGATCGAGGCGCTGCTCGTCGCCGGTGACCTGGAGGGCGCCCGGGAACGGCTGCCCTGGCTCGTCGGGCGCGACCCGCGCGGCCTGGACGAGGCCGGGGTCAGCGCCGCCGTCGTCGAGTCGCTGGCCGAGAACACCGTCGACGCCGTCGTCGCGCCGGCGTTCTGGGGCCTGGTCGCCGGGGCACCGGGTGTCCTCGTGCACCGTGCGGTCAACACCTTGGACGCGATGGTCGGGCACCGCAGCCCGAGGTATGCCCGCTTCGGCACAGCCGCCGCCCGCGCCGACGACGTCATGGCCTGGGTCCCGGCGCGGATCTTCGCCGGGCTGGTGGCGCTGGACACCGGGCTGCGCACGCTCGTTGAGGCCGGGCGGGCGCTGCCGCCCGCGGGACCGTCGGCCCGCACGGTCCTCGTGACCGTGCTGCGGGACGCCCCGGAGCACCCCTCCCCCAACGCCGGGGTCGCCGAGAGCGCGGTCGCGGCAGCGCTCGGGGTCGAGCTCGGCGGCCCGCTGGAGTATGCCGGTCGGCGCGAGGCCCGGCCCACGCTCGGCTCCGGCCCGCGGCCCGGCCCGGCGGACATCGCCCGGGCGCGCCGGCTCGTCGACCGGGTGGAGGGTGCCGTCGTCGTCCTCGGCGTGGCACTGTGGGCGGCGCACCGCAGCGCCTCGACGAGGAGACCCCGATGACGCTCACCCTGCTCACCGGCGGCGCCCGCAGCGGCAAGTCCGCCCTGGCCGTCCGTCGTGCACGGCGCAGCGGGCGGACGGTGGTCTTCGTCGCCACCGGGCAGGCCGGGGACGAGGAGATGGCCGACCGGATCGCCCGTCACCAGGCCGAGCGCCCCGCCGGGTGGAGCACCGTGGAGGCGCCGGTCGACCTCGTGGACGCGTGCGCGGCCCTCCAGGCGGAGGCGTGCGTCCTCGTCGACTGCCTCAGCCTGTGGGTCTCCAACCTCATGGAGCACGGCGACGACGAGGCGACCACCCTCGACCGGGCGCGCACGCTCGCGGGGTGGGCGGCGGCATACCGGGGCGACGTCATCGTCGTGACCAACGAGGTCGGCCTCGGGATCGTCCCCATGCACCCGGTGTCGAGGGGATACCGTGACCGTCTGGGTCGGGTCAACGCAGCCCTGGCCCGCGAGGCCGACCTGGCCCAGCTCGTCGTCGCCGGACGCACCCTGACCCTCGACCCGCAGGAGGACTGACCCCCATGGCCGACACCGACCAGAGCGCCGACCGCGCCCTGATCGAGCGCACGATCGCCGCGATCGAGGGCCCGGACCACGAGAGCTCGGCGGCCGTCGCCCGCGCCTTCGACGGCAAGGTCAAGCCGCTGCACAGCCTGGGGCAGCTCGAGGCCCTGGCCGCGCGGGTGGCGGGCATCCAGCGCACCACCACCCCCCGGGTCGACTCCCCCGTCGTCCTCGTCTGCGCCGCCGACCACGGGATCGCGCGGACCGGGGTCAGCGCCTACCCCCAGGAGGTCACCGCGCAGATGCTGGCCGCCTTCGCCGGTGGTCGGGCCGCGGTGTCCGTCCTGGCGCACCAGGCCGACGCCCGGCTCGTCGTCGCCGACCTCGGGGTCGTCGAGCCGCCGCAGCTGCACCCCGCGCACGCCTACGCCCCCGTGCTGGACCGCCGGGTCCGCGCCGGGACCGGCAACAGCGCCGAGGGGCCGGCGATGACCCGCGCCGAGGCCGAGCAGGCGGTCGCGGTGGGCATCCGGCTCGCCGAGGAGCTCGTCGAGGGCGGCGCCGACCTCATCGCCCTCGGCGAGATGGGCATCGGCAGCACGACCACCGCCAGCATCCTCACCTCGGCCATCCTCGACCGCGACCCGGCCCGCGTGGTCGGGGCCGGGACGGGGGTCGAGGGGGAGGCGCTCGCGCACAAGGTCGAGATGGTCGACGCCGTGCTCGCGCGGCACGAGGACGTCGAGAAGCCGTGGGACGTGCTCGCCGCGATGGGCGGCCTGGAGATCGCCGCGCTGGCCGGGGTCGCGCTGGGCTGCGCCGCCCGTCGCGTCCCGGCGCTGCTCGACGGCTTCATCAGCACCGCCGGTGCCCTCGTGGCCTGGCGGCTGGCCCCGGCCGCCGCGGACGCGATGATCGCCGCGCACCGCTCGACCGAGCCCGGCCACGCCATGCAGCTGCAGGAGCTGGGGCTCACCCCGCTGCTCGACCTGGAGATGCGGCTGGGCGAGGCCAGCGGCGCGGCCCTGGCCATCCCGCTCATCCGCTCCAGCCTGGCGCTGCTGCAGGACATGGGCGAGCTCGCCGACCTCGGCGCCCTGGGCGAGGACCCGGGCGAGCCGGCGCCCGACGGCGCCTGACCACCGATGATCGCGGCGCTGCGGGACGCCACCAGCTTCCTGACCCGGGTGCCGCTGCCGGCGCGCGAGGGCTTCGACCTGGCGGGCGCGGCGTGGGCGTTCCCGGTGGTGGGCGCGGGGGTCGGGGCCGTCGTGGGGACGGTCGCCTGGTCGGGCCACCTCCTGCTGCCGACCCTCGTGGCGGCCACCCTCGCGGTGCTCGCGGAGGTCGTGCTCACCGGGGCGCTGCACCTGGACGGCCTGGCGGACTGCGCCGACGGCTGCGGGGGGCACGACCGCGCCACCCGGCTGCGGATCATGAAGGACCACGCGGTCGGCGTCTACGGCGCCGCGGCGGTGGTGCTCGCGCTGCTGCTGCAGGTCGCGGCGGTGCACGCGCTGCTGGGCGCCCTCGACGGGTGGGGTGTCGTGGCGGTGCTCGCCGCGGTCGGCGCGGTGTCCCGCTCGGTGATGCTCCCCGTGGCCCTGCGGCTGCCGTCGGCGCGGCCGGACGGGACGGCCGGCCCGCTCGTCCGCGGTCTCCGGCCCCGCCAGGTGCTGCTGGCCGGTGGGCTGGGAGCCGCGTCGACGCTGCTCGTCTGGCCGGTCGGCGTCTGGGTCGCCCTCGGCGTCCTGCTCGCCGCCGTCGTCACGCCGCTGCTCGTCGGTGTGTGGGCCGACCGGATGCTCGGCGGGGCCACCGGGGACGTCCTCGGCGCCACGGCGGTGCTCACCCAGGTGACCGGGCTGCTCGCCGCCCTCGTGGTGCTGGGCTGACCCGGCCGCCCACGGCCTCGGGCCGACCCTGCGGTGGCGACGGACGGCATACATTGGCGGCGTGAGCACTCCTCAGTTCGGCCAGCACCCGGCCCCGCTGCGCACCCTCGCGCACGTCAGCGACACCCACCTGCTCGCCGGGGGTGCGCGGCAGTTCGGCGCGATCGACACCACCGCCCACGCCCGGGAGGCCTTGGAGCGGCTCACCCGGCTCGACCCCGCGCCGGACGCGATC
The DNA here is from genome assembly GCF_006337125.1 of Serinicoccus chungangensis. Lineage (GTDB taxonomy): Bacteria > Actinomycetota > Actinomycetes > Actinomycetales > Dermatophilaceae > Ornithinicoccus > Ornithinicoccus chungangensis. The sequence continues at coordinate 3,263,046 of NZ_CP040887.1, forward strand.
GTCGTCACCGGTGACCTCGCCGACCAGGGCGAGCCGGCGGCATACCGCGAGCTGCGGGCGATGGTGGAGCCGGTCGCGACCGACCTCGGCGCGCAGGTCGTGTGGGTCGTGGGCAACCACGACGAGCGCCCGGCCTACGCCGCGGAGCTCTTCGGCCTCGAGGTCGGGGTCGACGACCCGCAGGACGCGGTGTACGACATCGGCGGGCTCCGCGTGGTCGCGCTGGACACCACGGTCCCGGGCTACCACCACGGGGAGCTGCGCGAGGAGCAGCTGCGCTGGCTGGCCGAGGTGCTCGCGACGCCGGCCGAGCACGGCACGGTCCTGGCGCTGCACCACCCGCCGATCCCCGTCCCGATGGTGCCGGCCGCCGCGATCATCGAGCTGCTCGACCAGGACCGGCTGGCCGCCGTGCTCGAGGGCACCGACGTCGTCAGCATCCTCGGCGGGCACTTCCACTTCTCCTCGCACTCGACCTTCGCCGGGATCCCGGTGAGCGTGGCGGCGGCGACGTGCTACCTCGAGGACCCGGCGCCGCTCGGGCGGTTCACCTCGACGCTCGACGCGCACCAGTCCGTCAACGTCGTCCACGTGTATGCCGACCGCGTCGTCCACACGGTCGTCCCCGTCGCCCCGGCGCCGGAGGTCCGGGGCCACCCGGCCGAGGTCGTCGAGCAGCTCGCCGCGCTGACCCCGGAGCAGCGGCGCGAGATGATCTCCCGCAAGGGGGCGCGCAGCGCCGAGGGGTGAGGCGGTCGGGCGACCTAGGGTGGGCCGGTGCCCGACCTCGTCCCTGCCGCCTTCGCCGACCTCGTCCGCGACCGCCCTGCCGACGAGGTGCTCGGCGCGCTGCCCGAGCGGGCCGGGCTGCCCCCCGCCGTGGACGGGGCGACCTGGCTCGCCGGCCTGCCCGCGCTGGTGGACCGGCTGCTCGACGGCTGGCGGCTGACGACCACCGGGGCCAGCCGGCACGGCGAGTGCGCGCTCGTGGTGCCGGTGCGACGGCACACCGGGGAGGCGGCCGCGCTCAAGGTGACCTGGCCGCACGCCGAGTCACGGCACGAGCACCTCGCCCTGAGGGCCTGGGACGGCCGGGGTGCCGTGCGCCTGCTGGCCGCGGAGCCGGTCTCCGGCGCGCTGCTGCTCGAGGGCCTGGACCCCGACCGGTGCCTGCGCGAGCGGCCGCTCCTGGAGGCGTGCGAGGTCGTCGGCCAGCTCATGCGCGAGCTGGACCGGCCGGCGCTCCCCCGGATCGACGCGGTCGCGACGAAGGCGCAGCGGTGGGCCGAGCAGCTCGCCCGCCCGACCCCCAGCGTGCCCCGCCGGCTCACCGAGCAGGCGGCCGCGACCCTCCCCGACCTGCTGGCCCAGCCCGGCCCGCCGTCGCTGGTGCACGAGGACCTGCACGACCTCAACGTCCTCGCGCCTCTCCCCCGCTCCGCGGACCGGGGCGACTGGCTGGCGATCGACCCCAAGCCGGTCGCCGGGGAGTGGGCGTATGCCGTGGCACCCGTCGTCTGGAACCGCGCCGTGGAGGCGGCCCGGGCGAGCAACCTGCGGACCCACGCCCGGGTGCGGGCGGACGTCGTGGCCGAGGCGGCCGGGCTCGACGAGGACCGGGTGCGGGCCTGGACCTTCGTCCGGCTGGTGCTCAACGCCGTGTGGGCCGCCCCCTACGCTCCCGCCTCCGACGACTTCCGGGCGCGGATGATCGCCCTGGCCAAGGCGTTCACCGACTGAGGCGGGGGCACAGGAGGGGCGGAGGACCGGGGCGTCGGCACGGTGGCTGACCGGGCGCCGGCGCGACCACCGGCATACGCTCGAGGGATGCACACACGGACTATCGGCAACCCCACCGTCGGCGAGCACCAGGTCGGCGCGATCGGCCTGGGGCTCATGACCTTCGACCAGAGCGGGGAGCAGCCCCGCGAGCAGCTCCTCGACACCGTGCGCGCGGCGCTCGACGCGGGGGTGACGCTGTTCGACACCGCGGACGCCTACGGCCCGGGCGAGAAGGGCGCCGGTGCGCAGGGCGAGAACGAGCGCCTCATCGCCTCGCTGCTCGACGAGCTGGGCGTGCGCGACCAGGTCCTGCTCGCGACCAAGGGTGGGCACGTGCGCACCGACGGCGGCGCCTGGGAGACCGACAGCAGCCACGACTACCTCGTCTCCACCGTGGACGCCAGCCTCGAGCGGCTCGGCGTCGAGCAGATCGCCCTGTGGCAGCACCACCGGCCCGACCCGGACACCCCGGACGAGGAGGTCTTCGCGACGCTCAAGGAGATCGCCGACTCCGGCAAGGTGGCCATGGTCGGGCTGTCCAACGCCGACCCCGCCCAGATCCGCGCGGCGCACGCCGTGCTGGGCGACGCCCTGGTGAGCGTGCAGAACCAGTTCAGCCCCAAGTTCCGCAGCAGCTACCCCGAGATCGAGGTCTGCGCCGAGCTGGGCCTCGCGTTCCTGCCCTGGTCGCCGCTGGGGGGCCTCAACGACGCCAAGCAGCTGGCCGACCACCACCCGGCCTTCGCCGAGGTCGCCGAGGCGCGCGGCGTCAGCCCGCAGCAGGTGGCGCTGGCCTGGGAGCTGGCGCAGTCCCCGGTCGTCATCCCCATCCCCGGGGCCAAGCGGCCCCAGTCGGTGCAGGACTCCGCCGCGGCGGCCGACCTGCAGCTGAGCGACGAGGAGCTGGCCCGCCTGGAGGGCTGAGCCTCCCGCACGGCCCCGGTTGTCGCTAGGCTTCGCCGGGTGAGCGCACCGGCGGGCGCACCCGTGGACGTCGACTGGGCGCGCGTGGCGACCGAGTTCCACCGCGACCGGGACGTCATCGCGACGCGCACCGCCATCGCGGCCTCGCGGGTCGACCTCGGTGACTTCACCCGGGCGGTCGAGGGCCTGGTCAGCGGACCGGACCGCGACCCCGCGGAGGTCACCGCGGCCGTCGGGGCGCTGTGGTCCCGGGCCGCCGGCGAACCCGGCACGACCTTCCTGCTCGCCTTCGCGCTCTACGCGGAGGTGCAGCACGGCTGGGAGCTCAGCGCCGACACCGTCAACATGAGCGTGCTCATCGAGGCCGCCCGGGAGACCTGGGGGAGCGCGCGGACCGCCGTCGAGGACCCCGGGGAGCGGGCGCTGGTGGACCTGCTCGTCCGCCACCTCGGCGACCTGCTGGCCGCCTTCGAGATGGAGAACGGGCTCAACTGCTCGTGCGCCCTGGAGACGATCCAGGCCGCCGGGCAGGTCGCCGACGGGACGGCCTCCGTGCTCGCCGACCTGGGCGAGCTCGGCGCCGCCGGTCCCGCGGTCGGCCCCGCACCAGCGACCCCCGCCGGCCTGCTCCGTCGGGTGCTCGAGGCCCACCACCTCTACTTCGACGGCGTCCGGCTCTCGGCCCAGACGATCCTCGAGCACGTGCTCGGGGAGGTCGAGGTGGAGGAGGTCGAGGCGCGCGCCGCCGCGCTGCAGCAGACCCTGAGGGACGAGCGGCTGGCGGTCGACGTCTACCAGAGCGAGCTGCGCGCCCACGTCATGGCGCTGACGGCCCTGGCGGCACGGCTGCGCTCGACCGCGCTGTCCGGGCTGACCTTCCCCGACCTCAAGGTGACGTATGTCGTGCCCTTCACCGCGCGCGGGGCGACCGACAACCTCGCGCGGGACAACGAGCGGCTGGTCGGCGCGGTGCGCCGCAACGGTCACCGGCTCATCGGCACCGGTCCGCTCGCCCCGCTCCAGGTCCGCGACCTCGAGCTCAGCGACATCTGGAGCCACGGCCGCGACGAGGTCTTCAGCGAGTCCCGGGAGTCCGAGCTCGAGCCGACGGCCTACGAGGTCGTCACCGCCGTGCTGCCGGACCTGTGGATCCAGCCGCGCGCGCCGGGCCTGCCGCGGCTCGGGCCCTACCGCGTCGAGATCCGCTTCTCCTCCTTCGGCAACCATCACGTCCGCATCAGCGGGCCGGTGCAGCCGGCCGACGACGACCGGCCGCCCGGCTACCACGACCTCAACCAGGCGCTGCGCCGCGGATCGGGCTTCATGGGCGCCGAGGACGTGGTGCTCGACTCCGGGGGTGAGGCCCACGGCTCGGTGGGACAGCTCGCCGCGGCCGTGGTCGAGATGGTGTCCGGGTGGGACGACCTGCTCGAGGTCCGCAAGCTGCGGTGCCACGTGGACCCGGCCATCGACACGCACGCCCTCGTCACCATGCCGGAGGCCGTCGTCCGGACCCCGGGCGAGGGCGACGCACCGCCCCGCGCCGTCGAGGCCACCGGGGAGCAGATCCTCGACGCGGTCGGCCCGCTGCTGCTCATCCCGGCCGAGCGCACCGCGGCGGGGCTCGAGGAGTGGCTCCGGTACGCCGACCCCGGGCTCGACGCCGACATCCCCAACTTCCTCGGCCAGCTCGCGCCGCTGGACTCCCTCGCCGTGCAGACCGCCCGCAGCACCTGCCTCTACACCCCCGGGCTCCCGGACTGGTCGCTGCTGGGCACCAGCGAGCTCATCGAGTTCGTCGTGTCGTCGCGGGCCCTCATCCGGCAGTGGAACAACCACCTGCAGGAGGCGGTGGACGTGGCGACCGCCATGCTGCGGCGCCGGCTCGCCGGGGAGTCGCTCAAGACCGACGAGGTGCGCCTGCTGAGGCTGCGCCTGGCCGACCACGGCGCCCTCATCCGGCAGCAGCGGGCCCTGCTGCACTCCGAGGAGCTGGCCCGCTCCCCCGGGCACCGGCACATCCTCGACAACCTGCTCCACACGAGCGGGGCCTCACGGCTCGAGGCCGAGCTGGCCACGAGCATCAGCGAGCTGGACGAGCTCTACACCCAGCTCGGCGACGACGCGGCCGCCGTGGAGGAGGCCCGCACCGCGGCCTACCAGAACCTCGTGGGGCTGATCCTCTTCGTGCTCGCGCTCTTCTCGCTCGCCGACCTCTTCGGCTTCGTCAACGACTCGGTCTTCCCCGCGCGCACGCCCGGGGTGGTCGTGGCCGCGGAGCTGGTCACCTATGCTCTGGCCATCGTCGGACTGGCGGTGTGGGGCGTCGTCGGGTACCGCAGGAGCACGCGTGGTTGAGCTGGTCGAGAGCGGTATGACGTCCGAGCGGGTCTGGCGCGACTGCTACGCCCAGGTGCTCGCCCCGTCGTTCCCCGCCGATGAGCTGGTCGGTGAGGAGGACTTCGTCGCCGCGTGCCGGCGCCCCTCCAGCCAGGTGGTCCTCGCCCTCGACGACCCGGACCCGGTGGGGGTGTCGGTCGTCGACGCCGGCGCGCCGGACGCACCGGTGGCCCTGCTGTCCTACCTCGCCACGCACCCCACCCGGCGGGCCGGTGGGGTCGGGTCCCGGCTCATGGAGCGGCTGCGGGCCGCCGGGCCGATGCTGCTCGTCGAGATCGAGGACCCCCGGGTGCACCCCGACCGCGGTTTCGGCGACCCCTGGCGGCGCGTGGAGTTCTACCGCCGGCACGGGGTGCGGGTCCTGGACGTGCCGTTCTTCCAACCGCCGGTGGCGCCCGGCCGAGCCCGGGTCGAGGGGATGCTGCTCGGGGTGCTGACCCCGGGTGCCGTGCCGGGGCGCGTCGACGCCGGACCGGTCCTGACCTACCTCACCGACTACCTGCGGGGCTCCGGCGAGGATCTCGACGCGGCCCCGGCGAGCACCCTGCTGCACGCCCTGGCCGGCGACACGGTGCCGGTGGTCGACCTGCCCACCCGCGGGTGAGGCGGGCCCGCCGGAGCACCGGCAGGGCGCTGCTCGAGTCAGCCCGGCTCGGCCAGCAGGTCGGCCCAGCGGGAGGCGCCGTCGTCGGAGAACAGGTCGGTGCCCACCACCATCCAGCTGGCCCCGGCCGCGAGCGCCTCGTCGGCGTGCTCACGTCGGACGCCGCCGTCCAGGCCGATGGGGCGGTGCGGGTCCCGGGCGTGCAGCTGCTCCACCTTGTCGAGCGCCCTGACGTCGAAGGCGGACCCGGCGCGTCCCGGCACGACGGACATCACCAGCACCGCCAGCCCTCCGGGCACGACGTCGACCGGTGTCCCGGGGGAGATGGCCAACCCGGGACGGGTGCCGCGTCGTTCGAGGCGCCGAGCGGCGGCCCGCCAGTCGTCGGTCTCCGCGTGCACGAAGACGGTGTCGCACACGTCGGCCCAGGCGTCCACCACCCTGCTGGGCTCCTCGGCCATGACGTGGGCCTCCGCCTCGGTGCCGGTCGCCGCGGAGATCCGGGCCGCCTCGGCCGGGTCGAACCCGCCGGGCGCGGCGAACCTGCCGTCCGTGGTGTCCCAGTGCAGCCGCCGTAGTCCGGCATCCCGACGCGAGAGCACCGCCGTCAGCTGGCTCTCCGGCGGCACCGACCACAGCGATCCGGCGACCCTCGCACCCCGCGCCGGGTCACCCATCGACAGCCGCCAGCGCCGCCTCGGCGAGCTCGTGGTCGACGACGGCGCTGGTGATGAGCCCGCCCCGGACCACCGCCCGGATCGCATCCGCTTTCTCCGAGCCGCCCGCGATCCCGATGACGCGGGGCACCGCCGTCAGCTGGTCGAAGGAGATGGAGACGCACCGCTTCTGGAACTCGGGGTCCACCAGCCCTCCGTCGGCGCGCACCAGGATGCCGGCGATGTCGGCCACGCACCCCAGCTCGACGAAGCGCTCGACGTCCTGCGGCGGGAGGACCTCCCGCACCTGGGTGATGGGAGGGTCCCAGCTGCCCACGGACAGGATGGCCGTGGTCACGGCCGGGAAGAGGTCCATCGCCATCGCGATGTCGGGGTGGTGCTTGAGGGTCTCCGCGGTGTCGGCGTCCTGGACGAACAGCGGGGAGAAGATGGGGCGCACGCTGCCCCCGACGCGTTGCGCCGTGTGGCGCACGATCTCGATGGGTGAGGCCCCCAGGTCCCCGCTGACGAAGCCGGTGAGCTGCACGACGGTCACCCGCGGCAGCCGGATGAGCTGGCTGGTCGTCGACGTCAGCGTGCGACCCCAGGTCATGCCCAGGACCTCACCCTCCCTGACCGTCGTGCTGAGCAGCTCGGCCGCGGCCGCGCCGACCTGCTGGCGCACGTCGTCCTGCCCACCGTGGGAGCGGATGACGACGCACTCCTTGAGCCCCAGGGCCTCGGCGAGACGCGCGGCGAGCCCGGGGTCGGGCAGCCCGACGTCGTTGATGGTGATGGTGACGACACCCTCGTCGCGGGCCCGGGCGAGGTAGCGCGCCACCTTGAACCGCGAGATGCCGAGCTCGCGACCGATCTCGGTGTGCGGTCGGTCCTCGAGATAGCTCAGCCGGGCGACCTGGGCCATGAGGATGCGGTCGCTGGCGGCGATCTCCTGGGCATCTTTGCTCATCTGAGCATACTAGTCACATTCTGGTCACAGATGTGAAATCTGCGTGAAATGGTGGCACGGTGAGCCCTACGCTCAGATGCGTTGGTCGCCGCTCAGGTGAGCAGCCTGGCCGTGAGACGAAGGAGTGCCGGACCCGTGACAGTCGATGACGACGTGCTGACCGTCGCGCGTGCCCGCCTGCTCTCGGAGGCCGACGGGATCCACCGTCTCGCCGACCGGCTGGACGAGACCTTCGAGCAGGCGGCGGCCGCCCTCCTGGGCTGCACCGGCAAGGTCTTCGTCGGCGGCTCCGGCACCTCGGGTGCCGTGGCACGGCGTATGGCGCACGTGCTCTCGGTGACCGGGACCCCCGCGCTCTTCCTGGCCCCCATGGACAGCCTGCACGGCGCCTCGGGCGCGATAACGGACGAGGACCTCATGCTGCTCGTCTCGCACGGCGGCTCCTCGCACGAGGTCGTGGAGACCGCGGGCATCGCCCGCGCGCACGGCGCCCAGGTCGTCGCGATGACCGGACGCACGGACAGCGACCTCGCCCGTCGGGCCGACCTCACCCTGCTCGTCACCGTCCCCTCCCAGGCCGACATCGGCGGGGTGATCGCCACCGGCATCACGCTGGCCCAGTCGGCCTACGGCGACGCCCTCGCCGAGGTCGTCATGCGCGCCCGCGGCTACACCTGGGAGCAGTTCATGCGCACGCACCCGGCGGGTGCCGTCGGGATGCGTGAGGAGCTCCCGGAGGACCTCCCGCTCCTGCGGCTCCCTGCGCGCGCGGGCGGTGGGCTGCCGTGAGCGCCGTCGTCATGGGTGTGGACAGCTCGACGCAGTCGTGCACCGTCGAGCTGCGCGACGTCACCACCGGCGCGCTGCGGGCGCAGGGGCGAGCGGCGCACCCCCGCACGAGCCCCCCGGTGAGCGAGCAGCACCCGGACTCGTGGTGGGAGGCGCTGGTCGCGGCCACGCACCAGGCGCTCGCCGCGCTCGACCGGCCCGCCGAGGTGGTCGCCGTCAGCGTCGGCGCGCAGTGCCACGGGCTGGTCGTCACCGATGCCGGCGGCGAGGTGGTCCGACCCGCGAAGCTCTGGAACGACACCACCTCGGGCGCGCAGGCGCGCTCCATGCTCGATGCGCGCGGCGCGGCGTGGTGGGCCAACCAGGTCGGCCTGCTGCCCTCCGCCGCCATCACCATCACCAAGCTGGCGTGGCTGGCCGAGCACGAGCCCGCCTCGCTCGCCCGGGCGCACCGGCTGCACGTGCCGCACGACTGGCTGACCTTCCGCCTCACGGGTGAGCACGTCACCGACCGCTCCGACGCCTCGGGCACCGGCTACTACTCCTCGGACACCGGCCGGTGGCGCCCGGACCTCCTCGAGGAGTTCGTGGGCGGGCGCGACTGGGCCCCCGCCCTGCCGCACGTGCTCCAGCCCGAGGAGGCCGCCGGCCGCGTCACCGACGAGGCCGCCGCGGCCCTCGGCATCCCCGCCGGGGCCCTCGTCGGCCCGGGCGGCGGCGACCAGCACCTCGCCGCCCAGGGCATCGGGCTGCGCCCCGGTGACCGGGCCTACAGCCTGGGCACCTCCGGCGTCGTCATCGCGCACTCCGAGGGGCCGGTGCACGACGTCTCGGGCGAGATCGACGGCGTCGCGGACGTCACCGGCCACTGGCTGCCCCTCGTCTGCACCCTCAACGCGACCAAGGTGACCGACACCGTCGCCGCCCTGCTCGCCGTCGACCACGGCACGCTCGGCGAGCTGGCTCTCGCGGCACCCGTGACGCCCGACCGGCCGGTGCTCGCGGCATACCTCGACGGCGAACGGTCGCCCCGCCTCCCCCACGCGCGCGGGATGCTGGCCGGGCTGACGGGCGACCTCACCCGTGAGCAGCTCGCGCTGGCCGCCGTCGAGGGCGTCGTCCTGGGCCTGTGGCGCGGGGCCCGGCGCATCGCCGACTTCGGGGTGCCGGGAGGCGGGCGCTCGATCGTCCTCGGCGGCGGCTCCCGGTCGGCCGCCTACCGGCAGGTCGTCGCCGACCTCTCGGGCAGCGACACCGTCACCGTGGACGCGCCCGAGGCGACCGCCCGCGGCGCCGCGGTGCAGGCCGCCGCCCTCGTCCACGGCGAGACCGTGGCCGACATGACGCGTCGGTGGGAGCCCGCCACCGTGACCACCGACCACCCCCGTGACGACCGGGCCGCCGGCCTGGTCGAGCGCTACGAGCGCCTGGCCTCCCTGCAGGCCGACGGCACCACCTTCTGACCACCCCCTGCCACCACCTGAGACCGAGGAGACGACATGAGCGACACCCCCACCATCCCCGCCGAGATGACCGCCAGCGTGCTGAAGGGCGTCGGGTCCATCGTCCTGGAGCAGCGTCCGGTCCCCCGGCCCGCGCCGGACGAGGTGCTCATCAAGGTCGCGAGCGTCGGCGTCTGCGGCTCGGACGTCCACTACTACGAGCACGGTCGCATCGGCGAGTACGTCGTCGAGGAGCCGCTGATCCTCGGCCACGAGCTGAGCGGCACGATCGTGGCGGTCGGCAGCGACGTCGACGCGGACCGGGTCGGCGAGCGGGTCGCCGTGGAGCCGCAGCGCCCCTGCCGGGTCTGCGACTTCTGCAAGGCCGGTGACTACAACCTCTGCCCCGAGATGGAGTTCTACGCCACCCCGCCCGTCGACGGCGCCTTCTGCGAGTACGTCGTCATCCAGGCCGACTTCGCCTTCGCCCTGCCGGACTCGATCAGCGACCACGCCGGCGCCCTGCTCGAGCCGCTGTCGGTCGGCATCGCGGCCGCGCAGAAGGGCGGCATCCAGGTCGGTGACCGCGTGCTCATCGCGGGCGGTGGCCCCATCGGCATCATCACCGCCCAGGTGGCCCGGGCCTACGGCGCCGCCGAGGTCGTCCTCACCGACATCAACCCCGCCCGCCGCGAGCTGGCCTCGCGCTACGGCGTGACCCGGGTGGTCGACCCGGGGCAGGAGTCGCTCGAGGGCCTGGACGCGCACGTCTTCATCGACGCCACCGGAGCCATCCCCGCCATCAGCTCGGGCATCCGGGCGACCCGCCCCGGAGGCACCGTCGTCCTCGTCGGCAGCGCCGACGAGATCCCGCTCTCGGTGCCCGACGTCGCGATGCGTGAGCTCAACGTCACCGGCATCTTCCGCTACACCGGCACCTGGCCCATCGCCCGCGAGCTGGTCAGCAGTGGCCAGGTCGAGGTCGACTCCCTCGTCACCCACGTCTTCGGCCTGGAGCAGGTGGAGGAGGCGCTCTCCGGCGACGGCGCGCAGGACAGCCTCAAGCGCATCGTCCTGCCCGGTGTCGGACGCGTGGAGGACCCGGTCGCAGCAGCCCGGGGCGACCGGTGAGCACCGCCACCACCGCGACGGCGACCCCGCGCCTCACCGTGACGGGGGTGAGCAAGTCCTTCCCCGGGGTCATGGCCCTGCAGGACGTCACCTTCACGGTGCGCCCCGGCACCGTGCACGCCCTCTGCGGCGAGAACGGCGCAGGGAAGTCGACGCTCATGAAGATCATCAACGGCATCTACTCCCCCGACACCGGGGAGATGCGCATCGACGACGAGCCGGTGCGGGTGCGCAACCCCATCGAGGCGCGCGCCAAGGGGATCGCCATGATCTCCCAGGAGCTCAACTACGTGCCGGACATGACCATCGCCGAGAGCTTCTTCATCGGGCGCCTGCCCACGCGGTTCGGCAAGGTCGACTGGGCTCACATGCGGCGCGAGGCCCGGCGGCTGCTGGCCGAGGAGGGCCTGGACTACTCGGTCAACCGCAAGCTGGGCAGCCTGACGGTCTCGGAGATCCAGACGCTGGAGATCCTGCGGGCCGTCTACCACGACGCCGACGTGCTCATCATGGACGAGCCGACCTCGGCGATCGCCCACCGCGAGGTGGCCTCCCTGTTCACCAAGATCCGTCGGCTGCGCTCCGAGGGCAAGGCCATCATCTACATCTCGCACAAGATGGACGAGGTCTTCGAGCTGGCCGACGACGTCACCGTGCTGCGCGACGGCACCGTCGTCAGCAGCCAGGCGGCATCCGAGATCGGGCCCGAGACGGTGATCGCGCAGATGGTCGGGCGTGACCTGGACCACCAGGCCTACCCCAAGGAGCAGGTCGACATCGGCGAGACGGTGCTCGAGGCGCGCGGGCTGTCCAACAGCCAGCTCTTCGAGAACATCAGCCTGTCGGTCCGCAAGGGGGAGATCGTCGGCCTGGCCGGGCTCATCGGGGCCGGGCGCAGCGAGGTGGTGCGCGCCATCTTCGGGCTGGAGACGCTGGACGCCGGAGAGATCGAGGTCGACGGCCGACCGGTGCGCCTGCGCAGCCCCAAGGCCGCCATCGACCAGGGCGTCGTCATGCTCTCCGAGGACCGCCGGCTCGTCGGGATCATCCCGCAGATGAGCATCAAGCAGAACGCCACCCTGGCCAGCCTGCGCAAGGTCATCCGGGGCGGCTTCACCCGCCGACGGCAGGAGGAGACGCTGGCGAAGGAGTACTTCGACCGGCTCTCGGTCAAGGCGCCCAGCAGCGAGACCCGTATCTCCTCCCTCAGCGGTGGCAACCAGCAGAAGGTCCTGCTCGCCCGCTGGCTCATCGCCGACCCCAAGGTGCTGCTCCTCGACGAGCCGACCCGCGGGATCGACGTCGGGGCCAAGTTCGAGATCTACAAGATCATGACCCAGCTCGCCCGCCAGGGCCGCGGGATCCTCATGATCTCCTCCGAGCTCCCCGAGCTCATCGGGATGTGCGACCGCATCTACGTGATGGCGGCCGGCCGGCTCACGGCCGAGCTCACCCCCGACGAGTACTCCCAGGAAACGATCCTCACCCACGCCATGAACGACTCCGAGGTGGTATGACCATGCTGGCACGACTCAAGGCCCTCGACACGGGCCGCTACTCGATCTTCCTGATCCTGGGGGCGGTGGTCGTCGTGGCGAGCTTCCTCAGCGAGAACTTCATGACGGCGAACAACGTCACGAACGTGCTCCGCCAGGTGGCCGTCATCACGATCCTGGCCTACGGCGCGATGACGCTCATCATCGCCGGCATGATCGACCTCTCCGCGGGCGCCGTCATGGCCTTCGCCGGCGTGGTGTCGGTCATCGTCTACAAGGACACGAGCAGCATGGCGCTGGCGATCCTCGCCGGTGTCGTCGTGGGTGTCGCCTGCAACCTCGTCAACGCGTTCCTCGTCGCGACGCTGCGCACCCCGGCCTTCATCGTCACCCTCGGGATGATGATGATCGCGCGCGGCGCGGTCCTCGAGCTCACCCAGGGCCAGAACGTCCTGCAGCTCGGCGACTTCGTCGTCCTCGGTCAGGGCTCGCTCGGCCCGATCCCGCTGCCCACGCTCTTCCTCGTCGTCATCACCGTCATCGTCTGGTACCTCATGAGCCAGACCCGCTACGGCCGGTCGCTGTATGCGGTGGGCGGCAACGAGGAGGCGGCCCGCGCCGCGGGCATCGCGGTGGAGCGGGTCAAGTACCAGGCCTTCATCGTCAACGGCGTCCTCGTCGGGTTCGCCGGGGTCATCTTCATGGCCCGGGTCAACGCCGGCCTGCCCAACGCCGGTGTCGGCTACGAGCTGCAGGCCATCACCGCCCCGATCATCGGTGGCACCAGCTTCTCCGGCGGCATTGGGACGACGGCCGGCACGCTGGCCGGGGCCCTCATCGTGGGCGTGCTGGGCAACATCATGAACCTCACCGGCGTCGGCTCCTACGTCCAGCAGATCGTCATGGGCGTCATCATCGCCGTCGCCGTCGCCTACGACGTCTGGTCCAAGCGCGGCAAGCGCAAGACCGTGATCCTCAAGAACAACGGCGAGGACGACGGTCAGCCCCCGGCGTCGGGGGAGGCACCGGTACCCGCCGGGGCCGGCGGTGCCGCCGGTCGCCAGGGCCAGGGGGTGTCGCCGTAGCTCCCGACAGCACGACCGCCATCCCACCCCGTCCCGTGAACCCTGCACCACACCTTCATCAAAGGAGAAGAAGAACGTGAGGAACCTTTCCCGCAAGTACCTGGCCATCGGTGTCGCCACCGCCGCCCTCGCCGTCACCGCCTGCTCTGGCGGTGGTGACGACGGCAGCAGCGCGGAGGGCGACGGCGAGAGCTACCGCGTCGCCTACATCGCTCGCGCCCAGGTCGACTCGTTCGCCGCCTGGCTGGCCAACGAGATGCAGTCCGAGGCCGAGAAGTACGACGACATCACGCTCGACGTCTTCGACGGCCAGGCGAACGACGAGATCGAGAACACCCAGATCGAGAACGCCATCGCCAACCAGTACGACGCGATCATCGTGCAGGCCAACAACGGCGAGGCGCAGCGGCCCTACATCCAGCAGTCGGTCGACGCCGACATCGTGACGATCACGACCAACCCCCGCGTGGACGACATCGAGGGCGCCAGCTCGGTCGACGCCAGCCCCTTCGACCAGGGTGCCGGCGTCGCGGAGCTCGCCGTCGAGGAGATCCCCGAGGACGCGCGTGTCGTCGTCCTCAACGGCCCCGGTGGCAACTTCCACTCCACCGAGCGCCGCAACGCCTGGGAAGAGGTCTTCTTCGCCGAGCGCCCGGACGTGGAGATCGTCGCGGAGGACATCGCCAACTGGAACAAGGACGAGGCCCTCACCCTCATGGAGGACTGGGTGCTCGCCAACGGCGAGATCGACGCGATCATCTCGATGAACGACAACATGGCCGCCGGTGCCCTGGAGGCCGTGCGCGGTGACGCCGCCTACGACGACATCCTCGCCTACGGCGTGGACGGGACCCCCGAGGCGACGCTGCTCATCCAGGACGGCCTCATGACCGCCACCACCCTGCAGGACGCCTCGGAGCTCGCCGAGCTCAACATGAGCACCGTGCACGACCTGCTCACCGGCGCCGAGGACGAGGTCAACGTCGACATCGGCAACCCGGTCATCACGCAGGACAACGTGCAGGAGTACATCGACCTCTACACCGAGGCCGGCCTCATCGACGGCTGAGCTCCGCCGTCCGACCCAGGGGGCGGGGCGCAATCCCGCCCCGCCCCCGGCTCCACCCCCTCCCACCCCCACCCGGAAGGTCCCATGACCGTCATCGACCAGTTCTCCCTCGCCGGGCGCACCGCCCTCGTGACCGGCGCCACCCGCGGCCTCGGCCGTGCCTTCGCCACCGCCCTCGCCGAGGCCGGGGCCGACATCGTCGTGCACGGTCGCGACGCCGAGCTGGCGGAGGAGGTCGCCGGAGACATCCGCGGCCTCGGTCGCACCGCCACGGTCGTGCTCGGCGACCTCACCACGGCCCAGGGCGTGAGCTCGGTCGTGGACGAGGCGACCTCGAAGGCCGGCCAGATCGACGTGCTCGTCAACAACGCCGGCGCCTGCATCCACCGGCCCGCCCTCGAGGTGACCGACGAGGAGTGGACGCACGTGATCGACACCAACGTGACGGCACTGTGGCGGATGTCGCAGGCGGTCGGCGCGCAGATGGTCGAGCGCGGCTCCGGCACCATCGTCAACGTCGGCTCGATCTCCGCGATGATCGTCAACCGTCCGCAGTTCCAGCCGGCCTACAACGCCTCCAAGGCTGCCGTGCACCAGCTCACGCGGTCGCTGGCGGCGGAGTGGGCTCCCAAGGGGGTCCGGGTCAACGCCCTGGCGCCCGGCTACATCAAGACCGACATGTCCCCGGTCGACGAGCCGCAGTTCCGCCGGATGTGGATCGAGGACTCGGCCATGCAGCGGTACGCGACGCCCGACGAGCTCGGCGGCGCGATGGTCTTCCTCGCCTCGGACGCCTCCAGCTTCGTCACCGGCTCGGTCCTCGTCGTCGACGGCGGTTACACCGTTTACTGACGCCTCCCCCGGACCCGCGAGCCAGCCTGTCCCACCCGCGGTCGACCCTCCTGAGCGCCACCCCGCCGACCGGCGCGGTGGCGCTCAGCGGCGTGCGGCCTCATACCTGCTCAGCGCCTCCTTGCGCTCCTCGGCGTGGTCGATGATGGGCTGGGGGTAGTCGTGCTCGTAGCCGTCGTCGGCCTTCCACGGCTGGTGCGCGGACTTGCCGGAGAGGTGGCGCAGCTCGGGCACCCAGCGCCGCACGTAGTCACCCGTCGGGTCGAACTTCTCACCCTGGGTGACCGGGTTGAAGACGCGGAAGTAGGGCGAGGCGTCGGTGCCGGTGCCGGCGACCCACTGCCAGCCGTGGTTGTTGCTCGCGATGTCGCCGTCGACGAGCCGGTCGAGGAACCAGCGCGCCCCGGTCGGCCACCAGACGTGCAGGTCCTTGGTGAGGAAGCTCGCCGTGATCATCCGCACCCGGTTGTGCATCCACCCGACCTCGCGCAGCTGCCGCATCCCCGCGTCGACGATGGGGTAGCCGGTGCGCCCGTCCTTCCAGGCCTGGATCGCGTCCTGCGGCTCGTCGTAGCGCATGCCGGGCAGCGCGTCGCGCAGGTCCTCCCAGGCGCTGCGAGGGTTCTCGGCCAGGACGTCGCCGTAGAACTCGCGCCAGGCGATCTCCTGCTCGAAGGTCTGCGCGCCCTGCGAGCGCTTGTCGGCGAGGTCGGCCAGGATCGTCCGCGGGTGGATCGCGCCGATCTTGAGGTAGGCCGACAGCCGGCTCGTGCCGTCGACGGCCGGCTTGTCGCGGTCGCCGTCGTAGTCGTCGAGCGCCTCGTCGCGGAAGTCGCGCCACCGGGCCAGCGCGGCCTTCTCCCCCGCCTCGGGCATCTGCGGCAGGTCGTCCTCGCGCAGCGCCTTGTCCAGCATGTCGAGTGCCTTCTGGTGGCTGTCGACGTCGACGAGGTCCAGGGAGCGGGGGTATGCCGCGGGCTCGGGCCACCCGTGCTCGTGCCAGGCCCGGTGGAAGGGGGTGTAGACCTTGTAGGGCTCCCCCGAGCCGTTGCGCACCAGGCCGGGGCCGACGGCATACGGGGTGCCGGTCTCGACCCACTCGACGTCCTTGTCGGCGAGCGCGTCCTGCACCTTCGCGTCGCGGCGCTGACCGGCGGGCGTGACCTCGCGGGTGACGTGCACCGAGCCGGCCCCGACCTCGTGGGCGACGGCGGGCACGACCTTGGCGGGGTCGCCGTGGCGGATGACGAGGCGGCCGTCGAAGTCCTCCTGGGCGGCCTGGAGGCTCGCGGCGAGCCAGGCGCGGCGCACCGGGCCGCCGCGCTCCCACAGGCCCGGGTCGACGACGAAGAGCACGCAGACCTTGCCGTCGTCCGCGGCGTCCCGGGCGGCGAGCAGGGCGGGGTGGTCGCCACGGCGCAGGTCGCGGCGCAGCCAGAGCAGGGCGGTCATGTCGTCACCGGTGCCGAGGTCATACCTCGACCCTAGATCGGCGCACCGACAGTGGCGACCGCGCGCGTGGGAAGGATGCGGGGGCCCTGCGGGGACGGCATAGTGGCCCCATGAAGATCGCCGTGCCGACCGAGGTCAAGAACAACGAGTTCCGGGTGGCCATCACCCCGGTGGGGGTGCACGAGCTGGTGCGCCGCGGGCACGAGGTCTTCGTGCAGCAGGGGGCCGGGCTCGGGTCCTCGATCAGCGACGAGGAGTACGTCGCGCAGGGCGCCACCATCGTCGACGGACCGGACGCGACGTGGGCGGCCGGCGAGATGGTGCTCAAGGTGAAGGAGCCGATCGAGAGCGAGTACGCCTACCTGCGTGACGACCTGCTGCTCTTCACCTACCTGCACCTGGCGGCGGACGAGCCGCTGACCCGCCGGCTGGTCGAGGCGGGCACGACGGCCGTGGCCTACGAGACGGTGCAGCTGGACAGCGGGATGCTGCCGCTGCTCTACCCCATGTCCGAGGTCGCCGGGTGCCTCGCGCCGCAGGTCGGGGCGCACACGATGATGAAGGCGCAGGGCGGCCGCGGCGTGCTCATGGGCGGCATCGGGGGCGTCGCCAACGCCAAGGTGCTCGTCCTCGGCGGCGGCGTCGCGGGGCAGAACGCCGCCAACATCGCGCTCGGCATGGGCGCCGACGTCACCATCCTCGACACCGACCTCGACAAGCTGCGCACGCTCTTCTGGCGCTTCGACAACCAGGTGAAGCAGCTGGCGTCCAACAACCTGACGATCACCGAGCTGGTGGCGGACGCCGACATGGTGATCGGCACGGTCCTCATCCCCGGCGCCAAGGCCCCCAAGCTCGTCACCGACGACATGGTCGCGACGATGAAGCCGGGCTCGGTGCTCGTCGACGTCGCCATCGACCAGGGCGGCTGCTTCGAGGGCTCGCGCCCGACCACGCACGCCGAGCCGACCTTCCCGGTGCACAACTCGCTCTACTACTGCGTCGCCAACATGCCCGGCGCCGTCCCCCACACCTCCACCTGGGCGCTCACCAACGCGACCCTGCCGTATGCCGTGCAGCTCGCCGACAAGGGCTGGGAGCGAGCCCTGCGCGACAACGGGGCCCTGGCGAAGGGGCTCAACACGCACGCGGGGAAGCTCACGTACGGCGCTGTGGGAGAGGCGTTCGGTATGGATTCGGTCGCCGTGGAGGACGTGCTCGGCTGACAGCTGTCTCGGCGCATCTGCGCATCCCCGGACGGCACCCTGTCTCTCCAGCACTTCCTCATGAACGAATGAACAGGGGTATTCCCGTGGCCTCACGCGGTTCGGAGGTCGTCGCGCTCGGTCGGCGAGTCCGGTGGGCGTGACATACCGGATCTGCCGAGAGTCGGATGGTTGGCGGCGACTTCATCATGGTCGGACACGCCGAGAGTCGGACGTCCGCAGTGGCGAGGACTCTTGCGTCGCGGCGCGTGAACGGGGGTATCTCCCCGTGTGCCGGATGAAGAATCGCCGTGTGACTGAGCTGCCAACTCGCCGTTGCGCAGCAACCTCTCCTGTAGGTAGACTGACCTACCTAGCGAGGGGATTGGTTTCATGATGCAGCGCACGAAGCACGGTTCAGCGCGCGAGCGGCTGCTGGAGGCTGCTGCGGTGCGGTTCTACGCCGATGGGGTCAATGCGACGGGGATCGACACGATCACGTCTGCGGCCGGGGTGGCGAAGATGAGTCTTTACAACAACTTCAGTTCCAAGGCTGCGCTGGTGGAGGCCTACATCGAGCGCCGGCACGAGGAATGGTTGACACTGTACGAGGCCAGGTTGGCGCAGGCGGCCACTCCGGTCGAGGCGGTCCTCGCTGTGTTCGACGCCTACATCGATCACGCCTGCTCGGCGTACGACCACGGATTCCGAGGCTGCGGGTTGCTCAACGCCGCCGCCGAGCTACCCGTCGGTGATCCGGGACGTTCGGCGGTGCGAGAGCACAAGGAGCAGGTCGAGCAGATCCTGCGCGATCACCTGTCCGCGGTGCAGGAGCCGGACCGGGCCCGGGAGCTGGCCGAGCACTTGGGGTTCTTGCTTGAGGGTGCGATGGCCCGAGCCGGGCTGGAAGGCGGTGCCGCCCGCCTGCGGCGAGCGCGGGAGATTGCCGCGCAGATGGTCCAGGCTCGATGAGCGCGCCGCTGGCGGTGGTCGCGGTCCTGGTCGCCGCGGCACTGTTCGGGACCACCGGCACCGCGCAGGCACTGGGCCCGGACCAGAGCACCCCGTTGGGAGTGGGCGCGGCCAGGCTGGTCCTCGGCGGGCTGGGGCTGCTGGCGATCCTGCCACTGGTCGGTGGCCGGCGGGCTGAGGCGATCCGGCTCTGGCGGACCCCGGCCGGCGCGACCGCCGGAGTGTGCACCGCGCTCTTTCAAGTGTTCTTCTTCGCCGCGGTCCACCAGACGGGAGTTGCCGTGGGCACCCTGACTGCGATTGGTAGTGGGCCGGTGCTGGCCGGGCTGCTCGCCCGGTTCGTGCTGGGCGAACGTCCCGGGCGGTCCTGGCTCATCGCCACTGGCCTGTGCCTGCTCGGCTTGACCCTGCTGGTGGCTGGCGGCGGTGACGCGCAACGGGTCGACGTTCTGGGGGTCGCACTCGCGCTCCTGGCCGGGCTGGCCTACGCCGGCTACACCGTGCTCGCGAAGCGACAACTAACCGACGGGCATGAACCTTCCACGGTGATCGCGGCCGCCTTCGGCCTTGGCGGGCTGCTCCTTGTCCCGCTGCTGCTGACCCAGCCACTCGCGTGGCTGACCGAACCGCGAGGCGTGGGCATCGCCTTCCACCTAGGGCTGGTCACCACCACACTGGCCTACCTGTTCTTCATACGCGGACTCGCGGTCCTGCCAGCGGGACCAACGGCGACCCTCATGCTCGCCGAACCGGTAGTCGCCACCACCCTCGGGATCGTCGTCCTCCACGAACGGTTGCCCCTCATCAGCGCCGCCGGCGTCGGGCTGCTGCTCGGAGGCCTCCTGCTGCAAGGACTGGGAACGGCCACGGGCAAGCGTGGCCCCACCACCGAAGCCCGCGGCCTGCCGACCCAGCCAGCCGTCAACACACACCCAGAACTGGAGAAGGCATGCCTCTGCACCTCACCGACTTCACCGCGCTGAGCTTCGACTGCTACGGGACCCTCATCGACTGGGAAACCGGCATCGCCTCACCGACGAGGAGGCCCTCGTCGCCTACGCGGACAACGAGGCGGCCGTCGTCCGGGAAACTCCGGGGATGCTGTACCCCGACGTGCTGGGCGAAGCCTTCCGACGCACCGGTGCAAAGCTTGGCTACCCGGTCAGCAGCCAAGAGGCCGCGGCTCTGGGCGCCTCGGTCCCCGAATGGCCGGCGTTCGACGACTCCGAAGAAGCGCTCCACCGGATCAAAAAGCACTACCAGCAAATCATCTTGTCCAATGTGCACCGAAACGGGTTCGCCGCCAGCAACCGCCGCCTCGGCGTCGATTTCGACGCCATCCTCACCGCGGAGGACATCGGTTCCTACAAACCCAACCCCGCCAACTTCGACGCTCTCATCGCGCGGGCCAAGGAGATGGGCCACTCAGGACGACTTCTGCATGTCGCCCAGTCACTATTCCACGATCATGCACCCGCTCAGAGGGCCGGACTTCCCGGAGTGTGGATCAATCGACGGCACGACAAGCCCGGATGGGGAGCCACCCCCGATCCCCGAGCCAACATTCGACCCGACCTCCAGTTCCCCACTCTCATCGCCCTCGCAACCGCGGTCGACCAGGCCTTCGCCGAATCTGACTGAACGCAGCTGAGCGAGAGCAACCGGACTCTCTGGACTGCCGCCGCTCGCTCGTATGGCGAGCGCTAGAGGTGCTCCGCGGAGCACCCTCTGCCGCGTGGAACTAGGCTCGTCCGACATACATGATGGCAAGTGCTCCGGTGGTCGTGACTCGTCGTCTGACTGGCGCCCTGCTGGGTTGCCCTTGCAAAGATCGGTCCGGCCGCCGGAGCGCCTCACCTGGGCACCGCCCGGGCGGGTCATGACCTAATACGAGCCTGGCCGATGCAGGGCCTGGTGTATGTCCTGTCTGTCCCGGTCCGGACGGTGCCTACCCATCGGATCGAAGGGCAGCACCCATCATGACAAACCCCACCCCGCACGCAGGACTGGTCGGTGGCATCGACTCGCACACCGACACCATCCACGTCGCGCTCATCGACGGCCTGGGCCGCGACGTCGCCGACCACGAGTTCGCCACCACCGGCACCGGGTACCGGGCCGCGGTGGCCTGGCTGACCGGCCACGGACCGGTGGCCGTGGTCGGGGTGGAGGGCACCAGCAGCTACGGCCGCGGTGTGACCACCGCCCTGGCCGGTGCCGGCATCCTGGTCGTGGAGGTCAACCGCACCCGCCCGGCCGAGCGCCGACGGGCCGGCAAGAGCGACCGCCTCGACGCCTACCGGGCCGCCCGCTCGGTCCTCTCCGGCGAGGCGACCACCCCTCCGAAGGACGGCTCGATCGAGTCGCTGCGCGCGTTGATGGTGGCCCGCCGCTCCGCGCTGAAGGCGCAGCAGGCCGCGTGGCGGCAGATCGGCGCCCTGCTCATCAACGCCCCCGCCAGGATCCGCGACACCCACCGGGACCTGCCACCGGCCCGGCTGCTGGCCACCCTCGCCGGCTGCCGGCCGGCGCAGGTGGCCGACACCGACCACGCCGACGTCCTCTACTCCCTGCGCACCCTGGCCCGCCGCCACCGTCACCTGACCACCGAGATCGCCGACCTCACCGCACGGATCGGCGCCCGCGCGGCCGCGGCGAACCCGGCACTGCTCGCGATCAAGGGCGTCGGCCCCGTGATCGGCGCCCAGCTGCTGCTGACCGCCGGAAACAACCCCGAGCGGCTGCGCTCCGGGCCCTCCTTCGCCGCCCTCTGCGGGACCGCGCCCGTCCCGGTCAGCTCCGGACGCACCGACCGCCACCGCCTCTCCCGCGGCGGAGACCGCGCCACCAACAGCGCCCTGCACCTGATCGTGAACAACCGCATGTCCAACGACGCCCGCACCCGGGCCTACCGCGACACCCACCTGGCCCGGAACTGGACGAAGAAGGACGTCTACCGCTCCCTCAAGCGCGCCGTCGCCCGCGAGATCTACCAGGCCCTGATCGGCCGGAGCACCGTCCCCGACTACAGCGACCTACGCCCCGCCCGGCACGCCAAGAACCTCACCCTGGCCGCCGCCGCCGCCACCGACCTGCACGTCTGGCCCACCGCCATCTCCCAGATCGAACGCGGCAAACGACGCGACGACCAGCTCGCCCAGGCCTACCGCGAATGGCTCAACGCCGCTTGACACCAATAGGAGCATCTTTGCCGCTGTGAACGCGTAGCGTCCGACCATGCCGCCAGGAGGACGCTAGCCTCCGGCCCGTCCGACATTGCCGCGCCGAGGACGGCTGGTGCTTTGACTGACCGTCATCCCGACGGTCGACGCGCATTCGCCCACACGTCAGTCCCTGACGACCTTCCACATACCGAGCATCTCCTGCTCTCCCCACCCCAGCTTCCGATAGAGCGTCTCTGCGGCCGGTGTGGCAAAGAGGCCGACAAAACAGTGGCCCGGCGCCTGCTGCCTGATCTGGTCCACGAGCTCGTCCACGATGGTCCGTCCTACCCCGCAGCCTTGATAGTCCGGATGCACCACCACGTCCTGGATGTAGAAGTAGAAGGCACCGTCTCCCACCACCCGCCCCATCCCCACGAGCTCACCGCCGTCCTGATGGACCACCACACCGCAGGTAGAGCCGGCCAAGGACGCGGGCATCGCCTCCCACCAGAAGGCGTCGGCCCAGCCGACGGACTCAGACAATCGACGGTGCTCCTCGACGGTGGGCTTGCGCCGCGCGACGGTGTAGGACATGAGGCCAGAATCTAGCTGCTCCTCTACCTCATCCTGGGTCCAGGCGCGACCGGCGGCGAGCGTGTTGTCACCGGGTGGTGCACTCTTCTGCCGCGCCTCGGGCGGTCATAGTTGGAGATGGATTCGCAACGCTTCGTCGACCGCAGCCATGAGGCGGGGCGGCACCCGGCCTACTGCAGGCCCGACCCTTTCGACTGCGACCGAGCGCACCTGCTCCGCCTGGGCCTTGGAGTCCACCCGCAGTCCTGTCTCGTCAGCTGGCAGCAACACCTGGAACGGGAAGACCCGCTCCACGTTGCTGGTCACGGGCAGGACGGTGACGACTCCACGACCGAGTCGTTGAGCCATGGTGTTCGCCCGGTCATTGCTGACAAGCACCGCGGGACGCCGCTTGTTGGCCTCGCTACCGCGAACTGGATCCAGATCGACGAGAAGGATCTCACCGCGCAGCATCGGTTAGCCCGTCCGAGGACGCTGATGCCCAGGCGTCCTCGTCCCCAACGACGGCCCACTCCTCCCAGGCGGCGGCATAGGCCGCCTCCAGCTGCGGGTCTTGTAGGCGGCGGATGGCCTGCTGGACGGCAGCGGACCTCGACTCGAGGCCAGCTTCTTCGACGTATCGGTCGAGGGCCGCGAGGTCTTCCTCGCTCAGACTCACGCTCACCTTCATACATCGATACTACCCGGGTAAGATGATGATTGCTACCTCAGTAGCAGCATCCGGACATGCCGCACTCAGTGCACCCGTCCGACGGGCTCGGGATCAGTCGGTGGTGAGGCGTGGCAGGTCTGGGTTGGTGCGCGCTCGCGTGTCTTCGACCCCATGCCCATTCAGGTCCTCGAGCACCTCTTGGACCCGCCGCTCATGTACTTGCGCTCTCGCCGCAGCGACCACGTCCTCGGCCACCTCCTCTGCCCGGGCCAGCCACTCCCGTAGCGCTCCAGCATGTGAGTTCGTGGACTCGGCGATCTCCTGCATGCGAGCCACAACCCGATGGTCTTCTGCCACCTCGCTGCGTCGCGCCGGCTCGAGCCGCTCATGCAACCTCGCCAACGCCATCAGGTGCAGGACCAACTCGTCATTGGACATCAAGCTCTCGAACCCCCACGCATTGATCCCCCCGTCTCCCACAACGACTCCAGCAAGGAACCCACCCACCTCTGCCAGGACGACCTCAGGTTCCGTGAGCCCGGCCCTGCCACAGGCAGGAGCAACGAGTGTCACGTTCGGCTCCGCCTCAGGCTGCCAAACCGGGTCAGCGGCACTACCGAACCGCATCCCAAATGCAGCACGATTCACAGCCCGATGCAGGTGGATGCGCACCCGACCGTCCGGCGTCGAGTCGACGCGCAGAAGCGTCACGCTGTCCTTCGCGTCATCGACGAGCGGCAGAAAGAAGTAGTCGTTCCCGCGCTGCCGATCCAAGGGCTGCTGTCCCATTCCTCAACGATATGGCGCTAATAGAGCGGACACGCAAAGCCACCACTGTGTGAAGCCTGGATACGCACGATACTGCCACGAGATGCCAGCTCGGCTGTGTCCTGGCCGTCGGCACCACGGTGGGTCCTGCAGCACGAGCGGTGCGCTTGGCAAGGCTGAGCCTCCGCGTGTATCTGGATCGCCCGGTCAGGTTCCTATCCCATGAAGAGACGACGCAAGCGCGTCTGTAACGACTCACCGGGAGGTTCACCATGGCAGCCATCACCGGCGTCCTGTGCCAGGTCATCACGAGCGACATCGACGGCGCGGGAACGGACGGCCGCGTGTACCTCGGCGTGGGCGGCCGCGAGTTCCGGCTGGACTCCGAGAAGGATGACTATGAGCGTGGCTCGTGGCGGGAGTATGCGCTCGGCGAGCTGCCGCCCACGACAACACCGCCGCAACTGATCGACGTGGTCGACCCGACATTCAATGATCCGCGCATCGGGATGCCCCTGGACACCAACAACCTGACGAAGAGCCCGGTCTACCTGCGCTTCGAGCCATCGGGTGACAGCCCCGACTGGAACCTCGCGTTCGCCGCTGCCCTGTTGTACGACGGGGGATTCGTCGCAGCGTTCACGGTGCCGGTCGCCTTTGACAACTTGTGGCTCGGGGATCGGATGGGAAAGATCGTCTACCTCACCGAGCACATCCGGCGCGACGGGGGAAAGGTCTTGGAGCGTGGGCAGGTCATCGCCGAGCGAATGACTGCCACTGGCGGCTGATGCACAGTCGGTGCTCGACCCGATGCTCGGATGGCGCCCATCGGTGTGCAACGAGTTTCCGAACAGTCGCTGGCCGAGCGTCCCGCTCGTGCTGGCGTCCGCACGGCGAGCTGCTACCCGTCGCGTCGGCAAGCGGACGGAACTGACCGTTTCCTACACTCTCTCCGTGAACGGACAGCTGGCCCTGGTAGCGGCGCTCGCAGCGATCGGGGGCCGCTGGCTCCGGGGAGGGGCGAGTGCATCCATACCCGAGCTGTCGCGCGGCAACTCAACTTTCAAGTACGTGGGCTCGTTCACCGCCGATCTGCCCCCACGTGGCCTCCTGAGGCGCACATCGACGGCGACGAGTCCCGCGGAATGGCTCACCGGCCTTCGGTCCCGGGGAGTCACGGATCTCTGGCTGGTCACCGACCTGCCGGCCGCGGGTTCACTGCCTCCGCATGTCGCCTCGGGGTTCTCCAACTCGGGCACCTGGGCCCTGCTCGCCACGGGCACGTCAGCGCCGACGGTATGGGCGTTTGGCTGGCAGGTCGGCGACCGCACCGCCCCGGACTCCCGGATCTGGTCAGTGTCTGCGCACGGCTCGTCCGCGGAGGGCCTCAGCGCATCACAGGTCGGCGTGACAGAGGCCAGGACGGCGCTGCAGGTCGCGCTGCACGACATCCGGGGCGTCGCCCAGCAGTTCGACGAACTCCACAGGTGGGCGTCGTGGTTCACGAAGGCCGAGAGCCTCCTCACCGACCCGACCCCGGCTGCCCCCTACCACCAGGACCTGCTTCCGCCCGATGCCGACCTCGAGCGTCGCCAGCTGGCAGCCGCGGTCGTGCAGGGTTGGGTGTTCGGCGGGATGGGGTCGTGGAACGACGGCGGACCTGCGGATCCCGGGGCGCAGCGAGAGTACGAGCGCGTCGGCGCGCACCTGTACTCCGCCCTGCTCACCGCGCTTCCGGCCGCGACCAACGGTGCGTGACGCGCAGATCTACCGCAGGAGGACGCCCACGCCCCTTCGGCTTCCACGGCACCCGCTCAGCAGCGGTCGAGGCTGCCTGAGAGGGCCATTTCCCCTCGATCAGAACCCACCACGAACTGAGTTTCCGGCACCGTGACCCGCGGGGGATGCTGGTTCCGCAACGTCGAGGACGGGGTGTCCACGGTAGAGATCCACCTCGGCGTGGATGACCCGTTCATCCCCGCGAGAAAGGCACACCCCGGACTGCTGGTCCACGATGTCGCGGCTCTCGACAACCTCGGCAAGCAGATCGAGGAGGCAGGCTACGACGTGGACTGGTCAGAGCGCACCACGTTCGTCGGCTTCG
This sequence comes from Serinicoccus chungangensis, assembly GCF_006337125.1. Lineage (GTDB taxonomy): Bacteria > Actinomycetota > Actinomycetes > Actinomycetales > Dermatophilaceae > Ornithinicoccus > Ornithinicoccus chungangensis. The sequence continues at coordinate 3,289,157 of NZ_CP040887.1, forward strand.
AGAGATTCCATTGTCGCGACCCCTTCGGCAACCGACTCGAACTGATGACACCCAGCAGCGCCCGATCGGTGTGAGTCGATGGTCGTGACATCTCTACCCCTGTGTGCAGCGGACGGCAACAGTCGGACATCACGCAGCGTCGGAGATTCAGGAACCCCATGGGCACGAGCGTCGAGCGGACCAGACGGCCTGGGATCACGCGCCAGCTCGTCTGGTACTTCGGCGGCCTGATCGTCACCTACGCCGCGGGCCTGGTCATCTTCTGGCCCGCCTCGGGTGAGCAGCCGAACCAGGCGATCTTCCTGGTGCTCATGTTCGCGCCGACGGTGGGCGCGATCCTGGCCCGGCTGTTCGCCGGCGGACGGGATCCAGTGGGGACGCCCGAACCTGTGGCTTCTCGCGGGGCTGGTCCCGGCGCTGGCCGTCCTCGGCGTCTACCTGCTCGGCTCGGTCGTGGGGTGGGACGTGGAGGACCCGAACCTGCTGCGTCACGCGCTGATCGCCGCACCCGTCGCGATCCTCTCCGCCTCGTTGTCCGCGGTCGGTGAGGAGATCGGCTGGCGCGGCCTCCTGTGGCCGATGCTCCGCGGCCGATCCGGCTTCTGGGCCACGAGCTCCATCGTGGTGGTCATCTGGTGGGCCTACCACGTGCCCTTGATCATCCTGGGCTGGTACGGCGACGTGGGTCACCTCCCAGCTTTCACCGCCGCCATCGTCGGCATCACGCTGTTCATCGGCGTCATCACCGACCGGTCACGCTCGCTGTGGCCCAGCGTGGTCGCCCACGGGGCGTGGAACGGACTGGTCGCCACCAGCTTCTCGGTCACGGAGGGCGACGAGCGCGTCCCGGCATTCGCCGGGAGCGACCAGCTCATGGGCGAGTTCGGATGGCTGGCCGCGGTCACGATCCTGGTGGTCGGCACGGTGACCGCCCTCTGGCACACCCGGACGATGGGGCGACCGACCACAGCCCTCGAGGCACGCTGACGGCCACCGGGACGTGACCACCCGCCGACGAGACGAACACCGAGCCCGACCCGTCGCACGCAGGCGCAGGAGACGCGTCAGTCCGTCCCTCAGAGCTTCTCGAGCTTGTGGAACGGGGTCGGGATGCGCATCGTGCGAGTGCCGAAGTTCACGGTGACCGCCGAGCTCTCCGTGCCCACGACACGTCCGAGGCCCAAGGCCTGGTGCGAGACCCTGTCGTCGACCTCGAAGTTCTCGACGTCCGGCTCGACTCGTGGCTTGAAGGGGCTGGAGGCGAGGTGGCGTCGCTGGGATCCGGACCGGGTCGATGTCATCACCCCTCAGTATGCGCCTCCCGGGGCCGTGCGGGCCACCACCGCCGAGGACGGTGCGTCCAGGGCGCGCTACCGGCACGTGGATCGGGCATCCTCGAGTCATGGTGAGCATCAACGTCCTGGGCTACCCCAGCAGCGCCGCTGCCTACTGCGTCGGCGTCGAGCACGCGCCGGCCGCTCTGCGCGAGGCCGGTCTGGTGGCGTCCCTGCACGCCGCGGGGCACCAGGTCGACGACCTGGGTGACCTCCCTGTGCACCTCTGGAAGCCGGACCGCGAGCGCCCCCGGGTCCAGAACCTCGACGAGGAGGTCGAGGCCCTGCGCGAGCTGGCCGACACGGCGGCACCGCTCGTCTCGACCGACACCCGCCTGCTCGTCCTCGGTGGGAGCTGCACGGTGGCGCTCGGGCTGTGCGCGGCTGTGGCGGACGCCGGTATCGAGCCCCACCTCGTCTACCTGGACCGTCACCTCGACCTCAACACACCCGAGTCGACCACCGAGGGGTCGCTCAGCTGGATGGGGATGGCCCATGCGCTCGGCATACCTGGCGCAGACGAGTCGCTGGTCAGACTCACCAGTCGGCACCCGCTCCTGCAGCCGTCGCACCTGAGCTATCTCGGGGTCGAGCCCGCCACCGAGGCCACCGAGTGGGAGCGCGGCCAGGTCGACCGCCTCGGGATCCCCGTCACCACCCAGGCGGAGCTGGTCGCGGACCCGACCGCCGCCGCCACCAGGGCGAGAGGCGCACTGCCCTACGGGCCGTTCGTGGTCCACGTCGACGTGGACGTGCTGGACTTCCTCGACGCCCCGCTCGCCGAGAACGTCAACGGCCGCAACTCGGGACCGACCCTCGTCCAGCTGGGCGAGGCCCTGGACGCGCTGTGGCGCGCACCCGGGTTCATCGGTTTGTCGATCGGCCAGCTCGTGCCCGCCCATGCCGCGTCCGACCCGACCTCCCTGGGTCGCTTCGTGGAGGCGCTCACGCCACCAGGTGACGCCTGACCGCGACGGCCTAGCCCTGACGCCTCGACGGCTTGCGTCGACCTACGTCAGGACTGAGCGGACGACGAGCTCGAGGACCGGCCGGACGTCGCTGTCGTCGTGACGGGCGACGCGGTGCAGGATGAGCCCCTCCATGCACGCCATGACGGCCCGGGTCGAGGCGACCGTGTCCCTGGCGCCCAGCTCGACGAGTGCGCTCTGCAGAGCCGCCTCGAAGGCCGCGCGACCCCGACCGAGGCTCTCGCGCAGGGCAGGGCTGTGGCTCGCCTCCATGAAGAGGACGAGCCGCGCGCTGGTGAGCGTCCGCTGGTCCCCGGTGGTGCGGTCCAGGAGCGCCACCAGGGCGTCGAGCAGCTCCTCGGCAGAGCGCGGGGCGAACGTCGCTCGCATACCCGACATCTCCTTCTCGAGGATCGCGTCCGCCACCCCGCGCAGCAGCGCATCTCGCGTCCGGAAGTAGTTCGACGTGGATCCCGGCGGGAGGTCCGCCCGCTCGTCGATCCGGCGATGAGTCAGCGCCTTCAGCCCCCTGGTGCCCAGCAGCTCGATGGCGGCGTCGAGGGCCCGGTCGCGCGAGGAACTCATCGAACCACTATAAGTGTAGTGACAGACGTCCACTACGAGAGTAGTGTCGTGAGGGTGGCAGGGCGTGCCTGCCGGGAAGAGACGCTCACCATGCCAGCAGTCCTCGTCACCGGAGCGGGCCGCGGGATAGGCGAGGCCACCGCGCTGCGGCTGGCCCGCGCCGGGTGGACCGTCTTCGCCGGGGTGCGCAGCGACCCCGACCCGGAGGCCTCTCGCCCCGGGAGCGGCACCATCACCCGGGTCCTGCTCGACATCACCGACGCGGCGCACGTCGCCGCCCTGGGGGACCACCTGCCCGACCAGCTGGACGCCCTCGTCAACAACGCCGGCATCGGTGTGCTCGGCCCGGTGGAGGCCGTCTCCATCCCCGACTTCCGCCGTCAGTTCGAGGTCAACCTCTTCGGCCAGGTCGCCGTCACGCAGGCCGTCCTCCCGCAGATCCGCGCGTGCGGCGGCCGCATCGTCTTCGTCTCCTCCACGGGCGGCCGGGCGCCGGTGCCGATGGAGGGCGCCTACTGTGCGTCGAAGTTCGCGGTGGAAGCCGTGGCGGACGTGCTCCGGGTCGAGCTCCGGCCCTGGCAGATCGACGTGTCGCTCGTGGAGCCCGGCCCCACCGACACGGGCCCGTGGCGGCAGATCCAGTCGATGCTGCGTGACATGGAGCAGGGTATGGCGCCCCGTCACCGCGAGCTCTACGCCCAGCACATCAGCGGCATGCTCAGGCTGGTCGGCACTCTGCAGGCCCGGACGGTGCCACCCGACGTGGTCGCCCGGGTGATCGAGCGGGCGCTGACCTCGCGCCGCCCTCGTGCGCGCTACGCCGCCGGGGCCCAGGCACGGGCCATGATGACCGTCGACCAGGCCCTGCCGACACGGCTCAACGACGCCATCGGGGCCCGTCTGCTCGGTCTGCGTCAGCCCTGACCGAGCATGCCGGTCGCTCCGACCTGGGCCTCCCGCCCGGGGGCCTCGACAGCGGGCCGGCGAGCCTCTCAGGCGGGGAACACGCCGCTGGAGAGGTACCGGTCGCCGCGGTCGCAGACGACGAAGACGATCGTCGCCCCCTCGACCTCCTCGGCCACCTGCAGGGCGCTCCAGCAGGCGCCGCCCGCGGAGATGCCGCCGAAGATGCCCTCCTCGCGAGCCATCCGACGGGCCATCTCCTCGGCGTCCGGCTGGGCGACCTCCACGGTGCGGTCCACCGCGGGCGGGTCGAAGATCCGTGGCACGTACTCCGGCGGCCAGGCGCGGATCCCGGGGATCCTCGAGCCCTCCGCGGGCTGCGCCCCGACGATCTGGACGTCGGGGTTGCGCGACTTGAGGAACCGCGAGACCCCGGTGATCGTGCCGGTGGTGCCCATCGCGGACACGAAGTGGGTGATCCGGCCGTCGGTCTGGCTCCACAGCTCCGGACCCGTGCCGTCCTCGTGGGCCCGGGGGTTGTCCGGGTTGCCGAACTGGTCCAGGACCCGCCCCTTGCCCTCCATCTCCATCCGGGTCACGACGTCGCGGGCCTCCTCCATGCCGCCCCCCGCCGGGGTGAGGACCAGCTCGGCGCCATACGCCTTCATGGTCTGGATGCGCTCGGTGGAGGCGTCCTCGGGCATGACGATGACCAGCGGGTAGCCGCTGATCGCCGCCGCCATCGCCAGGCCGATCCCGGTGTTGCCGGACGTGGCCTCCAGGAGGGTGTCGCCGGGGGAGATCTCGCTCCGCCTCTCGGCGCCCCGGATCATGCTCATCGCCGGGCGGTCCTTGACCGAGCCGGCCGGGTTGTTGCCCTCGAGCTTGCCGAGCAGCACGTTGCCGCGCCGCTCGTTCTCCGGCCCCGGGAGGCGCTGCAGACGCACCAGCGGGGTGCCGCCGATGACGTCCTCCATCGTGGGGTAGGGCCCAGGGTTGCTCACCTGCCGGAGTCTACGGCGGCTGTCGGAGGCCGGCCCTACGGTGGCTCGCATGGCTGAGTGGCAAGCGACCGTGGAAGCAGTGGGACTGGCGATGAGCGGTGACCGGGAGGCCGGCCTCGCTGCGCTCATGAGGGCCTGGGAGGAGACTCGGGAGGGCGACCATGCGCGCCGGTGCGTCATCGCGCACTACGTGGCCGACCTCCAGCCCTCCCTCGAGGACGAGGTGCGCTGGGACGAGGTGGCGCTGGCAGAGCATGCCCAGGTCGCCGACGCCGACCTGGCGCCCGTGGGGATCACCTCAGCCGCAAACATGGCGCCCAGCCTCCATCTGAACCTCGGCGACGGCTACCTGCGCCAGGGACGACGACGCGAGGCCGAGGCCGAGCTCGAGAAGGGACTGCAGCAGCGGCACGAGCTCCCGGCGGACGGCTACGGAGACATGATCCGAGGCGGGCTGGACCGGCTGCGCTCACGACTGGACGAGGCGACCGGAGAGGAGGACCGCGAGGCGTAACCGGTGCCAGGATGGGTCGGTGATCCTGCCCGAGGTGCGTGACCCCCGTCTCGTCACGGTCCGGCGGGGTGGGCTCCTCAGCGACGCCGACCACGCCCTCCTCGCCCTGTGGGCAGCGGACTGCGCCAGCCACGTGCTGCACCTCTTCGAGCAGCAGGTCCCGGACGACCACCGCCCGCGCGACGCCATCGCCGCCGCCCGCGCCTGGGCGGCGGGGGACCTGGGGATGATGCGGGCCAGGGCGGCGGGCGGACATGCCATGGGTGCCGCCCGGACGCTGCGCGGAGCGGCCCGGTTCGCCGCCTACTCCGCCGGTCAGGCCGCCTGCGTGGGGCACGTCGCCGAGCACGACCTCGGCGCCGCCGCCTACGCGATCAAGGCCGTCGTGGCGGCATACCCGCACGATCCGGACGCGCGCCGCGCGGAGCGCGACTGGCAGCGAGACCAGGTCCCCGGGCACCTGTCCGCCCTGGTCGTCGAGGACCAGGCTCGCCGCAACGACCTCTGCTGGTCGGTGTTCGGCGACTGACGGCGAGGCGGCGTCAGAGCACGCGCTCGAAGAGGTGGAACTGGTCCAGGTCGGTGCCCTCGTAGTGCAGGGTGTGGACGCCCAGGTCGGCGAACCCGCAGCGGGCGTAGAGCCCACGCGCCGCGGCGTTCTCGACGTAGGTGTCCAGACGGACCGCGCGACACCCCTTCTCCCTCGCCACGTCCAGCGTGGCGTCGACGAGGAAGCGCGCGACGCCCCGGCGCAGGAAGTCCGGGCACACCCCCAGGGCGTGCACCACGAGCACCCGCTCGGGAGGTGCCTCGAGGGCCCAGGACGCGCGCCGGTAGGCGTCAGGCGCGTCGTGGTTCAGCGCTACGACCCCGGCGACCCGTCCGTCCGTCGGGTCGAGCGCGAGGTACAGCTCGCCGGCGTCGACCCAGTCCTGGACCTCGGTCTCGGTCGGGCGGTTCTCGGTGTGCCAGTGGGGGAAGTCCGCCGTCGCGGCCAGGTGGTCGATGATCCGCCGGTATGCCGCGTGCGCGGCCGCGGCGTCGCCGGGCCCTGCCTGACGAAACTCCAGGCGCACGGGCTCGTCGCGTTCCACCAGGGCAATGTAGCGAGGGCTACCCGGCGGGCTCGACGTCGACCTCGAGGAGCACGCCCGTGCGGGCCTCTCGGCGGGTCTCCCCGGGGACAGGCCATTCGTCCCGGTTCAACCCGACGCGGGTCACACCCTCGTACCGAGCGTGTGGCGACTCGAAGACCCACGTGCCGCCCTGGGCGGGGTCCTGCACATACCAGCGATGCTCCGTCCACATCCGGACGACGACCCCGGGGGTGACCGGCCAGTCCATAGGCGCGAGATAGGTGTCCACGGAGAGCACCCCGGTCATCTCTCCCGGTCCTGCCGTCATCGTCAGAGGCGTCTCGCATTAGGCCGTGACGGGGCCGATCTCCAGACGGTAGGCGTCGTGGCCAAAGGACAGCCCCTCCCATCTCGGTAGGGGCGTCACCCCCACCGTGCGGTTCGTCACCAGCTCGAGAGGCCACGACCCCTCGACTCCGTGGAGGACCAGAACCTCGGAGAAGGCGTCCCCGACGGCCACGCCGTAGCCACGGTCGCCCAGCACCCAGTCCTCGCAGTGGACCCTCAGGCGCATCGAGCCACCGTCCCCGTCCTCACGAGGCGTGCGGGCCCGCGATGTTGACCATCCAGGACACCCCGAACTCGTCGACCAGCGTGCCGAAGGTGTCGCCCCACATCTGCGGCTCCAGCGGCATGGTCACCTCACCACCCTGCGCCAGCCCGTCCCAGTAGCCGCGCAGCTCGGTCTCGTCGTCCCCGCTGAGGCTGAGCGAGACGTTGCCGTCGGAGCCGGCGGCAGGCATACCCGGAGGCGTGTCCGAGGCCATGATGACGAGACCGGAGGGAGCGACGAGCTGCGCGTGCATGATGCCGTCGGCGCCCTCGCCCTCCATGCCGTACTCACCGAAGGTGTTCATCGAGAGGTCACCACCGAAGACCTGCTGGTAACGCTGCATCGCCGCCTGGGTGGTGCCGGCGAAGGAGATGTAGGGGCTGAGCGTGGACATGCCGGGACCTCCCTGGTCGCTGACGGCCCATCCGTCAGGGTGAGCCGCAACCTACTCCTGTCCACCGACACGCTCGACCCGTCGCGTCAGGGGGTGTCGGTGTCCCGGGCGTCCTCGTCCAGGCCGGACCGGTCGGTCGACTCGATCTCCCCGATATGCACGAGCGCATCACCCCGGTTGACCAGCGGCGCCTCGGCGCGGCCGATGACCACGCCGTCGCGGTCGGCCTTGACGATGGCCAGCCGCTTGCCGAAGGAGTTGAACAGCTCGCCGAGCCGCTCCCCCTCGCTCACCCGCTGCCCGAGCGCGACGTCCATGTGCACGATGCCGGTGCGCCGCGCCCGGACCCAGCCGCTGCGCCAGCAGATGTCGCTGGGGCTCTCCGCGGGCTCGATCCCCACCTCCTCGGGGTCGACCATCCCGAGGTGCGCCAGCACCCGCAGCACCCCGTCGACGCCGGCGACGATCGCCCACTCGTCGAAGCGCCACGCCTCGCCGCCCTCGTAGAGCAGCACCCGCGCGCCCCGCTCGCGGGCGGCATACCGCAGCGAGCCGTCCCGGAGCTTGGCGTGGTAGGCCACGGGCGCCCCGAACGCCTCCGCCAGCCCCCGGGTCTGCTCGTCCTCGAGGTCGCAGCGGATCTGCGGCAGGTTGGAACGCCGGTCGGCCCCGGTGTGCAGGTCGATGCCGACGTCGGAGGGGCCGATGACCTCCTTCATCATGAGGTGCGCGATCCGGCCGGCGAGCGACCCGCGCGCCGATCCGGGGAAGCTGCGGTTGAGGTCGCGGCGGTCCGGCAGGTAGCGGTCGCCCGACATGACCCCGAGCACGTTGACGATCGGCACGGCGAGGACGGTGCCGCGGATGGTCTTGGGGTCGAGCCGGGCCAGCACCCGCCGCACCACCTCGATGCCGACGACCTCGTCGCCGTGGATCGCTGCGCTCAGCCACAGCGTCGGCCCGTCCTCCCGCCCGTGGAGCACGTGCACCGGCAGGCTCACCTCGGCTCCGGTGACCAGGCGGGAGATCGGGAGCGAGACCTCCCGGCGGCTGCCGGTCCGCACCTTGACGGTGCCGATGGGGAAGGACGGCCGCAGCCGGCGTCGGGTCGTGCTCATCGCTTGCCCCAGTTGCGCCGCCGCACGGCCCGCTCCGGCCGGCCACCGGCGTAGCTGACCGACGGGTCGACGAGGAAGCCCTGGACCAGCGCCTCCCGCCCGACGAGCATCCGGAAGCCCATCTCGTCACGGTCGGTCAGCGTCACCTCGGCCTGCACGTCGTGGCCCCCGAGGACGAGCGGGAGGAGCACGACATACCGCTGCTCCTCGTGCCCGGAGGAGGAGCGGACCGAGCGCGAGTCGTGCACCGGCAGCTCGACGGCGACGGAGTCCTCGGCGCTCGCCTGCCACGGGTGGACGCTGAAGCTCACCCAGTCCCGCCCGCCGCGGTCGAAGCCGCGCAGGTCGAAGGCGTGGAGCGCCGAGGTCTTGGCGCCGGTGTCGATCTTGGCCTTGATCCACGGCACGTCGATCCGCGGGATCTGCACCCACTCCCGCCATCCGACGACGGCGCGATCTGTGGTGAGATGGTTCGACCCTGTCACCCGCTCATCCTCTCAGGACTGCCCGATGAAGCTCGCCATCCTGTCCCGCTCGCTGCGCGCCTACTCCACCCAACGGCTGCGGACCGCCGCCCTCGAGCGCGGCCACCAGGTCAAGGTCCTCGACACGCTGCGCTTCGGCATCGACCTGTCCGGCGACGAGCCCGACCTGCACTTCCGCGGCCGGCCGCTGTCGACCTACGACGCCGTGCTCCCCCGCGTCGGCGCGTCGGTGACCTACTTCGGGACGGCGGTGGTGCGGCAGTTCGAGCAGATGGACGTCTACACGCCCAACACCGCCAACGGCATCATGAACAGCCGCGACAAGCTGCGGGCCACCCAGATCCTGTCTCGCCACAACATCGGGATGCCGGCGACGGCGTTCGTGCGCAACCGCGCCGAGATCCCGCACGCCATCGAGATGGTCGGCGGGGCGCCGGTGGTCGTCAAGCTGCTCGAGGGCACCCAGGGGATCGGCGTCATCCTCGCCCCGACGATGAAGGTTGCCGAGGCGATCATCGAGACCCTGCACGGCACCAACCAGCAGGTGCTCATCCAGCGCTTCGTCAAGGAGTCCAAGGGCAAGGACGTGCGGGCCCTCGTCGTCGGCGACCGGGTCGTCGCGGCGATGCGGCGGCGCGCGCAGGGCGACGAGTTCCGCTCCAACGTGCACCGCGGCGGGAGCGTGGAGCGGGTCGAGCTCGACCCGGAGTACGAGGAGATCGCCGTCCGCGCCGCCCACATCATGGGCCTGCGCGTCGCCGGCGTCGACATGCTCGAGGGCAACGACGGCCCGCTCGTCATGGAGGTCAACTCCTCCCCCGGCCTGCAGGGCATCGAGGCCGCCACCAAGCTCGACGTCGCCGGCGCGATCGTCGACTACATCGCCGACCAGTCCGGCTTCCCCGACATCGACGTGCGCCAGCGGCTCGCCGTCTCGACGGGGTATGGCGTCGCCGAAATCGCGGTCATGTCCGGCTCCGAGCTGGTCGGGCAGACGATCGAGGCCTCCGGGCTGTGGGAGAAGGACATCCAGGTGCTCACCCTGCACCGCGGCACCCGGGTGGTGCCCAACCCCTCGGGCGACAAGGTGCTCGAGGACGGCGACCGGCTGCTGTGCTTCGGCAAGCACGAGCACATGCGCTCGCTCATCCCCGCGCGGTCGCGGCGGCCCCGGCGGGTCCGCAAGCTGCCGAAGACGCCGATCCTCGAGGACGTGCCCACGGCCTGAGCCTGGGGTCTGTGCTCGGCGGGCACGACCGGGGGACCGGCACGAGCGGGGCGGGCCACCCGGAAGCCTGTGCGCACACGCGGACGGCCGGGCCCGGCGAAACCGGGGCCCGGCCGTCCGTCGGGGTGTCTCAGGCCGTGCGGGCCACCGCGTCGATCGGCGTGTCGCCGTTGAGGAACTCGATCATCCGGCCGCTGAGGTCGGTGCGGTCCACCGCGGCGGCCAGCACCGCGGCCACGTCGGCCCGGCTGACCTGACGACCCTCCGGCGTCTGCACGTCACCGGTGCCGTCGCCCAGCACCTCGATGCGGCCGGTCGGCTCGTCCAGGCTGAGCGCACCGGGGGCGATGATCGTCCAGTCGAGACCGCTGGCACGCAGGTGCGCGTCCGCGGCCGCCTTGGACTCGGCATACGTGAAGAAGGCGTTGTCCTCGGGCACGCCGTGGTCCTCGCGGGCCCCCAGGTAGCTGACCATGAGGTAGCGGCCGACGCCCGCGCGCTCGGCGGCGTCCATCGTCCGGATCGCGGCGTCGCGGTCCACCGCGACGGTGCGCTCCGGGTCGCCGCCGCCGGCTCCGGCGGACCAGATGACGAGGTCGTAGCCCTCCAGCAGGGTGGTCATCTCGTCGGTGTCCATCGACCCGACGTCCGCGACGACCGGGGTCGCCCCCGCCTCGGTGACGTCCTGCGACTGGTCCGGGTTGCGGATCACCGCGCCGACGTCGTGCCCACCCAGCAGGGGGTGCAGCAGCATGGCGATCTTTCCGTGTCCTCCGACAATGGCTATACGCATACCGGGGTCAACACCGACGCGGGGGTCACTGTTCCGTCAGCGGGCCCTCCGGCCCAGACCGGCTCGGGCCGAGCGCATCATCGCGGCGTGGTTGGCGCGCAGCACCCAGCGGGCGGGCGGCAGCGCGGCCAGGTGCCGCAGCCCGGGCTTGGCCAGCAGCACCCGCTGCTCCCAGACCATGCGGCAGCCGCCGGGGGCCGGGGTGACCTGCACCTCGACATACCCCTGCAGGTCGCCGTCGACGTCGACCCGCAGCTGCCCGGTCTCCCGGTCCTCGCGCTCGCGGGTGAGGACCAGGTCGAGCGGGACGGGCAGCACGGAGCGCGCCCGCACCCGCGCGCGGTCCGGGCTCAGCTGCTCGACGCTGCGCACCTGCCGCCACCAGGACGGGTATGCCCCGAGGTCGACGAGTCGGTCCAGCACCACCGCGGGCTCGACCGGGAGGACCCAGTCCTCGCGGAAGGTGAACCAGCGGTCCCGGTCCGGAGCCTGCGGTGGGGTCGGCATACCCGTCATCCTCGCCGATGCGGTCCGGCCCGGGCGGCTCAGCGGGCCGGCTCGCCCGTCGCGGCCTCCCGGTAGCGCCGGACGACCAGGTCGCGGAGGAGGTCGTGGGTGCCGAGAGGGCCGGTGGCGACCGCGCCCCCGGCCTCGGCGATCCGCTGCGCCTTGGTCGCGAAGTAGCCGGGCGAGAGCAGGTGGGTCGCCAGCACCATGCGGGCATGCCCGGCGATCCGCAGCGCGGTGAGCGCGCAGGCCGCCCGCGGGCCGGGGCCGCTGAGGAAGGCCGTGGCGGTGGCCGTGCCCAGGCGGGAACCGACCAGCTCGGCGACCCGGGCCACCTCGGCGCGGGCGGCGTCGACGCTGGACCCGGCCCCGACCACCAGGACCGCGTCGGCGTCCGCGTCGATCTCGCGGACCCGGTCGGCCAGGGCGTCGACGACCTCGTCGGCAGCCCCGAGCGCCGGCGTCAGCGTCGACCCCGGCAGCGCCTCGAGCGCCGAGGGGACGTCGTGTTTCACGTGGTACCCCGAGGCGAGGAAGAACGGCACCACCACCGGGTCAGTGACGTCGGCCAGCACCTCGTCCAGGGTCGGGCCGCAGACGTCGACGTAGCCGACGAGGGCGGGGACGGGCATCCCCAGCGCCGCCGCTGCGCCGTCGGCGCACCGGCGCACGACCGCCTGCCCGTCCGGGCTGGCGGTGCCGTGCGCGGCGACGACGAGGGGCCGGCTCATGCGGTGCTGCGGGTGAGCGGTCGGGTGATCCGGGCGGCGGTCGGGGTCCGGCTCATGCGACGGCGTGGGCGGCGAGGTGGCGGGTGGACCGCTCGCTGACATCGTCGGAGGCGGCGGCGTCGGCGGAAGGCCCAGGCCCGCCCGCGCCCTCGCCCTGCTCCGCCCACCCGTGCGCCAGGGTGACGACGTCACCGACGACGACGACGGCGGGCGAGGTGACGCCCACCTGCTCGGCCCGACCGGCGATGTCGGCGAGCGTGCCGAGGGTGACCCGCTGCTCGGCGGTCCAGCCGCGCTCGACGATGCCCACCGGGCAGGCCTCCGGCCGCCCCGCGGCGACCAGACGGGAGGCGGTCTCGCGCAGCCCGGCGACCCCCATGAGCACGACGAGGGTGTGGTCGGTGCCCGTGGGCAGCCCGGGGAGCTCCTCGTGCCCGGTCACGACGGTGAAGCCACGCGCCAGCCCGCGGTGGGTGACCGGGATGCCCGCCGCGGCGGGGACGGACACGGCGCTGGTGATGCCCGGGACGACCTCGACCGGCACCCCCGCCTCCTCGCACGCCGCCCGCTCCTCGCCACCGCGGCCGAGGACGTAGGGGTCGCCGCCCTTGAGCCGCACGACCCCCTGCCCCCGCCGGGCCTCCTCGACGAGGATGCGGTTGATCTCCTCCTGCGGCACCGGGTGGTGCTGCGGCTGCTTGCCCACGTCGACGACGCGCACGGTCTCGGGCAGCCGGGCCAGCACCGCCTGCGGGACCAACCGGTCGGCCACGACGACGTCGGCCGCCGCCAGCAGGGTGGTGGCGCGGCGGGTGAGCAGCTGCTCCTCGCCCGGACCCGCGCCGACGAGCGCGACCCAGCCGCCGTGCGGGCGCCGGGCACGCAGGTCGACGACGCCTCCGGTGAGGTGGTCGGCGAGGTCGGTGCGGATGCCCGCCGCACGGCGCGGGTCGCCCCCGGCGTGCACGGCGACCCGGACCTCCCCGGCGGGGGTCGGTACGGCGGCACGGGCCGGGACCTGCGCGCTCCCCGCGGCCGCGTCCCCGGCGCTCACGCAGAAGGTATGCCGTGCCTCGGCGTCCGCCGCGACCCGGCGGTCCGTCTCCGGGTCGCCGGTCGCGGTGTGCACGAGGAAGGCGCCGTCGAGGTCGCGGGCACCGGCATACCGGCGCGGGGTCCACGACAGGGTGGTGCGCTCGGACAGCGACGCGGTGAGCGCGGGGCACAGCTCGGGGCTGACGACCTCGACCGCGGCGCCCTCGGCGAGCAGGTCGGCGACCCGGCGGGCAGTGACGGGCCCGCCGCCCACGGCGACGACGCGCCGCCCCGACAGGGACAGCCCCAGCAGGAACGGTCCGCTCATGACGCCTCCCTCTCGCGCTCGTCGGCTGCCGGCCCGCCGTGCAGGCCGCACTCGGTCTTGGCGGAGCCCGACCAGCGGCCCGCCCTCGGGTCCTCGCCCGGGGCGACCCTGCGGGTGCACGGGCCGCACCCGATCGAAGGGTAGCCCTGGTCCAGCAGCGGGTTGGCCGGCAGGTCGTGGAGCTCGGCGTAGAGCGCGAGCTCCGCGTCGCTCCAGGCGGCCAGCGGGTTGATCTTGACCACCCCGAACGACTCGTCGAAGGCCACCAGCGGCGTGCCCGCCCGGGTCGGGCTCTCGGCCCGGCGGACGCCGGTGACCCACGCGTCGTAGCCGGCCAGCGCCCGGCGCAGCGGCTCGACCTTGCGCAGGGCGCAGCAGGCGCCGGGGTCACGCTCGTGCAGCCGCGGCCCGAGCTCGGCGTCCTGCTCGGCCACGGTGCGCTGCGGGCGCACGTCGACGACGGTGACGTCGAGCTGCGCGGCGACGCGGTCGCGGGTCTGCAGGGTCTGCTCGAAGTGGTAGCCGGTGTCGAGGAACAGCACGTCGACGCCCGGCCGGTGCCGCGAGGCCAGGTGCGGCAGCACCGCCTCGGCCATGCTCGAGGTCACCGCCAGCCGCTTGCCGAAGGTCCGGGCGGCCCAGGCCAGCACGGTGTCGGCGTCGGCGTCGATCAGCTCCTCCGCGGCCTCGGCGGCGAGGGCCCGCAGCCGCGCGCGCTGGTCGCGCTCGGTCGGGGACGCCAGGTGCAGGGTGGTCGTGCTCATGGTCACCTCGGGGTATGTCGCTGGGCTGGGTCGCGCGTCGCGGCGCAGGCGGGCCGTGGTCGGCCCCGGCGCTGCGGCGGGTCCGCGGCGACCCGGTGGGGCGGAGGGGGTTCAGCGACAGGGGCACATCAGCATGCTGCTGACGCGCAGGAGGTCCACTTCGTGGCAGGTCGTGAGGTGCCAACCCCGGGAGAGCATGCACCCATCATGCCCAGTTATCCGTACGGTCACAAGTCGTTGGGTCGCCCTCCACCCCCACCCCCCTCCCCACACCGGACGCGTCGTCAGCACACACCGGACGCGCCTCGGGGCCGCACAGGACGCGCGGCCAGCTCGCACCGGACGCGCGAGCCGCATACCGGACCAGGGTTGACGCCGCGCCACGTCCTGTGGTTCATTAGTTAAGTAATGAACCACAGAAGCGAGCGCTGATGTTCGACGGACGGGACCCCATCTACCTGCAGATCGCCGAGGCGATCCGCGGGGAGATCCTCACCGGCGCCCTGCAGGAGGGGAACCAGGTGATGTCCACCACGCAGTACGCCACGACCTACCGCATCAACCCCGCCACCGCCGCCAAGGCGTTCGCCGAGCTGGTCGCCGAGGAGGTCCTCGTCAAGCAGCGCGGCGTCGGGATGTTCGTCGCCGAGGGCGCGACGAGCCGGTTGCGCGCCACCCGGAGGGAGGCGTTCTTCGACGAGCGCCTCGCCCCCGTCGTGCGCGAGGCCGCCGCCCTCGGGATCACCGCCGCCGAGCTGACGGCATACCTGCACACCCACCTCGACCAGGAGGACGACCGATGACCGGCCTCTCCGTGACCACCCGGGACGCCACCGTCCGGTATGGCGCCACGCGCGCCCTCGACGGCGTCACCCTCGACCTCGCGCCGGGACGCATCCACGGCCTGCTCGGCCGCAACGGCGCCGGCAAGACCACCCTGCTGTCGCTCCTCGCGAGCTTCCAGCAGCCCAGCTCGGGGGCGGTCGCCCTGGACGGGCGTGACCCCTTCGAGGACGAGAGCCTCATGCAGGACACGTGCCTCATGCGGGCCACCGGCGACCTCGCGGCGGACCTGAAGGTCCGCGACATCCTGCGCCTGCACCAGACGGGCCGCCCCCGCTTCGACCGGGACCTGGCCGACCACCTGCTCGACCGGTTCGACATCCCGCGGGGCCGCCGCCTCGCCCGTCTCTCCCGCGGGCAGCAGTCCGCGGTCGCGGCGACCCTCGGCCTGGCCAGCCGCGCGCCGCTCACCATGCTCGACGAGGTGCACCTCGGCATGGACGCCCCCACGCGGCAGGAGTTCACCGAGGCGCTGCTGGCGGACTTCGCCGAGCACCCCCGGACGATCCTCGTCTCCAGCCACCTCATCCACGAGATCGAGCACGTGCTCGAGACCGTCACGATCCTGCACCGGGGTCGGGTGGTCCTCTCGGAGGAGGCGGACGACCTGCGCGCCCAGGGCACCACCGTCACCGGCCGCGCCGACCGCGTCGAGGCGATGACCCGGGACCTGCGGGTCGTCGGCCGGCGCGACCTCGGCCCGACCCGCGAGGCCACCGTGCTGGGCCGACCTCACCCCGCCTGGGTCACCGAGGCCGACCGCCAGGGCCTGCAGCTGGGCGCCGTCCCGCTGCAGGACCTCCTGATCCACCTCACGAGCGACAAGGACGCAGCATGAGCACGCCCTCGAGCCCCGGACCGTCCACCAGCCCGGGCCGACCCACCGCCTCCGTCGCCCAGAGGTCGGCGCCGGCGGACGCACCCGCGCAGGCAGCGCCCGGAGAGACGCCCGGTGGCGCCACCGTGGCGGCGACGGCCGTCGCGCCCTGGGTGCGGCTGACCCGGTACGTCCTGCGCTGCCTCCTCGGCATCACGGCCGGCACCGTGGTCGTGCTCGCCGTCGCGTGGGCGGCCGCCGTCGGGCTGGCGGCCGGCGGCGTGGATCTCGTGGCCCAGATCACGCACTACGCCACCGTCTCGACGGTGCCGTGGGTGGCGTTCACCGCGCTCGTCATCGGCGTCGGTGCCCAGGTGCGTCACTACGTCCACGCCGGCTTCACCCGTCGAGCCGTGACGGTGGCCGGGCTGGTCAGCTCGCTGGTCGTGGCGGTGGTGTTCGCCGTCGCCACGACGCTGCTGGACCGCGTCGGGCTCGGGCTGGTGGCGTCGGCCCTCGGGGTCGACCTCTTCCTCCAGACGGCACCGTGGTGGGTGCTGCTCGGTGCGATGTTCCTGGTCTGCCTGACCGGGGCGGTGTGCGGTGTGCTCGTCGGCGCCAGCTTCGCCCGGTGGGGCGGGTGGGCGACGTTGTTGCTCCCGCTGACGGCGGGCCTGCCGTTCTTCGTCCAGGACGTCCTCACCCGGTCGGTGACCTTGCGCGGTGAGGGCGCGGGAGGTCCGCCCAGCTGGCTGGAGCAGGTGCAGGCGGCACTCCCGACGGTGCCGACCCTGGCGCTGTCGCTGCTCGTCCTCGGCCTCACCGTCGCCGGGACCTGGCTGGTCCTCCGCCGGCTCCCCCTCCCCCCTCGCGCCTCCGCCTGAGCCAGACGCGAGCCCCGCGGGCGCCAGCTGAGCTCGCCAGCGGTCCTTTCGCCCAGGGCACTCGTGGCCGGCGGGGTCCTGAGCAGAGAAGGGCTCCCCGCTCGGGGGATGTAGCACCTGCGTCGAGCACTTTCCTCTGCTCAGGTCGCGCGGGGTGGCGAGCAAGCCGTCGTGACCGGCACCCCGTCGCCGTCGACCCCCGCGGGCGCCAGCCCGGCAGCGGCGTGCTCGGGGCGACCCCGCCGGGCCGCCCAGAGCACGCCGCCCACGACGAGCGCCCCGCCGGCGAGCTCGAGCGCCGTCGGCCGCTCGCCGAGCACCCACCACGCCGCCGAGATGCCGACGACCGGCACGAGCATCGAGAAGGGTGCGACGACGCCGGCCGGGTGGCGGGCCATGAGCCACACCCAGATCCCGGAGCCGACGACCGTGCCGAGCACGACCGTGTAGGTCAGGCCCAGCCAGGCCGGCAGCGCGGCCGCCGTGCCGGACGTCGCGAGCGCGGCCCAGATCTGGCCCGGCCCCTCGACCAGCACCGACACGACGAGCATCGGCAGCGGCGGCACGACCGACATCCACAGCGTGAGGTGCAACGGGTTCGGCGGGGCGGCGAGCCGGCTGGAGAGGTTGCCGATCGCCCACCCGAACGCCCCGAGCACGACGAGCAGGAAGGGCACGAGCTGCCCGGCGCTGCCGTCGGCCCGGCTGGCCCCGACGACGACCAGCCCCAGCACCGCGACGCCCACGCCGACCGCGCGGCGCGGGGTGAGGCGCTCCCCCAGCAGCAGCACCCCCAGCAGCACGGTGAACGGTGCGGACGCCTGCAGCACCAGCGAGGCCAGACCGGCGGGGAAGCCCGCGGCCATCCCGAGGTAGAGCCCGACGAACTGCAGCGTCCCGAACCCGAGCCCGTAGCCCACCAGCCACCGCACCGGCACCTGCGGCCGGGGCACCAGCAGGAGGGTCGGCACCGCCAGCACCGCGAAGCGCAGCGCGACGAGGAACAGCGGCGGGAAGTGCTCCAGCGAGGCGTGGATGGCCAGGAAGTTCAGCCCCCAGAGCGCTGCGACCAGGACGGCGAGGAGGGTGTGGCGCAGCGGCATACCTCCGAGTCTGTGCGCGACAACCGGAAAGGTCTAGCGACTCTTCATGACGTGACTACTTAGGCTGGCTTCATGGACGTCCGACACCTGGAGCTGCTCCGCGAGCTGTCGGTGCGCGGCACCCTCGCCGCCGTCGCCGCCGCGACCCACCGCACGCCCTCCGCGCTCTCCCAGCAGCTGCGCACCGCCGAGCGGGACATGGGCGTCACCCTGGTCGAGCCGGTCGGGCGCGGGTTGCGGCTGACCGCCGCGGGGCAGCTGCTCGCGGACGCCGCGGACGAGGTATGCCGTGCCCACGCCCAGGTGCAGGCGCGCCTGGACGCGGCTCGTGGGGAACCCCGGGGGCGGGTCAGCATCGGCACCCTCCCCAGTGCCGGGGAGGCGCTGCTGCCCGACCTCGTCGACGCCCTGGCCGGCAGCGCGATCGAGCTGTCCCTCGACGACTTCGACCTCGCCGAGGCGGACTTCGCCACCCGCACCCTCGACGCCGACGTCGTCATCGCCCACAGCCTGCGTGGCGACGTGCCCACGGGGGCCGAGCAGCTGACCTCGCGGGTGCTCGCCCGGGAGCCCATCGACGTCGCGCTGCCGGCCGGCCACCCGCTCGCCGACCGGGACACCCTCACCCCCGGCGACCTCGTCGGCACCACCTGGATCGGCGTGCCCGAGGGCTACCCGTTCGACACGATCCTGCTGGCCGCCGAGGCCCTCACCGGGCAGCCGCTGCACCGCGTCCAGCGGCTGCGCGACAACCCCCTCATCCGCTCGCTCGTCGCCCGCGGGGTGGGACTGGCGCTGCTGCCGCGCTTCACCACACCGACCGACGAGCACGTCGTGCTCCGCCCCCTCGTCGGCGTCCCGGCGCGGCGTGCCGTCGTGGCCCTGTGCCGGCCCGACCGCTACGCCCGGCTCGCGGTCCGCACCGTCGTCGACGAGCTGGAGGGCATCGGCAGCGCCCTGACCGGGTGACCGGACCGGGCCGTGCGCCGGTGCACGACCAGCCCACCGGCCGCCCCGGCCGGGCTCAGCCCTCGGCCACCCGCGAGGCGATCTCGAGCAGCCGCACGTAGCCGTCCAGCTCCCAGGCGGCGCGACCGACGAACAGGCCGGTGACACCGGCGATGCCGAGGAGCTCCGGGGCGTTCCCGACGTCCACCGACCCGCCGTAGAGCAGCCCGAGGACCCCGGCGCCGTGCTCACGGTCCAGCGCGGCGAACGGCTCGGCCAGCTCCTCCACGGTCGCCGCCCGGCCGTGCTCGCCGATCGCCCAGATGGGCTCGTAGGCGATGAGCACGCGGGCCAGGTCCGCCTCGCCCAGACCGTCCAGGGCGCGGGCCACCTGCCCCAGGACGTGGTCCGTCGAGCCGCCGGCCTGCTTGACCTGCTCGCTCTCCCCGACGCAGAGGAGGGGGACCAGCCCTCGCTCCAGGACGGCGGCGACCTTCCTGCGCACCGTCTCGTCGGTCTCGCCGAAGTGCTCACGCCGTTCGGAGTGGCCGATCTCGACGAGCCGGGCGCCGGCGTCCTCGGCCTGCTGCACCGAGATCTCGCCGGTCCAGGCGCCCTCGGGCGCCCAGTGCGCGTTCTGCGCCCCCAGCACCACCGGGGAGCCCGGCCCCAGCTCGTGGCGCACGGCAACGACTCGGGCTTCTGGCTCATCGGACGGTTCTGCGGCTTCGACACCGTCACCACCCTCAAGACCTGGTCGGTCATCGCCACCGCCGTCGGCTTCATGGCCTTCGGTCTGGCCTACGTGCTCTACCTGGTCGTCGCCTGACCGGCGCCCTCGGGGAGCCCGAACGCCACGGCATACTCGCCGCTCAGGTCGAGGTAGCCCTCCCAGGCGACGGTCGCCGTCTCCCCGGTGCGCACGGACTCCTCGAGCCGGTCGAGGTAGTACTCCCAGCCCGGCCCCACGCCGGTCACGAGCGACCGGTCGGTGAGCACCTGGGCGAAGCGCAGCGTCGTGACGCCGGCCTCCTCGGACAGGCGCAGGTCGAGGGTCCACACCTGGGCGGGGTCGTCGTTCTCGTTGTGGACCCGCAGCCGGGTGGGCTCCTCGCACACCTCGATCACGTAGGTCTCCGTGGGCATCTCGTCCTCGTAGGCCCAGGTCAGGCGCACCTTGCCGGAGCTCGGGTCGCCGGTCCAGGTGGCGAACCACCGCCCCAGCCGCTCACTCTCGGTCACCGCCGCCCACACGTCCGCGACCGGCGCGCGGAAGGTGCGGGTCAGCAGCAGGTGCTCCTGCCCGTCGATGGTCTCGGGTGCTCCGGTGATCATGCGGTCTCCTCGGTGTCGTCGGTGGCGGGGGTATGCGGTGCCTCGCCCGGGCGGCGCTCGCGCACCGTGCGGCGCACCTCGAGGTCGAGGGCGTCGAGGACGTGCTCACCGACCGGCGGGGCCGGCCGGGCGTCGGCCAGCCGCCGCGCGTAGTCGACGACCTCCCTCAGCGGCGCGGCCTCGAGCCGGTAGTGCCGCTCGCGGCCGACCTCCTGCGCCCGCACCAGGCCGGCCTCGCCGAGCACCCGCAGGTGGCGGCTCACGGCGGGGCGGGAGATCCCACGGCCGGTCGTGAGGTCGACCACCCGGCAGGCACCCTCGTCCGCCAGCTGCTCGAGCAGCGAGCGCCGCACGGGGTCGGCGAGAGCGGCATACGCGTCCATGCAGATAGGTAACCATGTGATTACCTATCGTGCAACCCCCTGGCCCTCCCCGCCTGAGCAGAGAAGCAGGGCCCACTCGGGGGCCGCAACCCCTGCGGCAGGAGGGTTTCTCTGCTCAGGCGGCGCGTCGGTCCCCGGCCGCCGGCGAGGCCGCCAGCCGCGGCGAGAGACCACCCGCCCCGGGCCCCGGCCGCAGCGAGACCCGGGCTCTCAGGCGGAGTCGCCGAGGCCCCGGATGTGCTCGGGGAGCCGGGCGTTGTCGCCGTACATGAAGTGGTTCTGCATCTTCTCCGAGAAGCGGCTGGCCTCGGTCTCCCGCCCGACCGCCTCGGCCACCTGGCGGATGAGCATCGGGGAGGCCCCGCAGCACACGCCGAGGTAGGTGATGCCGAGCGCGAAGGCCTCTGCGGCGAAGGCACCGACCTCGTAGCGGTTGCACGCGAGCGGGTCCAGGGCCGTCGGGAAGGTGCGGCCGTGCGGCGAGGGCACCAGGACGCCGTTGTCGTCGGTGAGGTTGAAGAACGTCGGCTCGGCCTCGGTCGTGCGGTAGGGCACCGGCAGCGCGGCGACGTGGCAGCTCACGGCCTCCCGGATCTGCCGCAGCCAGGGCAGCATCGTGGCCGGGCCGCGGAAGCAGTTCATGCCCACGACGTCGGCACCCCCCTGCTCCAGCCGCTGGCACACCTCGACGATGCCGACCCCGTCGCGCATCTCCTCGCCCGCCATGGGCGCGACGGTGAGCACCACGGGCAGCCCGCTGGCCCGGGCGATCTCGAGGGCGGCCTCGGCCTCGCCGGCGTAGTAGAAGGTCTCGCCGATGATGAGGTCGGCGCCCTCCTCCACCGCCCAGCCGACCATCTCCTCGAACATCGCGCGCACCTCGCGCTGGGCGTCCGGGCTGTCCGGGTCCCAGACGTTGCTGTTGGAGATGTTTCCGGCCACGAGGTCGCCGGGCTTCTCGTCGGCGACCTCGCGGGCGATCTGCAGCGCGGCCCGGTTGAGCGGCTCGAGCAGCTCCTCCTTGCCGATGACCCGCATCTTCTCGCGGTGGCCGTTGTAGGTGAAGGCCTCGACGATGTCGCTGCCGGCGCGCTGAAAGTCGCGGTGCAGCGTGCGCAGCGCGTCGGGGAACTCCAGCGCCACCTCGGGGACGAACTCCCCCGCGGTGAGGTAGCCGCGGCGCTCGAGCTCGAAGAGGAACCCCTCGGCGCAGATCACCGGACCCTGGTCGAGGCGCTCGACGAGCCTGCTGGGCGTGGTGGTGGTCCGGGGGTCGTCGGTCTGCGTGTCGGTCATCGCTGCTCATCCCTCGCCGGCTCGTGGTCGCGCAGGGCCCGGTCGCGCCCTGCCGCCCCGGCGGTGGTGGACCGGTGGGCCCCGCCCCCACCGGCGGCACCGCGATGCTACTCCTGGCGCGCGGCCCGTGGGCGTGCGGCGGGAGACGTCGAGGCGGCCGCCGTCGCCGTGCTGCGCCCGCGTCGGCGTCAGCCGCCCAGGTGGGCCGGCAGGCCGACCTCCAGGCCCAGCCACTCGGCCAGGTCGTGGATCTCGGAGAGCACGCGGTCCCGTCGGGCGGCGCTCCACGCCCCGTCCTCGTGCAGCGCGTCGACGCGCAGGACCCCGCGACGACGATCGGCGGTGGCGTCCAGCTTGCCGACGAGCTGGTCGCCGTCGAGGACACGCAGCGCGTAGTAGCCGAACCTGCGCTGCGCCTTCGGCTTGTACATCTCCAGGACGTAGTCGAACCCGAAGAGCTCGGCCATCCGGTCGCGGTCGAAGACCAGCCGGTCGATCGGGCAGAGCAGCGCGGCGCGACCGGCGAAGGTCTCGACCGGTCCGAGGTATGCCGGGTGCACCCGCCAGCTGCCCCGCACCCCGTCGACCTCCGCCTCCTCGCCCGCGGCCCGGGCGTCGGCCGGCTCCGTGGGGCACTCCGGGCCGCGGGCGCGCAGCAGCCCCAGCGCGGCCAGGCGCCGCTCGTCCAGCTCGGCCCGCGCCTGCTCCAGCGGGACCGCGGGGACGTCGGGATAGACCCGCCCGGCGACGTCCCAGAGCCGCTGGCCGCCCGCGCGGCCGGAGACGGCGACCTCGCCCCGGGCGACCATGAGGTCGAGCAGCCGCTGGACGTTCTTGTCGTCGGTCCACCCGCTGGAGCGCCACGCCACCTCGGTCGAGTCCGGCAGGGCGCCGGTGGGGGTCGGGCCCTCGGCCGCCAGGTGGGCCAGGATGTCGCGGCGCCCGCGGTCGTTGGCCTCGACCCAGCGGGCCAGCCCCTCCTGCCAGGGACGCAGCGTGCCGTCCCGCCGCGACGGCGCCGGCCACGCCTCCATCTCGGCACGCCACAGGGCGACGTCCTCGGCGGGCCGGACGAAGCCGAGCAGCTCGACGAACGTCCGGTCGGCCAGCCGCCGGTCCAGCTCGCCGGTGTCGTAGGCGCTGCCCAGCCGGCTCCACAGCACGAGGTGGTGCGCGGGGGCCACGGCCTTGACCGGGTCGATCTGCAGCAGCGTGAGCTCGCGGACGGTCTCGACGACGTCACCCGGGCGCTGCCGGGTGAGCAGCTGGGCGCGCACGGCGACCCGGCGGGCGTCGCGGCGGGAGAGCCGGTGCACGCTCACGGCGTCGGCGGCTGGGCCCGCGCCCGGGCCACCCCGAGGGCGACCAGCTCGGCGAGCAGCTCGTCCGCGACACCCTCCCCCGCCCCGTCGGCGTGCACCCACTCGCGCATCGGACGGCCGCGCATGACCATGCGCTCCAGCCCGTCCCGGCCCACCAGGTCGTCGGCGAGCGCCTCGTCGACGTGGACCATCACGCCCTCGCCCCCGGTCGCCGCCACCGCCATGTGACCGGCGACGAGGAAGGCGAGCCCGCCGAACATCCGCCGCTCGACCACCCCGGGCTCGTCCGCCAGGAGGTCCCGGATCCGCTGCGCCAGCCCCGCGTCATACCCCATGGGACGAGTATGCCGCCGCTCACGTCCACGCCGCGGGTGGCGACCAGTCCTCGGGCGGGTCCTCGCCGACCCGGCCGTCGACCGCCTCCCGGAGCAGGTCGGCGTGACCGGTGTGGCGTCCGTACTCCTCGAGCAGGTCGAACAGCATCCGGCGCAGGCTGAGCTCGATCCCGAACTCCTCGCCCCAGGAGATGATCCGGTCCAGGCCGTCGGCGGCGATCGCCTCGCGGTGCCGGCCGCGGGTCGTGGCGACCGCCTGCACGTAGCGCGCGTAGAGCTCCTCCGGCGGGTCGTCCGCGGCGCTGTCGAAGTCCCAGGACGGCGTGGCCTGCCAGTCGACCTCCGCCCACGGGCTGCCGGGCGAGGAGCCGTCCAGCCGCCACGTGCCGGCGACCGCCTCCACGCCGGCGAGGTGCTTGAGCAGACCGCCGAGGGTCAGCGAGGAGGCCCCGACCCGGGTCCGCAGCCCGGCGGCGTCCAGACCCTCGGCCTTCCACCAGAAGGTCATCCGCTGCCGGTCGAGCGCACCCAGCAGGTGCGCGGTCTCGTCTCCGGTGCGCGGCGGCTCCCACACGGGTGAGGTGTTCATGACCGCGACGCTAGCCCTCGCGGCGGACAACGGGTGTCCGCCACGAGGGCCGGTGCGTCGCTCCGCTCAGGCGACCATGCCGTGCGGGTCGATGACGAACTTCGTCGCCGCGCCCTGGTCGAACTCGGCGTAGCCGCGCGGCGCGTCGTCCAGGCTGATCGTCTGGGCGTTGACGGCCTTCGCGATGTGCGCCCGGTCGTGCAGGATCATGTTCATCAGCTGCCGGTTGTAGCGCTTGACCGGGCACTGACCCGTCGTGAAGTGCTGCGACTTGGCCCAGCCCAGGCCCAGCCGCACCCCGAGGGTGCCCTCCTTGGCGGCGTCGTCGACGGCACCGGGGTCGCCGGTGACGTAGAGCCCCGGTATGCCGATCCCGCCGGCCGCGCGGGTGACCGTCATGGCGTCGTTGAGCACGGTGGCGGGCGCCTCGTCGGCGCCCTGACCGTGACCGCGCGCCTCGAAGCCCACCGCGTCGACGGCCGCGTCGACCTCGGGCTCCCCGACGACCTGCTCGATCTTCTCGACGAGGGTGCCGTCGGTGCTCAGGTCGATCCCGACGCACCCGAAGCTCTCCGCCTGCCTCAGCCGCTCGGGGTTCATGTCACCGACCATGACCACCGCCGCACCGAGCAGCTGCGCGCCGTGCGCGGCCGCCAGGCCCACCGGGCCGGCCCCCGCGACGTAGACCGTCGACCCGGTGGTGACCCCGGCGGTGTAGGCGCCGTGGTAGCCGGTCGGGAAGATGTCGGAGAGCATCGTCAGGTCGAGGATCTTCTCCAGCGCCTGGTCCCGGTCGGGGAACTTCAGCAGGTTGAAGTCGGCGTAGGGGATCATGACGTACTCCGCCTGCCCGCCGATCCAGCCGCCCATGTCGACGTAGCCGTACGCCGCGCCGGCGCGGGCCGGGTTGACGTTGAGGCACACGCCGGTGTGACCGGCGTTGCACATCCGGCAGCGCCCGCAGGCGATGTTGAACGGCACCGAGCAGATGTCGCCCTCGTCGACGAAGAGCACGTCCTCGCCCTTCTCGACCACCTCGCCGGTGATCTCGTGGCCGAGGCTCTGCCCGACCGGGGCGGTGGTGCGGCCGCGCACCATGTGCTGGTCGGAGCCGCAGATGTTGGTGGTGACCAGCTTGAGGATCACCGCGTGCGGTGCCGCCTTGGCGATGCCGAAGTGGTCGGCCACCTCGCCCGGGATCTCGAGCTTGGGGTAGTCGACCGAATCGACGGCCACCTCCCCGGGTCCCTTGTAGACGACGACGCGATTCCCTTGTGCCATGGCGCTCGACTCCTTTGTCCGCTGACGGCGCGCCGGACGGCGCACCCGGGTGCGACCGCGGTAGGCCGGCGGACGGGAGCGGTCGTCGCTCCCCTCGTGCGGCATACCGTCCGCACCTCTCTCATGCTGGCCCTGCCCCGCGTTCCCCGCAAGCGCCCAGCCGCACCTGGCAGGCTCGTGCCGTGCTCCTCGACCTGTGGGACCGTGCCACCACGACCCAGCCGCCGCTGACCTGGCCGGTCAGCCTGCTGCTGGGCGCCGTGGCGCTGGCGCTCACCTGGAGCCCGGCCGGCTACCGCCTCGTCCGCCACCTCGTCACCCTGGTCCACGAGGCTGGGCACGCGCTGGTGGCGGCGCTCGTCGGCCGGCGGCTCACGGGGGTCCAGCTGCACTCGGACACCTCCGGCGTCACCGTCTCCCGCGGCCGCCCGCGCGGACCGGGGATGGTCGCGACCGTCCTCGCCGGCTACCCGGCGCCCGCGCTGGTGGGGCTGGCCGGGGCCTTCCTCCTGGGGGCGGGGTATGCCGCGGGCCTGCTCTGGGCGCTCGTCCTCACCTGCGCGCTCATGCTCGTGCTCATCCGCAACCTCTACGGGCTGTGGGTCGTGCTCGCGACCGGCGCCAGCGTCGCCCTGCTCTCCTGGTCGGTGAGCGGGCGGATGCTCTCGGCGGTGGCCTACCTCGTCGTCTGGTCGCTCCTGCTCGCCGCCCCGCGCTCGGTCGTCGAGCTGCAGCGGCAGCGCCGCCGGCGCGGCGAGCGGGGCAGCGACGCCGACCAGCTCGCGCGGCTGACGCGGCTCCCGGCGGGGCTGTGGATCGTCCTCTTCTGGCTCGTCTGCGCGGTATGCCTGGTGCTGGGGGCGCGAGAGCTGGCTCAGGGCCTCGGGTAGTCGAAGGTGCTGAAGTCGCGCTTGTAGAAGCGGCGGACCATGCGCCGGGTGGCGGCCGAGATCTCGACGTCCGAGGAGCGGCGCGGCCCCGCGGAGCTGTCCTTGAACTGCTCCGGACCGCCCTCGAGACCCAGCTCGTGCGCGTCGCTCAGCCGCCGCAGCCCCTCGGCCAGCCCGTCCTCCAGCCGCAGCACCTCGGCGCCGGGCACGAGGAACTCGTGCTGCGGGCGCAGGTGGTTGTCGAAGAGGTAGGGGTTCGTCCTGGAGCGGCGCACCGACCGGCGGAACCACGACGCGACCGCCGACCCGCGCAGGTCGACCTCGTCCTTCTTGCGGTGCCGCCAGATGTACTCCGAGCGCAGCCGGGCGACCGGCTCGCGCACGACCGTGAAGACGAGGTCGAAGCGCTGGAGCCGGAACAGCTGCTGCAGCGGCTCGCCGTGCAGGTGCTGGGGCCCGCAGACCATGAGGTGGTTGAGGGTGCCGCGGCCGTACCTCGCGCTGAAGAAGGCCTGCTCCCAGCCGTTGGCCCGGAAGAGGTGCTCGACCGAGGTGCCGCCGGTCTTGGGCACGTGGATGAACAGCACGGAGCGGCCGTCCTTGCGGTAGACGGGCACGGGAGGCTCCTCACGGGTCGGGGTCGGGCGAGGATCAGGCTACGACGATCCCGGCACCGCCCGGGTGCGGCTCACTCGGACGGCATGATGACCCACAGCACCAGGTAGGCCAGGATCTGCGGGCCCGGCAGCAGCATCGAGAGCAGGAAGAGGATCCGGACGAGCGTGGGGCTCATGCCGAAGCGGCGGCCGAGGCCGGCGCAGACGCCGGCGAGCCGCGCTGACGGGGGCGGACGAGGGCGGGGGAGGAAGCCATGTCCCCCACGCTGGGCCGCCTCGGGGCCGGGGACCAGAGGGACTCCACCCGGGCGCCCGGGGGGCTGGCCCCCGTGGGGTCGCCACGGGGGCTCGACCTCGCCCTCAGCCCCGGTGGCGCGGCACCCGGGCGAAGCGGGCCACCTCGTCGGACGGCACCTCCTGGGCCTCGGCCGGGAAGCGTTCCGGCAGCTCGTCGGCGACGCGGTAGACGCCGTCGGCCCGCTGCAGCCACCGGTAGTCGACGAGCTCGCGGCGCAGCGACGCGACGTCCTCGTGCGCGGTGGCGAGGAGGGCGTTGACCTCGCGCTCGGCATACTCCCGGCCCCGCTCGAAGCGCAGCAGCAGGTGCATGAGCACGGCGGCCCGGGGCCGGCGGCGGGTGGGGATCGAGCGCAGCCGGTCACCGTCGACGAAGGTGGCCACGGCGCGGTCGGCGGCGAGGTCTGTCTCGACGACCAGCGCGCGCAGCGGGGGCGGCTCGGTGTCGGCACGAGGCGCACGCGGCGGGGGCGGCTCGGTGTCGGCACGAGGCGCATGCGGCGGGGGCGGCTCGGCGAGCAGCGCCGCGCGGGCGGCGGTGTAGGTCTCGCCGGTCCGGGTCATCCGCTCGCGCACCCGCGCCTTGAGGTCGGCATAGGTCGTCATGGTCGGCTCACGCATCCTTCGTGGACCGCACGCCCCAGCCGCGGCAGGTCCTGGTGCGGTGCTCGACAGGTATGCCGTGTCTCGCCGCGAGGATCTGCTCCCCTCCGCCCGGGTGACCGGCCGGCTGGGGGCGGGTCGGGCTGGGCGCTGCGGCGGCGCCGGGGCCAGCATACCGGCCCTCCCTCTCGCTCCCAGCCCAAGAACCACCTGCCACATGGATCACACGGGCCACACCCTGCGGGGATATCGCTCCCGGCGCGTGCTATCTCCCTGCTTGCTGCGCACATCCCCGCACCATGGTGCTGGCGAGGCCTGTGGTGCTGCAGGCCGTGGCACGCTCTCGGTCACCCGCGACGCGGACCGGTGTAGACCCCACGCAGCCGGAACCGCATCCCGGGCTCGGCGAGCTCCTCGATCGCGTGCGCCGTCCACCCCGCGGTGCGCGCGCACGCGAAGACCGCCGACCCCGCCTCCCGCGGCAGGTCGTGGGCGAGCACGAGCGCGGCCAGGGCGAGGTCGACGTTGAGCACCCAGCCGCGCCGCTCGGCCAGCTCGCCCTCGAGCAGCGCGACCGCGTCGGCGAGGTCGTCGCCGGCCCCGGGCAGCACCCGGTCCAGCAGCAGCCGGGCGCGCGGGTCGACCTCGGTGTAGACCACGTGCCCGAAGCCCGGCGGGGGCCCCTCGGCGAGCGCCGCGGCGAGCGCGCCGCGAGGGTCCTGGACCGCGCCGCGCAGCCAGTCCAGCGCCTGCACCGAGGCCCCGACGTGCACCGGGCTGTCCGCGGCGGCCAGCCCGGCCAGCAGCGCGGAGTAGCCGTCGGCACCCGCGGACACCGCCACCCGCACCGCGGTCGTCGACACCGCGAGGTCGTGGTCGGCGAGCAGGACCAGGGCCAGGTCGACGAGGTCGACCGGCAGCCCGAGGTATGACGCCAGCACCGGGGCGAGAGCCCCGTCACCGGGCCCGTCGCCCCTGTCGCGGGTCGGCGCCCCCGCCCCTCGGGTCCCCTCCCCCGCCTCCCCGGCCCCGCCGAGGGCGGCGCCCACCGCCGCCGCCATGGCCGCCGCCGACCGGGCCCCGGCCGTGGCGAACGCCCCGGGGCTGCGGTCGTGCCGCCCCAGGTCACCCGCCCCGGCCACGAGGACCGCATGCTTGCACCGGTCGAGCACCCGCGTCCCCGGCGGCAGCGCGGCCATGACCGCGTCGACGGACCCCCGCGGCGACGCCGGCACCGTCGGCGCGGACTCCCCGCCCACCCCGGTCAGCAGGTCGCGGACCTCCTCGAAGGGGAGCCCGACGAGGTCGTGCACGTCGTGGCCGCGGTAGGACAGGGTGCCCGCTCCCACCTGGGTGATCGCCGTGCGGACGTCGTCGCTGGTGGCCCGGGAGGAGGCACGTCGGCCGGACCGCCCGGCCCCCAGCGCCTGCACGTCCGCGAGCGCGAAGACGCTGCCGGCGCCGGGCTCGCGCCGCAGCGGCGAGAGCACCCCGCGGCTGACGTAGGCGTACACGGTCTGCGTCTTGACCCCGAGGTAGTCGGCCACCTGGGCGGTGGTGATCTCCCCGCTCATGTTGACTCGATCAACGTTGACACGGCATCAACCCTAGCGGCACGCTCGGCGCATGAGCACGCAGATCGCCCCACCCGGCCTCAAGGGCCTGGTCGTCGCCCGCACCGAGACCGGGGACGTCCGGGGCCAGGAGGGCTTCTACCACTTCCGGGAGTACTCCGCCGTGGACCTCGCCCGGCACCGCAGCTTCGAGGACGTCGCGCACCTCATGCTCGAGGGCCACCTGCCTGACGAGCAGGAGTCCGCGTCTTTCGTCGCCGAGCTGGCCGCCGCGTCGACCCTGCCGCACGCGCTGCTCGAGCAGCTGCTGGCGATCGCCCGCTCCGGGCCCGACCGCGGCTCGCTGGCCCGGCTGCGCACGGCGGTCTCCCTGCTCGGCTCGGTGGAGGAGTTCCCGGCCACCTACGGCGCCGGCCGCGAGCAGGTGCGGGCCGGCGTCGTCCGGCTCGTCGGGGTCGTGCCGGCGCTGCAGGCGGCGCTCTTCCGCCTGCGCGCGGGTCTGCCTCCCCTCGAGCCGCGCCCCGAGCTCGGCGCCGGCGGCAGCTGGCTGTGGATGCTCACCGGCGAGGAACCGGCGCCCGAGCACGCGGCTGCGGTGACGGCATACCTCGTCAGCACCGTCGACCACGGCTTCAGCGCGTCGACCTTCACCGCCCGCGTGGTGACCTCCGCCGGGGCCGACGTCGTCTCTGCCGTGTGCGGTGCGATCGGGACGTTCTCCGGGCCGCTGCACGGCGGTGCCCCCGACCGGGCGCTGGACTCCCTCGACGAGATCGGCACCCCGGACCGGGCGCGGGAGTGGGTGCGCGAGCGGGTCGCCGCCGGCGAGCGGATCATGGGCTTCGGGCACGCCGTCTACCGGACCGTGGACCCCCGTGCGGTCCTGCTGCGCGAGCACGCGCAGCAGCTCGGCGGGCCGCTCGCCGAGCTGGCCGTGCAGGTGGAGCGCGAGGTGGTCGACGCCCTGGCCGAGCTCAAGCCCGGGCGCGAGCTGCACACCAACGTCGAGTACTACGCGGGCGTCGTCATGGAGCAGTGCGGCATCCCGCGGGAGATGTTCACCCCGACCTTCGCGACCGCCCGGATCGTGGGGTGGGGCGCCCATATCCTGGAGCAGTCGGGCGACCCGCGCATCATCCGGCCGGCGGCGGAGTACGTCGGGCCGCAGGCGCCCGCGCCGCTGCCCTGAGAGGAGGCCACCCGTGACCGGAGGTGACGACGTCGCCCGCGCCCGGGCCGGTCGCCTACCGTGGGTCTGGGGGGCGACGGAGGCCGAGGTCACGACGGGGTATGCCTGCGACCGGCTGGTCGACGCGCCGTCGACCGCGCCCGGGCGCCGGGGGCACGAGGTGGGGCCCGGGCGCCTGGTGCGCGCGGTCGGGGTGGCGGCACCCCCCGGGACGGTGTGGGCCTGGCTGGGCAACCTGCGGCTGGCGCCGTACAGCTACGACTGGCTCGACAACCTCGGCCGCCGCTCGCCCCGGGTGCTGGCCCACCACCTGGGCCCGGTCGAGCCGGGGCAGCGGGTCATGACAGTCTTCACCGTCGTCGACGTCGACCCCGGGGTCGAGCTGACGATCCGGACCCGCGAGGGCCTCGGCACGCGGCTGTTCGGGCAGGTCTGGGTGTCCTACCGGGTGGTGCCGGACCCGCCCGGCCGCTCCCGCCTCGTCGCCGTGCTCCGGCTGCCGGGCGGTGCCAGCCGGCTCGCGCGGTGGCGGGCGGGCGCCCTGGCCTGGGGCGACCTGCTCATGATGCGCCGGCAGCTGCGCACGCTGCGCGACCTCGCGGAGGCGACCCCCCGGTAGTCTCTCGCCCACCCGCCCCACCCGTCACCACCACGACCTCCCGAGGAGCCGCATGCCCGAGCACCACCCCGGCCCCACCACCGTCACCCTCAGCGCGCCCGGCATCCGCGTCGACCTCGTCGGCACCGGCGCGGCCCTCGCCCGGGTGGAGCTCACCGACGGGCACGGGGACGGCCCGGTCGACGTCGTCCTCGGCCACGGCGACCTGTCGGCCTACCGCGAGGTCCGCGACTTCCAGGGCGCGACGATCGGGCGGGTCGCCAACCGCATCGACGGCGGGCGGTTCCACCTCGGGGACCGCGCGGTGGAGGTGCCGCTCGACCCGGACGAGCCGCACGCGCTGCACGGCGGGCCGGAGGGCTTCGACCGGCGCGAGTGGACCCTCGTCGAGGCGTCCGAGGACCACGCCACGTGGTCGCTCACCTCCCCGGACGGCGACCAGGGGTTCCCCGGCGAGGTCGAGGTCGAGGTGCGGTATGCCGTCGCCCCCGGTCGCCTCACCGTCGAGCACCGCGCCACGACCTCGGCGTCGACGCCGGTCAGCCTGACGAACCACAGCTACTGGAACCTCGACGGGGAGGGTCGTGGCGACGTGCTGGACCACACCCTGCAGGTCGACGCCGACACCTACCTTCCCGTGCGCCCGGACCAGATCCCGACCGGCGAGGTGCGCGACGTCGCCGGCTCCCCCTTCGACCTGCGCCGCCCCGTCGTCCTCGGCGAGGTGCTGGCCGTCGACGACGAGCAGCTGACCATCGGCCAGGGCTTCGACCACCACCTCGTCGTGCCGGGTGAGGGCCTGCGGCGGCACGCCGTGCTCGTCGGCGGCTCGGGCCGCCGGCTGGAGGTCTGGAGCGACCGGTCCGGGGTGCAGGTGTATGCCGGGGCCCACTTCGACGGCAGGGTCACCGGGCCGCAGGGGGTCGCCTACCGGCCGCGGGCCGGGATCGCGCTGGAGACCCAGGCCTACCCCGACGCGGTGAACCAGCCAGGCTTCCCGTCGGTGGTGCTGGAGCCGGGCCAGACCTACGCCTCCACCACCCAGTGGCGGTTCTCCTGACCCTGGCCCCGTCGGTAGGTCAGCCGACCGGGACGTCGCGGCGCCGGAGTCCGACGAGACCGGCCGCGAGCAGGCCGAGTCCGAGCACCGAGAGGACGGCCAGCCCGCTCCGCTGCGGGCCCTCCCCCACCACGTCGGTGCCCACCGCGAGGAAGGGCGTGGCGTCGAGGAGCCAGGACGGCAGGCCGAGGCCCGGACCGAGGTAGGCCAGGACCGCCGCCACCGAGAAGACCACCCAGCCCACCGCCGTGGCCCGGGGGAGCCAGCCGAAGAGGGCCGCGCCCAGCCCGAGGAAGACCACGACGGCGGGGAGGTGCGCCGCGGCCGCACCGAGCACCTCACCCAGCCACGTCCCGTCCTCCAGCGCGGCCGCGGCGCTCCACCCCAGGGCGAGAGCCCCGACGGCACCGACCCCGACGGCGCCCAGCGCCACCACGAGCACGCGTGGGCCGAGCCACGCGGCACGCGAGCGAGGGGCGGACAGCTCGACCTCCAGCCGGGCGCTCTCCTCCTCGCGGCGCCAGGACCCCACGCCCACGAGGACGTAGGCCGTCACCAGGAGGGCCAGCAGGACGAGGAAGGTCGACATCATCGGCGGCAGCACGAGGTCCGTCGCCCGGCCCCGGGCCGCCGGGCCGGCCCCGAAGAACTCGCCGAGCGCGGGGTTGTCGAGCACCGCGTCGACGATCTCCTGGGCCAGGGACCCGAAGACCGCCATGAGGGCGGCGGCGCCCAGGGCCCAGCCCGCGACCACGGTCCGCTGCTGGTGCCAGGCCAGCCCGAGCGGGGTCTGCAGGGCCGCCGACGCCCGGGGGTGCGCGCGACGCGGCCGGAGCAGGGCGCCGCCGACGTCGCGCCGGCTGCGCAGCCCGAAGGCCAGCGCCACCAGCCCGGCCCAGAGCGCCACCGGCAGGGCCAGCGGCCACCACCGGGCGTCCTCGCCGAAGGCCCGGACCTCGTCGACCCAGGCGTGCGGGCCGGCCCAGACCAACGCGCCCTCGCGCAGCGCCCCGACCCCGCGGACCAGGAAGGACACCAGGGTCACCGCGAGGCCGATCCCCCAGACGGCCCGGGCGTGCCCCACCACCTGGGCGGCCACCGCGGTCACGCCCACGAAGACCAGGCCGAGCCCCGCGACCGCCAACCCGTAGCGCAGCGCACCCGCGGCCTCGGCGCCGAAGGGCACCATGGCCGCGCCGACCCCCACCCCCATGACGACCGTCGCCGCGCTGACGAGCAGCACCGCCGCCGCCAACGGGGCGTGCCGACCGATCCGCGCGGCCAGCAGCAGCTCGAGCCTCCCGGTCTCCTCCTCCCGTCGGGTGTGGCGGGCGGTCAGCGCGATCGCCATGACCGGGACGGCGAAGGACAGGACGAAGCCGAACTCGTTGGCCAGGACCCCGCCCAGCGTGTCCAGCCCGGCCACCCGGCCGTTGATGACGGCGAGGGCGTCACCGCCGAGGCTGTCGGCATACCCCGCGACCTTCTGGGGGGTGTCGTAGAGGGCGCTGATCGACGACCCGGTCATCACCATGACCGCGACCAGGCCGACGACCCAGGTGAGCAGCGTCCGCCAGCCGGTGCGCAGCGCGATCCCGGTCATCGTGCCGGTGCCGGCCGCGGCGCTCATCGCGCGGCCACCCTCTCGTCGTGGCCGGCGTAGGCGCGCAGGAAGAGGTCGTCCAGGCTGGGCGGGGTGATCGTGAGGGCGTGGATCCCGGCGTCGTGGAGCGCGCCGACGAGCTGATCGACGGCGTCCGGCTGGACGGACGCCACCACCTCGGTGCGGCCCTGGTCGTCCGCGCCGGTCTCGACGTCACCCACCCCCGGCATCCCCTCGAGCCGCGGCGCACGGTCGGTCACGGCGCGCACGGCGGAGTGGGTATGCCGTCGCAGGTCGGTGAGGGTGCCGGTCGTCACCGTCCGACCGGCCCGGATGATGGAGACACGGTCGGCGAGCGCCTCGACCTCCCCCAGGACGTGGCTGGAGAGCAGCACGGTGGTGCCCTGCTCGCGGCGCTCCCGCACGACCTGCTGGAAGACCTCCTCCATGAGCGGGTCGAGACCCGACGTCGGCTCGTCGAGCACCAGCAGCTCGGCGTCGGTGGCGAGCGCCGCGACGAGCGAGACCTTCTGCCGGTTGCCCTTGGAGTAGTCCCGGGCGCGCCTGGTCGGGTCCAGGTCGAAGCGCTCCACGAGCTCGGCGCGACGGGACTCCTCGATCCGCCCGTGGGCGCGGGCGAGGATGTCGATGCACTGGCCGCCGCTCAGGCCGGGCCAGAGCGTGACGTCCCCGGGGACGTAGGCCAGCCGGGAGTGCAGCTCGACCGCATCGGCCCAGGGGTCGCCGCCGAAGAGGCGCGCGGTGCCGCCGTCGGCGCGCACGAGACCGAGCAGGACGCGGAGGGTCGTGGACTTGCCGGCGCCGTTCGGGCCGAGGAAGCCGTGCACCTCGCCGCGCTCGACGACGAGGTCGAGGCCGTCCAGGGCCGTCACCGGGCCGAAGGTCTTGCGCAGCCCGGAGATCTCGACGAGGCGGTCCGAGGAGGTGGTCATGACGGGCGTCCTTCCGGTGCGGGTGGGTCGGTGAGCATGAGGGAGAAGAAGGAGTAGGCGTCGCGCCCCCACCGGTCGATGCCGCCGGACCCGAGGGGGTCGAAGCCGAGCAGCTCGGTGAGCGGGTCGCGCAGCAGCACCCCGCCGAGGTCCATGGCGAGCAGCAGCGCCGCCCGGACCTCCGGGTCCGGCCCGGGGTCGAGGACCCCGGCGTCGCGCCACATGGTCAGCAGGTCGACGGTCATCCGGTGCCACCCCCGCAGCACCTCGCGGGCGCGCTCGTCGTCGGTGAGCAGCATGCGGCGCAGGTAGGGCAGGACCGGTGAGTCGTCCGGGAAGACCTCGGCGAAGGACCCGAACTTTGCCTCGGCCGATGCGTCGAAGGCCGCCGCGGCCGAGGGGCTCGCCGTCGCGGCGGGCTCCTCGGGCGTGGGCATCAGCTCCTCGGTGAGGGCGAGGATGTGCTCGTCGCACGCCGCCCGGAGCCCTTCCTTCGATCCGTAGTGGTGCAGCACCAGGGCCGGCGAGACCTCCGCCGCGGCGGCGATCCGGCGCACCGTCACCGCGTCGAAGCCCTCCTCGGCGAAGAGGCGCAGCGCCGCGTCCCGGATCCGTGCCTTCGGCGTCAGGTCTGAACGCATGTTCAGCATGTTAAACGTATGTTCAGTGCGCTGTCCAGCAACCTACCGTCCGAGGGTCCCCTGGGGGATACTGACGGGGTGAGCACCTCGAGCCCGGCCACCTGGCGCCGCGACGCCCCCGCGACGGTGCGGCGCGTCATCCCCGTCCTGCTGCTGGTGGCGCTCATGTGGCTCACCGAGATCGTCGACCTGGTGCTGCCGCTCAGCCTGGACCAGTTCGGGATCCGGCCGCGCGACCTCGGCTCGCTGCCCGGCATCGTGCTGAGCCCGTTCCTGCACCTGGGGTTCGGGCACCTCATGGCCAACACCGTCGCGCTCCTCGTGCTGGGCTCGCTCCTGGCGCTGACCACCCGCCACCTGTGGATCGTCACCGGCGGTGTGGTGCTCGTGAGCGGTCTGGGCGTCTGGCTGCTGGGCGCCCCGGGCACCGTGCACATTGGCGCGAGCGGCGTGGTCTACGGGTATGCCGCGTTCCTCGCCGTCTACGGCTTCGTCAGCCACCACCTGTGGCGGGCGCTGCTCGGGGTGCTGGTCATCCTGGTCTACGGCTCGATGATCTGGGGGGTGCTGCCGCTCCAGCAGGGGGTCTCGTGGCTCTCGCACCTCTTCGGCGCCGCCGCCGGCGTCGGGCTGGCGCTCTGGCTCGGCCGCCGCGACCGGCGCACCCGGCGCTGACCGGCGGAATCCCCGGGCGGTCGAGGTCGTTGACGTGTCCATGAAACGCATCGGCTTCCTCTCCTTCGGCCACTGGACCCCGCACCCGCAGTCCGCGACGCGGTCGGCCTCCGACGTGCTCCTGCAGTCGATCGACCTGGGGGTCGCGGCGGAGGAGCTGGGCGCGGACGGCGCGTACTACCGCGTGCACCACTTCGCCCGGCAGCTGGCCTCGCCGTTCCCGCTGCTGGCCGCGGTGGGCGCGCGCACGAAGCGCGTCGAGATCGGGACCGGCGTCATCGACATGCGCTACGAGAACCCGCTCTACATGGCCGAGGACGCCGGTGCGGCCGACCTCATCTCCGGCGGCCGGCTGCAGCTCGGCATCTCCCGGGGCAGCCCCGAGCAGGTGGTCGAGGGCTACCGCCACTTCGGCCACCACCCCGCCGAGGGGGAGAGCGACGCCGACATGGCGCGGCGGCACACCGCGCGCTTCCTCGAGGTGCTCTCCGGCGAGGGCTTCGCCCAGCCGAGCCCGCGCCCGATGTTCCCCAACCCCCCGGGGCTGCTGCGCGTCGAGCCGCACAGCGAGGGCCTGCGCGAGCGCATCTGGTGGGGCGCCGGGACCCGCGCGACCGCCGAGTGGGCGGGCACGCAGGGCATGAACCTCATGAGCTCGACGCTGCTCACCGAGGACGCGGGCGTGCCCTTCCACCAGCTGCAGGCCGAGCAGATCCACGTCTTCCACGAGGCGTGGCGGGCGGCCGGGCACACCGGCACCCCGCGGACGTCGGTCTCGCGCAGCATCTTCCCGCTGGTGGACGAGCGCGACCACGCCTACTTCGGGATGGAGCGGCGCAGCACCGACCAGGTGGGCGTCATCGACGGCTCGCGGTCGACCTTCGGCAAGACCTACGCCGCCGAGCCCGACGAGCTGGCCCGGCAGCTGGCCGCCGACGAGGCGATCGCGGCCGCCGACACCCTGCTGCTCACGGTCCCCAACCAGCTGGGCGTCGACTACTGCGCCCACGTCATCGAGAACGTCCTGGCCGTCGCGAAGGACCTCGGCTGGCGCTGAGCGGCTGGCCGCGTGTGGGCCGCGCTCGAGGCGCGGCCTGCCCGAGTCAGGTCGGGTGCCTCAGTCGCCGACCCGGAAGGCCGCCACCTCGCGGTGCGTGAGCGCGACCCAGGCACCCACGGCGAGGCAGCCGAGCGCCCCGAGCAGCGCCGACCAGGCCGGGGTCGTCAGCCCGGCGACGAGCCCGGCGCGGGCGTTGCCGATGTCCGGGCCGGACACGCCGATGACGTGCTCCACGGACGACACCCGGCCCAGGTGGCTGTCCGGCGTCGCGAGCTGCACCATGGCGGCCCGGCTGGTCACCGAGACCGTGTCCGCCGCGCCGGCCACCACGAGGGTCGCCAGCGCCGCCCAGGCCAGCCCGCCGAGCGCGGCGAGCCCGAAGCCGAGCAGCGCCAGGCCCCAGACCGCCACCGCCACGAGCTGGACCACGCCCAGCCGGGTGCGGCGGGTGACCAGCCCGGAGGCGAGGCCCGCACCGACCCCGCCGATGGCGACGCAGGTGAGGAAGAGGCCGAGGGTGCGCGGGTCGCCGCCGAAGAGCTCCTGGTTGACCATGGGGAAGAGCGCGACCGGGAAGGCCAGCAGCGTCGCGGCGAGGTCCAGCAGGAACGACCCGCGCAGCACCGGGTCGCGCCGCACCTGGTGCACGCCCTCGCCCAGCATGACCAGCGCGGTGCCCGTGCGGCGGCGCAACCGGGCGAGCGGGCTGGTGCGCGTCCGGGGGTATGCCGTCCGCGCCCGCCCGTGGTCCGTCCCTCGTCCGGGGCCGGTCCCCGTCGCCGCCTGCGCGCCCACCGGCGCGTGGCGCTCCGGCGGCATCGGCGGCAGCGAGCGGACGGTCCACCAGCTGATGCTCAACGCGGCGGCGTTGACGAGGTAGCAGACCGCCGGTGAGGCGACGCCCAGCAGCAGGCCGCCGACCGCGGGACCGACCATCATGGCGCCCTGGAAGCTGATCATGTGCAGGGCGATCCCCGCGGCCACCTGCTCGCGGGGCATGAGCCGGGTGATGAAGGTGCGGCGCGACGGCGCCCCCAGGGCGTTGCAGCCGGTCTGGACGCTGAGCAGGGCCAGCAGCAGCGGCAGGGGGTAGAAGCCCAGCACCAGCTGGGCGCCGAGCGCGAGCGCGGCGACCGCCTGCCCGCCGGTCGCGGCCAGCGCCACCCGACGACGGTCCAGGACGTCGGCCAGCGGGCCCCCGACCAGGCCCAGCACGATCATCGGCACCGCCTGGGCGATGCCGATCGCGGCCACCCAGAACGGGCTGCGCGTCATCTCCCACACCTGGAAGAGCACGGCGACGACGGCGACCTGGTGCCCCAGCCCCGAGAGCGCCCCGCCGGCCCAGAGCCGGCGGTAGGCCGCGCTGATCCGCAGCGGCGTCAGGTCGAGGAAGGCGCCCCGGCCCCTCACCTCACCCACCGGGCGTCGAGAGTGGTGGCGGGCGACGTCATCCCTGGTCACCCCGGAGGTGGTCCTCCAGCCGCTCGGCGAAGGACCGGCGCCCGAGCGCCTCGGCCACGTCCGCGGCGACCCGGCTCAGGGCGTACGGCAGCTCCTCCTCGAGCTCGGCGACCGCCGCCTCGGTCGCGCGCCACTCGGCCTCGGCCAGCGGGACGAGGGCCCGCCCGCGATCGGTCAGGGTCACCACGCGGGTGCGGCCGTCCTCCCCCGCCTCGCTGGTCACGAGGTCGGCCTGACGCATCTGGGTGATCGTCTGCGAGAGTGCGGAGTGGGTCCGGTCGAGCTCGCCCGCGAGCTGGGTGATGGTCATCGGGCCGAGGTGGGCCAACCGCACGAGCGGCAGCACGAAGCGGCTGCGCACCTGCCCCTGGCCGCGCTCTCGGTAGGCCTCGTTGATCGCCGCGTCCATGCTGGCGAGCACCTCGAAGAGCTGCCGCAGCCGGCTGCTGCGCGTGGGGTCGGTCGATGTCACAGCGCTAATATAACAGCGCTGTCAGGTATGACGTGCCCGTCGCCCCGCCCGGGCCGATGACTCCGGTCGGCGTGGGCGGTCATACCCCCATGGACACCGACGCCACCGCACCCCTCACCGACCTCGACCACGTCTTCAACGGCTTCTCCGTCGACGACGTGGACGCCGCCCAGGCGTTCTACCGCGACGTCCTCGGTGTCCCCGTCGAGCGCGACGACGAGCCGATGGGGATGCTGTGGCTGGTGCTCGGGCCGCGACGGGTGCTCGTCTACCCCAAGGGGGAGGCCCACCAGCCGGCGAGCTACACCGTCCTGAACTTCCCCACCGACGACGTCCGGGGCACGGTGCGGGCGCTCGCCGACCGCGGGGTCGAGTTCCTGCGCTACGACGGCATGCCGCAGGACGACCTCGGCGTCATGAGCGGCGACGGCCCTCTCATCGCGTGGTTCACCGACCCGGCCGGCAACGTGCACTCGGTCATCGAGCTCGGCCCGGAGCCGGGCGAGGGGTAGGTCCGCGCGCGACGCCGCGGGCTGACGCGGCCGATCCCGCCGGTGGTAGACCTGCGGTATGCGCATCCTCCTGCTCGGCGGCACCGCCTTCCTGTCCCACGCGACCGCGACCGAGGCGGTCCGCCGCGGCCACGAGGTCACCTGCCTCGCCCGGGGGACCGCCCCCGCGCCGGAGGGCGTGCGCTTCGCGCGCGGCGACCGGGACGAGGCGGGCGGGCTGGCGCCCGTGCGTGAGCAGCGGTGGGACGCCGTCATCGACGTCTCGCGCCAGCCCGGGCAGGTGCGGCGGGCGGTCGCCGAGCTGGACACGCCGCACTGGGTCTTCGTCTCGACCGCCAACGTCTACGCCCCGCCGGAGGAGGGGGCGACGAGCCGGCCGCCGACCGAGGCGGACCCGCTGCTGGAGCCGCTCGAGGCGGACAGCATGTCCTCGATGGAGGAGTACGGTCCGGCCAAGGTCGCCTGCGAGCAGGCCGTGGTCTCGGAGATGGGCCGGCGGGGAGGCACCGCCACCCTGGTGCGCGCCGGGCTCATCGCCGGGCCGGGTGACGGGTCCGGCCGGGTGGGCTACTGGCCCTGGCGGTTCGCCCACCCCACCGGGCCGGACGTCCTCGTGCCGGACGACCCGGACTTCCCCGTCGCCTTCGTCGACGTGCGCGACCTGGCCGCGTGGCTGGTGGACGCCGCGGAGCAGCGGCTGGACGGCGCCTTCAACGCGACCGGGCCGGTGGTGCCGCTGACGCAGGTGCTCGACGCGGCGCGGGAGGTCGCCGGTGCGCAGGTGACCGCCCGCCCGGTGCCGCCCGCCCGGCTCGCCGAGCTCGGCGTCCACCCCTGGATGGGCCCGCGGTCGATGCCGCTGTGGATCGACGACCCGGCGCTGCGCTCGTTCGCCGCGCTCGACACCACCCGCGCACGAGGGGCGGGGCTGCAGACCCGGCCCGTGGTCGACACCCTGCGCGACACCCTCGCCTGGGAGGAGACCCGCCAGACGCCCCGGGGGGCCGGGCTCGGTGACGACGAGGAGCGGGAGATCCGACGAGCCCTGGACTCCGGGGCCTGACCGCGCCCGGCACGTCCGGGCGCGGCCACGGTCAGAGCGTCAGGGAGCGCGCCCAGTTGGCGCCGTTGCCGGTCTCGGCGCGGGCGACCTCCGTGAGCAGGCCGGCCTCGTCGACCGCCACCAGCGCGACGGCGGTGTCCTTCTCGCCGGTGACGAGGGCATACCGGTCGTCGGCGAGCACGACGAAGCCGCGCGGCTGCGCGACCGTGCCGACGATCGAGGCCGCCTCGCCGAGCGAGCCGTCGGGGGCGACCGGCAGGCAGGCGAGCGTGGACTCCGAGCGCTCGCTGGCCAGCAGCAGGGTGCCCTGCCGGGCCAGGTGCAGGTCCGCACCCCAGATGAGGCGCCCCTCGACCGGGTCGGCCCCCAGCTCGCTGTGCCGCAGGCCACGGTCCTGCGCGTAGGCGGGCACCGATCCGCTCAGCGTGAGGTCGCCGCTCGCGTCCCGGTCGTAGGTCAGGACCTCGCCGGAGAACTCGGTCATGACGTAGGCCCGCTCCTCGTCTGCGTCGAGCACGAGGTGGCGCGGCCCCGAGCCCTCGGGCGCCTCGGCGGTGGGCGGGACCAGCGGCGTGAGGCCGCCGCCGGGCGAGAGGGAGTACTGGGCGACGACGTCCGCGCCGAGCGAGACGACGTAGAGGTGCCGGCCGTCGCCGGCGAGCGCCACGCAGTGGGCGTTGGGCCACGAGACCTGCGCCGTCGGCTCCTCGACGTGGCCCTCGTCGCCGACCGGGAAGACCTGGGCGCTGCCGCCGCCGTAGGACGCC
Source organism: Serinicoccus chungangensis (assembly GCF_006337125.1). GTDB lineage: Bacteria > Actinomycetota > Actinomycetes > Actinomycetales > Dermatophilaceae > Ornithinicoccus > Ornithinicoccus chungangensis. Next base: position 3,330,732 of record NZ_CP040887.1, read on the forward strand.
CCCACCAGCAGGCTGCCGCCGTGCGCGAGCGCCAGGTAGCTCATCGAGCCCTCGACGTCGGTGCGGTCCAGGTGCTCCAGGCGGCCGGACTGCCGGTCGAGCGCGAAGACGTCGATGCCGGGCGGGTCGCCCTTGGCCGCGGCGTACACGAGGTCGCGGTCGGCGTCGATCGCGAAGGTGCCGCAGCCCTCCCCCACCTCGCTGACGGCGATGCGCTCGAGGGTCGGCGGCTGCGCGGCCGTGTCGACCCGGAAGGTGCTGATCGTGCTGTCGGCGGCGTTGGCCACGAGGACGAGTTCGGTCATGACTCCCACGGTATGCCGTGCCGCCGACACGAGCAGGCGCGGGCGGCCCCGGGCATACCGCGGCCTCAGAGCACCTGAGCAGAGAAACAGGCCTCACGCACGGGATACGACCCCGGCCTCGGGCACTCTTCTCTGCCCAGGCAGCCCGCGGACGCTCCTCGGCAGGCACAGGTCCCCCCGGCGTGCACAGGTCCCGCCCGGGTGAGCTCTCAGGCGTGCACAGGTCCGGCCGGGTGGCTCAGCCGCTGGAGACCCAGCGGAAGACCTCGCCGTCCGGGCCGGTGACGGCGACCGAGGCCGTGGGCGCGAGGGTGAGCCCCACCCGGAGCCACTGGCCGTCACCGCCGGAGGAGACGTAGGTGAGCTGCTCGTTGCTGCGGTCCTCGACCTGCGTGCGGGCCCGGGCCAGCCACGGGTGGCGGCGCCGCAGCCCCACGAGCTCCCGGTGCAGCGCCAGCATCCACGCCCCGTCCTCGCCGAGACCGCCCGGGGACTCCGGCAGCTCCGGGCGGATGGCGTCGTCCCCGCCGAGCCGCTCCTCCTTGAGCCCCTGGAACGCGCGCTCGTCCCCGTAGTAGAGCGAGGGCATCCCCCCGACCGTCATGAGCACGGCCAGCCCGATCACCGCACCGTCGTCCCCGACCTTGCTCGCGATCCGCGTGACGTCGTGGTTGCCGACGAAGGTCTGCGGCACGAACGAGCCGAGCAGCGTGTCGTGCTCGCCGAGCGCGTGCGCCAGCTCCCAGCAGTTGGTGTCGGCGACCGAGCTCCAGATGGCCTTCCACAGCATGTACTGGGTGACGGTGTCGACCCCGCTCGCCTCGACGAACGCCGCGTAGTCGCCGTGGATGACCTCCCCCACGAAGAGCGCGTCGGGGAACTCCTCCCGCACCCGCGCGGTGACCCGCGCCCAGAAGTCGGTGGGCACGGCATACGCCACGTCGAGCCGCCACCCGGCGATCCCGCGCCGCAGCCAGCGCAGCATGACGTCGACGACGAGGTCCTCGACCCCGGGGTGGCCGTGGTCGAGCTCGACGAGGCCCTCGTGGCCCTCCCAGGACGCCGGGCGGCCGTCCTCCCCCTGCTTGAGCAGCGAGGAGGTATGCGGATCGCGCACCATCGGGTGGTCGGCACCGACGTGGTTGAAGACGCCGTCGAGCAGCACCGACAGCCCCCGCTCGCGGCACTGCTGCAGCAGCCGGTCCAGGTCGGCCTCGTCACCCAGCCGTGGGTCGACGCGGGAGTGGTCCAGCGTGTCGTAGCCGTGGCTGCGGGAGGCGAAGACCGGGCCGAGCAGGAGCCCCGAGCAGCCCAGCTCGACGGCGTGGTCGAGCCAGGCCTCGAGCCGCGGCAGGCGGTGCTCGACCGCCGCGTCCGCCGGGTCGCCCTCCAGCACGGCCGGCGCACCCACCGCGCCGAGGGGGTAGACGTGCCACCAGATGGCGTGGTCCAGCAGGCGGGCGGCACCGGGGGCGGGAGGACGAGACATGCCTCCAGTCTCCCAGCCCTGGCCGTGACCCACCCAGCAGCCGGTGCAGCCCGGCGGGGCCCGGGACTGCCGGACCCCGCCGGGGCGTCTCACCACCGGTGGGCGACGTCGACCACCAGCCGCTGACCGGACCCGGGACCGTCGAGGACGAAGGCCCGCATCGGCAGCCGGGCGCGCACGCCCAGCCCGATCGAGGTCTGCCCCTCGAAGCTGCCGCCCAGGCGCACCTGGCGCAGCGTGCTGTAGCCCGCGGTGCTCACCAGCTCGGCCGGGTTCGCCGGGTCGTAGACGGCGTCGCCGTCGGCGTCGTAGGCGGGGTTGCCGACCAGGACCTCGATCTTTGCGCCGCCGCGCAGCGCCAGGGCCTGCCCGCTGCCCGGGGCGCGGTAGGTGCTGACATAGCGGACGGCATACTCCCCGGCGTCGCCGGAGATGTCGACGACGACCCGGTCGAAGCAGGTGTGCCGGCCGGACCGGACGTCCGTCATCGGGGCCTGGGCGGTGTCGAAGCCGGTGACCTTGGGCAGCGAGCCCCAGGTGATGCCGCAGTAGGGAGCGGCCTGCGCGGCGGGGGCGAGCGTCGCCACCGGCGCGAGCGCGCCGACGGCCAGCAGGGCTCCGGCCAGCAGGGTGCGCGGGGTGGCGCGCAGCGCCGTGCGGGGGGTGGAACGGGTGGTGCTCATGACGACCTCCTTGTCGGGGACGTGTGGCTGCACGTCCTCCCCTAGGAGGACGCCGGGGCCCGCCAGATACCTCCGCGTGCCTCGGGGTCGCGGTCGGCCGCTGACTACCCTGGGTCGATGACCGGCCCGAGCGCGTACCCGCACCTGCTGAGCCCCGTCCGCGTCGGCCACCTCACGCTGCGCAACCGCGTCGTCATGGGCTCGATGCACACCAAGCTCGAGGACCGTGCCCGCGACACCGACAAGCTGGCCGCCTTCTTCGCCGAGCGCGCCCGCGGCGGGGTCGGGCTCATGGTGACCGGAGGGTATGCCCCGGGCTGGCGCGGGTGGCTGCTGCCGTTCGGCTCGAGCATGGTCCGGTCGGCGCAGGCCCGGCGGCACCGCACGGTCACCGACGCGGTTCACGAGCACGACGGCCGGATCCTGCTGCAGCTGCTGCACGCCGGGCGCTACGCCTACCACCCGTTCGCCCAGGGCGCCTCGGCCCGGGCGTCGCCGATCACGCCGTTCCGCCCCTCGGCCCTGTCGACCCGCCAGGTCGAGCGGACCGTCGACGACTTCGCCCGCTCGGCCCGGCTCGCGCAGCGGGCCGGCTACGACGGGGTGGAGATCATGGGCTCGGAGGGCTACCTCGTCAACCAGATGCTCGCCGCGCGCACCAACGACCGGACCGACGCCTGGGGCGGGTCGGCGCGGGCCCGGATGCGCTTCCCCGTCGAGATCGTGCGGCGGACCCGGGAGCTGGTCGGTGACGACTTCGTCCTGCAGTACCGCATGAGCCTGCTCGACCTCGTCCCCGACGGGCAGGACTGGGCGGAGACCGTCGACCTCGCGCACGCGCTGGAGGAAGTCGGCGTCACCTGCGTCAACACCGGCATCGGCTGGCACGAGTCGCGCGTCCCGACCATCGTCACCTCGGTGCCGAGGGCGGCCTTCACCTGGGTGACCGCGCGGCTGCGGGCCGAGATCGGCCTCCCGGTCGTCGCGTCCAACCGGATCAACCGGCCCGAGGTCGCCGAGCAGGTCGTCGCCGACGGCGAGGCGGACCTGGTGTCCATGGCCCGCCCGCTGCTCGCCGACGCCGACTGGGTGCGCAAGGCGGAGCAGGGGCGCAGCGCCGAGATCATCCCGTGCATCGCCTGCAACCAGGCCTGCCTGGACCACACCTTCGCCAACCGGCGCGCGACCTGCATCCTCAACCCGCGGTCGGCGCACGAGACCGAGCTGGTGCTGGCGCCGACGCGCCAGGTCAGGAGGGTGGCGGTGGTGGGTGCCGGGCCGGCCGGGCTGGCGGCCGCCGTCGAGCTCGCCGGGCGCGGCCACCGGGTCGAGCTCTTCGAGGCGCAGGACCAGGTCGGCGGGCAGTTCCGGCTGGCCGCGCAGATCCCCGGCAAGGAGGAGTTCCGGGAGGCGCTCGCCTACTACGAGCACCTGCTCGACGTCCGCGGTGTCACCACCCACCTGGGGGAGCGCGTCGGGCCCGACCGGCTCTCCGGCTTCGACGAGGTGGTGGTCGCCACCGGCGTCGTCCCGCGGGTGCCCGACATCCCGGGGGTGGACCACCCCAGCGTGCTGAGCTACCCCGAGGCCATCCGCGACCCCGGCCGGGTGGGGGCGCGGGTGGCGGTCGTCGGCGCCGGCGGCATCGGCTACGACGTCAGCAGCGCCCTGCTGCACGAGCCCGACGAGACGCTGGCGCAGTGGCGGCGGCGCTGGGGCGTCGTCGACCCGTGGCAGGCCCGCGCCGGCCTGGGGCAGAAGCAGCAGCCGCCGGCGCGGCGCGAGGTGCACCTCGTGCAGCGCAAGACCTCCCGGCACGGCGCCGGGCTGGGGAAGACCACGGGATGGGTCCACCGCACCGAGCTCGCCGACGCCGGGGTGCGCCTCGTCGGCGGCGCGGAGTACGTCCGCATCGACGACGCCGGCCTGCACCTCACCCTGCCCGCGGACGACGGGACGGAGGACGGTCGGGCGCCGCACGTCATACCGGTCGACACCGTGGTCCTCTGCGCCGGGCAGGAGTCGGTGGCCGACCTCGTCGAGCCCGTGCGCGCGCTCGGGGTGCCGGTGCACGTCATCGGCGGGGCCGACGTCGCCGCCGAGCTGGACGCCGAGCGGGCCATCCGGCAGGCCACCGAGCTCGCCGCCCGCCTCTGAGGGAGGGCGCCGGCGGGAGGGTCCCCCAGCGCTCCGTCACCCCGGGGGAGGGTATGCCGCCCGTGTCGCGCCGACGGAGGCCGGCACCGGGGCGGTCGTGCCCGGGGTGGGCTCCGGGGTGCCCGCCGTCAGCGCGAGCGGGACGACGCCGGTCCAGACGGCCGGGTCCTCGGCGGGCTCGGTGCCACCGGTGCGGGCCTTGAGCAGCCAGGACCCCTCCACGATCGGGAGCGCCAGGCAGGCGGTGGACCGCAGCTCCTTGCCGGTGCTGGGCCGGACCTCCGAGGTGCGCCCCGGCAGCAGCCGGTCGGTCAGCCGCTCCAGCGCCTCCCGGGACTCCTGCGGGCCGAGCTCCACCGGGGTGCCGCGGAGCACGGCGCTGCGGTAGTTCGCCGAGGAGTCGAAGGCGCTCTCCGCCACGACGAGCCCGTCCAGCGCGACGACGGTCAGGGTCACCGGGGCGCCGGCGCCGACGTGGCGCAGCGCCCCCGCGCCGGTCGAGCCGTGCAGCAGGACGTGGTCGCCGTCGCGCGCGACGAGCAGCGGCACCGACCAGGGCTCCCCGTCCACGACGGTGGACAGCACCCCCACGGGCATCGTGTCGAGCAGCTGGTCCAGGGCGGCACGCTCGTGGAGGTACCGGTCGGGCTTGCGGGTCGGGGTCGACAGATCAGGCATGCGCCTCAGCCTGCCGCTCGGGTGGTCCTGCCACCAGATCCACTTCCTGCACGTCGGTGCGGACCACTTCTAGACTCCGGGTATGCCCGTGCGCACCTGGCCCGGCCCGACCCAGCTCCCGACGGGGCCGGGACCGCTGCCCCACCGGCTCGTCGCCGCCGTCCTGGACGCGCTGGTGCGCGGTGAGCTGACGCCCGGAGACGCCCTGCCCTCGAGCCGTGCCGCGGCCGGCCAGCTGGGGCTGAGCCGGGGGGTCGTCGTGGCGGCCTACGACGAGCTGGCCGCCGCGGGCTACGTCGAGGCGCGCATGGGCGGGCGCACCGTCGTCGTCGACGGCGCGGACCGGGCGGCCCGGTCCGCGCCGGCTGCCGGGGCGGCGGCCGAGCCCCCGGCCCGCACCGGTCGCCGCCCCGGGCCGGGCGAGTCCGACGCGTCCGGGCCGGACCGGGTCGAGGAGGGTGCCGTCGGCGTGCCGACCCCACCGGCCGGCGACCTCGACCTGCGGCCCGGCCACGCCGAACCCGCGCTCATCTCGCCCCGGGACTGGAGGGCGGCCTGGCGGCACGCCATACCGGACCGGCCCGGCGCGGAGGCGCTGAGCCGGGTGCGCCACCCCGACCTCGAGCAGGCCCTGGCCGCGCACCTGCGCCGCTTCCGCGGGGTCCCCTGCGACCCCGAGGACGTGGTGGTGGTCCCCAACGCGAGCGCCGCGATCACCCTCCTCGCCGCCGCGGCCGGGCTGCGTGGCCGGACGGTCGCGGTGGAGGACCCCGGCTACCGCCGCGCGCGGGTCGCGCTCCTCGAGGCGGGCGCCCGGGTCCGGCCGGTGCCCGTCGACGACGACGGCCTCGACCCGGCCCTGCTGCTGACCGACGACGCGGCGGTCTACCTCACGCCGGCGCACCAGTACCCGCTCGGGGCCCGGATGCCGGTGGCGCGCCGCGCCGAGCTGGTCGCGCGCGCCCGGCGCGAGGAGCGGCTGGTCGTCGAGGACGACTACGACGGGGAGTTCCGCTACGGCGTGCCGCCGATGCCCTCGCTGCGGGCCGTCGAGGGGGCCGCGGACTGCGTCGCCCATGTCGGGACGGCCAGCAAGATCCTCACCCCGGACCTCGGCCTGGCCTGGGTCGTGCCCCCACGCGGGCTGGTCGGCGCGGTCCGTCGGGCCCAGGACCGGCTCGCGCTCGGCGCCTCGCCCGTCGCCTCGTCGGCGCTGGCGCACCTCGTGGCCTCCGGCGCCCTCGGTCGGCACCTGGCCCGCGCCTCCCGCCTCTACCGCGCCCGTCGGGACGCCCTGGTCACGGCCCTGCGCCACGAGGTGCCGGGGGTGCGGGTCACCGGGGTGGAGGCGGGCCTGCACCTCGTCGTGCTGCTGGACGACGGCGTGGACGACGTCAGTGGCACCACGCGCCTGCGGGACCACGGCCTGTGGGTCGAGCCGCTCAGCGCCTACGCGCTGGGCGAGCCGCGCGACGGGCTCGTCATCGGCTACGCCCGGCTGCCCGAGACGCGGGCGCCGTCCGTGGCCCGGGAGATCGCCCGGGCGATGACCGACGGGGGCTGAGGCCCGCCCGCCGCACGCTGCACCGGACGCGCGAGACGTCCGCACGAGGCGCTCCCCCGGGGCGCCGCGTGGGCTCAGGCGGAGGTCAGGCCGAGGCCTGGAGCAGGTCGACGCCCAGCACCGCGAGCACGCCGAAGGCCACGCCCCAGAGGACGATGGACAGGACCTGCCACCCGATGACCCCGCGGGTGCTCGCCCCGAAGGCGACCAGCGCACCGGAGGTGATCTGGCTGGGCAGCACGGTCTGCCCCAGCAGGCTGACGCCCGGCACCCCGAAGCGGTCGAGCATGCGGCGCAGCCGCTGCTTGCGCGGCGAGAGCTGGTCGACGGGCTGCACCCCGCGCCGCGCGCGCAGCCGGTCGGCCGACAGCACCACGAGCACCATCGAGGCCACGTTGCCGACCACGGCGGCCAGCACGGCCACGACCGGGTTCATCCCGGCGACGACGCCGATGACCGACCCGAAGTAGCTCTCGACGAACGGGATGGCCGCGGCGAGCATCACCCCCACCCACTGGAGGAGGGCGGGCAGCCCGGCGGTGAAGTCCTGCAGGTTCTCGATCATGGTTGTCCCCTTGGATGAAGGTGGGCTAGTACGCTGTGCTAACGACTACACTAACACGCTGTGCCAGCACGGCGTACCAACGAGGGAGCACCATGAGCCAGGACCGTCGCGAGCAGATCGTGTCGGCAGCGCGGGAGATCGTCGCCGAGGAGGGTCTCGAGGCGATGAGCGTGCGCAGCGTCGCGCGTCGTGCCGGGATCGGCCCGAGCACGCTGCGGCACTACTTCCCCACCCAGAAGGACCTCTACGAGGAGGTCCTGCGCCCGGCCCTCGACCACGTCGTGTCCGACCTGCGCATCGAGGACCGCCAGCTGCCCCCGCGCACCCGCCTCGCCGAGTGCCTCGTGCAGTTCGTCCCACCGGGATTCCGGGAGGCCGACACGTTGTCGCTCTGGCTGGCGTCCTACGCCGCCGCGGTGGGGCCGAACGCCAGCGAGTCCGAGAGCAGCAGCCTGGAGTCGCTGGCCGCCCTGGGCCGTGAGCGGGTCGACGCCTGGCTGGGGGTCCTGGAGGAGGAGGGCGCCCTGCTGCTGGGGCGGGAGCGCACGCTGCGCCTGCTGCTGTCCACGCTGGACGGCATCTGTCTCCAGCTCCTGACGCCCGGGACGATCTTCCTGCCCGAGCACGTCGAGCCGACTGTCGCGGACGCCGTCTCCCTGCTCGTCCGCGGGTGAGCCGCGCACGCCCACCTGGCGCTCCCCCGCCTGCGCGCCGGGGCCTCAGGCCAGCTGCCAGGTGCCGTCCTCGGTGCACCGGACCACCCGGTCGGGGGCGTCGGAGCGCTCGCGGACCCGGCGCGCGTTGGCCTCGTCCACCCGCTCGACCCACGCCTCCGCCTGCTCCTGCGACTTGCCGAACTCGACGTGCCGCGCGACGAGCTGGGTACGCCGCTGCTCCTCGTCGACCTCGACGCTCCACACCTCGGCGAGCCGGTCCCGCGCGGACCGCCACCGCGCGTCGGGGTCGAGCAGGTAGTTGCCCTCGGTGACGACCAGCCGCGCGGTCGGCAGGACGACGAGCGCCGCGGCGATCGGCTGCTCCAGGGTGCGCTCGAAGCCGGGGGCGTAGACCGGGTCGGTGGCCTCCTGCCCCAGACGGTCGAGCAGCGCGGCATACCCCTCGGCGTCGAAGGTCTCGGGCGCGCCCTTGCGGTCGGTCAGGCCGAGGCGCTCCAGCTGGGCGTCGGCGAGGTGGAAGCCGTCCATCGGCACGTGCCCGACCCAGTCCGCCCCGTGCCGCTGCGCCAGCGCCGCGAGGAGCCCGTCGGCGAAGGTCGACTTGCCCGAGCCGGGCAGCCCGACGATCCCGAGCAGTCCGCGGCCCTCCTCGGGGACGAGGTCGGCGGCGAGGTCGAGCAGGTCGGGAGCGATCGTCATACGCCTCACTCTGGCAGATGCCGTTCCGCCGCAGAGGCACCAGGACCGGCCTCAGCCGCGGCGCCAGACCGAGACGTGGCTCTCCGACTCCGCGGTGAACGGCTCCCCGGACCAGTCCGACCACCGCGACTCCAGCGACATCCCGGCCAGCCGGGCCATGAGGTCGAGCTCGCCCGGCCAGACGTAGCGGAAGTGGTGCGGGGCGTAGCGGTACGTCCCGTCCGGCTGTCGCACGTAGTGGTGCGAGGTGGCCTGCTGCGTCACCGGGTCGTAGGTGTCGAGGCCGACGTGCCCCTCGCTCACGTCGAAGGGTACGGCCGTCTGCCCCGGCGGGAGCCTCCGCAGGGCCGGGACGCCCACCTCGACGACGAACCGACCCCCGGGACCCAGGTGCCGCGCGGCGTTGGCGAAGCAGGCGACCTGCTCGTCCTGCGTGCACAGGTTGCCGATGGTGTTGAACACGAGGTAGACCAGCGCGAACTCGCCCTCGGCGCGCGCGGTCGCCATGTCGCCCACCACCACCGGCAGGTCGGGGCGCTTGCCGTGCAGCTGCTCGACCATCGGTGCGGACAGCTCGATGCCGGTGACGTCCACGCCCCGTTCCGCGAGCGGTATGCCCACCCGCCCCGTCCCGATCGCGAGCTCCAGCGCGCGTCCCGACCCGGCGAGCCCGGCCAGCAGGTCGACCGCGGGGTCGAGGACGGCGGGGGCGAACATCGCGGCGCTCGCCTCGTCGTAGCCGGCAGCGGTCTCGGCGTCCCACACGTCGCTGGAGGTCATGGCCCCAACCTCGCGCGTCCTCCCCGACCGGGCAACCGGATTTCCGTGGACCGGGCGGCACCGGCCGCGACCGGGCACACTGGTCGCATGGGCAGCTTCACCGGCATCCCGCACGCCGCGACCGACTTCTACGCGCGGCTGGAGGAGGACAACACCAAGGAGTTCTGGGCCCGGCACAAGGACGACTTCGAGCGGCACGTCCGGGGCCCGATGGAGGCGCTCCTGGCCGAGCTGGAGCCCGAGTTCGGTCCGGCCAAGCTCTTCCGGCCGCACCGCGACGTGCGCTTCGGCCCGGACAAGAGTCCCTACAAGACCCACCAGGGCGCCTACGTCGCGGCCGCCGAGTCCACCGGGTGGTACATCCAGGTCTCCGCCGACGGGCTCATGCTCGGTGGTGGCTGCTACCGCATGGACCCGGCCCGGCTGCGCTCCTTCCGGGCTGCCGTGGACTCTCCCGGCACGGGTCAGCAGCTCGAGCGGCTCGTCGAGCAGCTGCGCGACGGCGGGTGGGAGATCGGCGGCGAGCAGGTGAAGACCGCCCCGCGCGGGTGGGACCGCGAGCACGAGCGGATCGCGCTGCTCCGGCACAAGGCCCTGAACTGTATGCAGTGGGTCGAGGACGGCGACGTCGTCACCACCCCGCGGCTCGTCGAGGAGGTGCGGGCCCGCTGGGAGCAGGTCCGCCCCCTCGTGGAGTGGCTCGCGGCGACCGACCCCGGCCCGGCGGCGGGGGCGGGCGAGGCTGCCGGCACGACCTTCGACCCGGGCCGCGACGTCGCCGCCGACCTCTCATGATGATCCGCCCGGCCGAGCTGGCCGCGATCCGGGCCGGGGAGGTCGACCTCGCGTTCCGTCGCTGGGACCGCCCGCGGGTCAGGGTCGGCACCCGGATGCGCACCGCCGTCGGGCTCGTCGAGGTGACCTCGGTCGAGCCGGTCACCCTCTCCGCGCTCCGCGCCGACGACGCCCGCCGGGCCGGGGCCGCCAGCCTCGCCGCCCTCAGGGAAGGGCTCGCCGCCCGGCCCGGGAGGACGGCATACCGCGTCGGGCTGCGGTATGCCGGCCCCGACCCCCGCGCGCAGCTGCGCGAGCAGGTCCCCGACGCGGCGGAGATCGAGCGCCTCCGCGCCTGGCTGGACCGGCTCGACGCGGCCTCCCCGCACGGCCCGTGGACCCGCGCCACCCTCGAGGTCATCGACGCCCACCCCGAGGTGCGGGCCCCCGAGCTCGCGGCCCGGCTCGGGCGGGAGACCCTGTCGTGGAAGGCCGACGTCCGCAAGCTCAAGGAGAAGGGGCTGACCGAGTCGCTGGCGATCGGCTACCGGCTCTCCCCGCGCGGCGAGGCCGTGCTCGACCACGGCGGCCCACCCCGCGAGCGGGCGCCGCGCCAGGACGGCACCCCGCTGCCCCGCGAGATCGGCGCCCCCGCCACCCGGGCGCTACGCGGCGCCGGGCTGACCACCCTCGAGGCCGTCGCCGGGCTCACCGAGGACGAGCTGCGCGCCCTGCACGGCGTCGGCCCGATGGCCGTCGACCGGCTGCGGGCGGCGCTGGCCGCCCTCGGGCTGGGCCTCCGCGGCTGACCCACCCCGCCCTGGGCCTCCGGCTGGGGCAGCTCACGCAACGGCGGGCCTCCGCTGGGCCACCCCGGACCAGGCCTCCGCGGGGGACAGCTCACGCAGCGGCGGGCCTCCGCTGGGGCAGCTCACGCAGCGGCGGGCTTCCGCTGGGGCAGCTCACGCAGCGGCGGGCCTCCGCTGGGCCACCTCACGCAGCGGCAGGCGTCACGGGCTGACGCTCGACTCCCGGCCCCCGGGGCGTGTCACCTCCGTCACGCCTGCCCCACGGGCAGCACGGTGCGGGGACATGAGCAGACACCTTAGAAATAACCCCGCCGCCCCACCATGTCTCCGCACCCCGCGACCCGTGGGACTCGTGAGGCTCCTGGTGCCCGCACCAGCCATCAGAGGGGCGCCGACCCTGCCGGACGCAGGGCCACGATGGGGTCTAACCCGGCAGACCCACCACAGGTCTGGCCCGGCAGGCCCACCACAGGGTCTAGCCCGGCGAGCCCGCCACCTGGCCTAGCCCCAGCAGGCCCACCCCCCGGTCTAGCTCCGGCGGTGCTGGGGCCAGCGCGCCGGGTCGTCCTCGAGGGCGAGGCGGTCCCACCCGCCCAGGTCGGCGGCGGCGGCATACGTGTCGTGCAGGAAGCGGGAGAGCGCGGCGTCGGGGTCCGGCGCGTCGGCCACCACCTCGTAGGGCAGGAGGAACTGACCGTTCTCGGTGCTCCAGAAGGCACCCTCGGGCCCGACCTCGGCGGCCTCGAAGCCGGGAGGCTGGGGGTAGGCGTAGGCGTAGAACGCGCCCTCCTCCCCGCCGCCCGGCCAGAAGCCGCAGCTGCTCAGCTCGCGGGAGTAGCCCTCGACCATCACCCAGTCGCCGCAGTTGGGCGCACCGCCGGGGTGCTCGGGCGCGGGCCGCCCGGAGAACCGGGTGCAGGCCAGGTCCATGGCGCCCCAGAAGAAGTGCACCGGGCTCACCTTGCCCACGAAGTGCGACCGGAACTCGCCCAGGACCCGGTCGGCCTGGAGCAGCTGCTGCCAGAAGAGGTGCGCTGCCCGCGGGTCGTATGCCGTGTGCTCGTGGTCCTCGGCGAACGGGATGGCGGGGTCCACCTCGTTGGGGGTCGCCTGGATCCGCGGCGTCAGGCCGAGCCGCTCCAGCGCCGCCAGGGTCTGCGCGTGGAACTGCGCGACCGGCATGGGCTCGAGCGCGAAGGTCTCCTCGGCCCCGGTGCTCAGGCGCATCCGGAGCCGGTGCTCGACGAGGTCGAGCTCGATGTCGAGCGCCCCGGCCGGCGTCGGGACGGTGCCCGTCGTGAGGCCGCGCGGGCTGACGTAGAGGGTGACCTGCCACCAGTGGTTGACCAGGGGGGCGTAGGCCATCCGCACCTTGCCCACGACCTGCGTCCACAGGTGGAGGGTGTCGCGGGTGTCGGTCCAGTCGGCCACCTTCAGGCGCGGCCACGGCTGTCGGCTCATGGGGGTCCTCCCGGGGTCGGCACCAGGCTAGGGCCGGACCGGTCCCGGTGCCACCACGAGCACCGGTCGGTCCGCGGCCGGTCAGGGCACGGCCCTCCGGACCCGGACACCCCGCCGCGCGGCTAGGGTGCTGCGCATGAGCCAGCACGACACGGACGGCCAGGGCGACGACGACCTGGTCCTGCACCTCGGGCGCGAGGAGCTGGTGGTCCGCCAGCGCTTCGAGACCCTGAGCATCGCCAACGACGTGGCCATCGGCGTGTGGTTCCTCGTCGGCAGCGTCCTCTTCTTCAGCGAGTCGACCGCGACCGCCGGCACCTGGTTGTTCGTCATCGGCTCGGCCCAGATGCTCGTCCGGCCGGTGATCCGGCTGACCCGCCGCGTCCGCCTGCAGCGCTACCGGCCTGGGGGCGCGGGCTCGGAGCACGCCTTCGACTTCTGAGCCGACCTGCCACGACCGTCGGCCGGGGATCCCGGCCGCTCGACCGTCAGCCCCTGAGCGCCTCCCAGGCCTCCAGCACCTTGCCGGGGGTGAACGGCAGCTCCCGCAGCCGCACCCCGGTGGCGTCGAAGACCGCGTTGCCGATGGCCGCGGGCACGCCCACGATGCCGACCTCGCCGATGCCCTTCGCACCGGTCGCGCCCATCCACGGGTCCGGCTCGCCGACCCACCCGACCTCGAGGTCGACCACGTCGGCGTGCGCGGCGATGTGGTAGCCCGCGAGGTCGCCGTTGACCACGTGGCCGAAGCGCGGGTCACGGTGGGACTCCTCGAAGAGCGCGCCGGAGATGCCCATGGTCATCCCCCCGATGAGCTGGCTGCGCGCGGTGCGCGGGTTCATGATCCGGCCGCCGTCGAAGTGGCCGTACATCCGCCGCACCCGCACCTGGCCGGACACCTCGCTCACCGCGACCTCGGCGAAGTGCGCCCCGAAGGCCATGCGGGTCACCCCGCGCACGCCCTGCGGCATCCGGGTCCGCGCCCGGGCGGTCGCCCCCTCGGCCGGGTCCTCCCCGTGCTCGGACCGGAAGGCCTGGGCCGCCTCGACGACGGCCGCGCCCCACCCGAAGGTCCCGGTGCTGCCCCCGGCGATGGTCGCGGCCGGGGCGTCGGTCGTGCCGATCCGCGCCTCCACCGCGTCCTGCGGCACGCCCAGCGCCTGCGCGGCGATCTGCGCGAGGACGGTCCAGGCGCCCGTGCCGATGTCGCTGGCCTGCATGCTGACGACGTAGCGCCCGCCGGTGAAGGTGATCCGCGCCAGGCTGGGCCCCATCGACATCTGCGGGAAGCTCGCGGCGGCCACGCCCTGCCCGACCCACCACTCCCCCTCGCGCCGGCCGCGCCGCTGCTGCTCGAAGCCGAAGACCCGGGCGCCCTCGGTCAGGCAGGTGGTGACGTGCCGGCTGCTCCACGGCCTGCCCGACTCCGGGTCGCTCCCCGGCTCGTTGCGCAGCCGCAGCTGCACCGGGTCGACCCCGGCTGCGTGCGCCAGCTCGTCCATGGCGGTCTCCAGCGCGAACATGCCGGTGTACTCCCCCGGCGCGCGCATGAACGTCCCGGGAGCGATGTCCAGGTCCTGCGTGCGGTATGCCGTGCGCCGGGTGGAGGAGGCATACATCGACAGCGTGGGGCCGGCGCTCGGGTCCATCCAGGGGATCACCCGCGACACGGGAGCGAAGACGTCGTGGTCGATCGCGGTGATCCGGCCCTCCTCGTCCGCCGCCAGCGCGAGGCGCTGCCGGGTCTCGGGGCGGTAGCCGGTGCCGGCGAACATCTGCGGTCGGGTGAGCGCCAGCTTGACCGGCCGGCCGGGCAGCAGCCTGGCCGCCATCACCGTCGCGACCAGGTGGGGGTGCGGGACGCCCTTGGAGCCGAAGGACCCGCCGACGAAGGGCGAGACGACCTCCACCTGGGTCGGCAGCAGCCCGAAGGCCCCGGCGACGACGCCCTGCGGGGCGAGCACCCCCTGGTTGGTGTCCCACAGGGTCAGCCGGGTCGTGCGCGGGCCGGGCACCCGGCCGGTGCCGCGGTGCCACAGGGCGGTGACCGCGTGCGGCTCGATGGGGTTGTGGTGGTTGACGGGGGTGGCGTAGGTCCCCTCCACCCGGTGCCGGGCCCCGGCGAGCGCGCCGTCGACGTCGCCGTCGGTGTGCCGGCCGGGGTAGATCGCCATCACCCGCCGCAGCTCGCGCACGTCCGGGCCGTCGGGGTCGGGGCGGGTGGCGGCGGCCTCGGGGGCGTAGTCGATGCTCAGCAGCGACGCGGCATACCGGGCCGTGGGCAGGCTGTCCGCGACGACTGCGGCGACGATCTGGCCGCGGTAGCGCACCCGGGGCCGACGCAGGACCGTGAGCGTCGGCAGCGTCGGGCCGGTCCGCGGGGAGTTCTCGTGGGTGAGGACGAGCCGCACCCCGGGCACCGCGCGGGCCGCCGTGTCGTCGATGCGGGTGATGCGGCCCCGGGCGATGGTCGCCAGGACCGGGGCGAGGAAGAGCGCCCCCGGTGTCTCGTGCTCGTAGGCGTAGGGCGCGAGGCCGGCCACCTTGAGCGGCGCGTCCACCCGGGTCCGGTCGCGGGACTGCTCCGTCGTCGCCTCGCTCATGCGCGCTCCCCCCGGGGGTGGTCGGTGAGCTCCTGCAGCACCGCGGGGACCACCCGCCGCAGCTGGATGACCTTGTAGCGGTTGTCCTCCCCGGGCCGGGCCTGCGCCAGCTCGGCGTCGATCGCCGCGGCGTAGGCGGCGGCGGTCGCCGGACCACCCCGCAGCGCGTCCTCGGCCCGGTGCGCGCGCCACGGCTTGTGCGCGACGCCGCCGAGGCCGATCCGCACGTCGGCGACGTGACCGTCCTGCACGTCGAGGGCGGCGGCGACCGAGACGGTGGCGAAGGCGTAGGACGCGCGCTCGCGCAGCTTGCGGTAGCGCGAGTGCCGTGCGAACCCGGGCCCGGCGATCTCGATCGCGGTGATGAGCTCGCTGCGCTCGAGCGTGGTGTCGGCCTCGGGACGGTCGCCCGGGAGGCGGTGCAGCTCGGCGAAGTCGATGCGCCGCTCGCCGAGCGGACCCTCCGCCACGACGGTGACGTCCAGCGCCGCGAGCGCCACGCAGAGGTCGGAGGGGTGCACGGCCACGCACGAGGGAGAGGCCCCGATGAGCGCGTTGTAGGTGCCGAACCCCTCGAGGGCCGAGCAGCCGGAGCCGGGCTCACGCTTGTTGCACGGGGTCGAGGCGTCCTGGAAGTAGACGCAGCGGGTGCGCTGCAGCAGGTTGCCCCCCATCGTCGCCATGGACCTCAGCTGCCCGGAGGCGCCGGCCAGCATCGCCGCGCTGACCAGCGGGAACGCCCTGCGCACGAGCGGGTGCGCGGCGACGTCGGAGTTGCGGGCCAGCGCCCCGATCCGCACGCCGCCGCAGTCGAGCTCCTCGACCTCGGTGAGGTCGAGGTGGCTGACGTCGATGAGCCGGTCGGTCTCCCGGATCCCGAGGCGCAGGTGGTCGACGAGGTTCGTGCCGCCGGCGAGGTAGGCCGCGCGCTGCCCGTCGGTGGACGCCGCCACGCTGCGGCGCAGGGCGTCGGTGACGCTCGTCGCGCGCTCGTAGGTGAACGGCTTCACGCGGTCTCCTCCCCGGTGCCCCTCGGTGCCCCCTCCCCGGGGTCGGGCACCACCGGCTCCGCACCGTCGGGACGGTCGGCGGACCGCGCGCGTCGGGCCGCGGTGTCGCGGATGGCCGCCACGATGTTGACGTAGGCGCCGCACCGGCACAGGTTGCCGCTCATGCGCTCCCGGATCTCCTCGTCGGTGAGGTCCACCGCCGCGTCGGGGTCGGCGAGGGCGTCCGGGTCGGTGACGTGGCTCGGCATACCGGCGGCCACCTCGGCGAGCATCGCCTGCGCGGAGCACACCTGCCCCGGGGTGCAGTAGCCGCACTGCAGCGCGTCACGGTCGACGAAGGCCTGCTGGAGGTCGCTGAGGTCGTCCGGGCGCCCCAGCCCTTCCGCGGTCACGACCTCGGCGCCGTCCAACGAGGCCGTCAGCGACAGGCAGGAGACGACGCGGCGGCCGTCGACGAGCACGGTGCAGGCACCGCACTGGCCGTGGTCGCAGCCCTTCTTGACCGAGGTGACCCCCAGATGGTCGCGGAGGGCGTCCAGCAACGTCACCCGCACGTCGTGGGTGAGCTCCTGCGGCGAGCCGTTGACGACGAGCTTGGTGGAGATGTCGGTGACGCCCGCGGTGTGCTGCATCACCTCATCATGCCGTTCAGGTATGCCGCTCGCGCGCCGAGCCCGTCAGCTCCTCGACCAGGTGGTCGGCGGCCAGCCGGTGCCAGGTGCGGGCGTGCCGGACCAGGCCGTGGGTGTCGTCGAGGTCGGTGCGCACCCCGACGTCCGCCCCCAGCCGGCGCAGCCGCTCGGCGGCGGCGAGGGTGCCCTCGGGCGAGGTGACCTCGTCGCGCGCCCCGTGCAGCATGAGCACCCGCCCGCCCCGCGGCGGGCGCAGCAGCGGCAGGTCGGACCGGTCCACCCAGGCGGCGGCGGTGACCAGGGTCTCGACCTCCTCGGCGAGCCGCAGCGCGGTCCGTCCGCCCATGGAGTAGCCCAGCAGCCCGGTCGGCAGCGCCGCGTCCTCCGCGCGCAGCCGGTCCAGCGCCCACCGCGCGTCCCGCAGCGGGGCGCCGTCGTTCCACCCGCGCACGGCATACCGCAGGAGACGGACGTCGAGCCGGTGCGGGGCGCCGGCCCGGGCGAGCGCAAAGGCGAGCACGCGACTGCGCAGCACGGACAGCTGGCGCCAGCTCGTGGGCTCGGTGCCGTGCTGCTGCCCGCCGTGCAGGACGAGGACGCGCGCGGCCGGACGGGGGTGCCGACGGATGTCGACCAGTCGCGGGGTCACAGGACGTAGGCGTACATGAGGACGAAGTGCAGCCCTGCGGCGGCCATGACGAGCAGGTGCCAGATCTCGTGGAAGCCGAAGACCCCCGGCACCGGGTTGGGTCGCTCGATGATGAAGATGACGAAGCCGACGCTGTAGAGCACGCCGCCGACGGCCATGAGCACGAGGGCCCCCAGCGGGAGGGTGAGCCCGGTCAGGACGAGCACGACCGGCATCCACCCGAGCACGATGAACAGCGTGTTGGTCACCCACTTGGGCAGGTCGCGCCAGACCGAGCGGGCGGCGATCCCGAGCGCCGCGATGCCCCAGACCGTGCCGAGCACCGCCCAGCCGGCGACGGTGCGCTCCAGGACCAGCACGATCGGCGTCACCGTGCCGGCGATGAGGCCGAAGACCGAGGTGTAGTCCAGCGTGCGCAGCAGGTCGTTGACCCGGGGGCCGCGGTCGAGCCCGTGGTGGATCGTGCTGGCGACGAAGAGGACGACGAGCGAGGCGGAGTAGATCGAGAGGCCGACGATCTTCCACGGGTCCCCCGTCGCCCCCGCCTGCGCGATGAGCAGCGCGGCGCCGAGCAGCGCGAAGCACGAGCCGACGAGGTGGGAGATCGTGTTGATCCGCTCGTCGGTGACGTGGACGCTGCCGTCGCGGCTGCGGGCGGTGTCCATCACTCACCTTCCCAGGGGTCGGACATGGGGTCTCCAGCGTAGTCGGGCCACCGATGAGTCCGGGACGGCCCGAGAGTCCCACCCCCCGTGACCACCCGCGCCTGCGATGTGCGGGGACGAGGAGAGGGAGCAGACCATGACGACCAGCCTGTCCAGCAGCAGCCGGAAGGCCGACCAGCCCGCGGCGGCACCCCCCGTGGTGGACCGGGCCGCGTTCGACGCCGCCCTGGACGAGCAGGTGGCGCGGGAGAAGGAGGTGACCCGACTGAACGACCGGGTCTCGGCCGCCCGGCGGCGCCTGCCCATGGTGGAGGTGGAGGACTACACCTTCGCCGGACCGGACGGGCCGGTGCGGCTCACCGAGCTGTTCGGCGGGCACTACCTGCTCCTCGTGCAGAACGTCATGTTCGGGCCCGACTGGGAGGAGGGGTGCCCGAGCTGCACGTGGGCCGTCGACACCCTCCCGGCGCGGATGGAGCGGCTGGACGAGGAGGGCATCGCCTTCGCGATGGTCTCGCAGGGGCCGGTCGAGAAGCTGCAGCGGTGGCGGGCCGAGCGGGGCTGGTCGCACACCTGGGTGTCCTCGGGCGGCACGACCTACCACGACGACTGGGGATGGACGCGTCAGGACGAGGACGGCACGCCCTACCAGCTCCCCGGCTACTCCTACTACCTGCTGCGCGACGGGGTGCCCTACCTCACCTACGCGACCACCGCCCGCGGCACCGAGGCCACCCTGCCGGTCGCGCACATCATGGACCGCACGCCATACGGACGCCAGCAGGACTGGGAGGACAGCCCGCAGGGCTGGCCGCAGTGCGCGACGTACGGCTGAGGGGCTGCGGGGCGGGTCGCACCACCCGACGTTCGGCCGCGGGTCCGCGGGCGGGCGCGCCTGACCTTCGGCCGCGGGCGGGCGGGCGCGCCGGGAGGCGGGGCAGACGGCTGCCCCGCGCGGCACGCTGGTCACAGCCGTCACGTCGCGCGGGGACATGCGCAGGAGCACGGGATATACCCATGCCATCGGTGCACGTCCCGGCACGGGGGTGCCCGTGTGGCTGCTGTGACGGGTGGTATGTCGCGCCGCCCCGGGGTCGTGCGACGTCCGGCGGGGCCGGGCTGCCGGAGGACACCCGGGCCCCGCGGCCCGGGCTACCGAGGCGACGCGGCCACCCCGCACGGGCTGCCGGAGGACACCCGGGCCCCCGCCCGGGCTGCCGGGGAGGACCCCGCCGCCCGGCACGGGCTGGACGGGATCGAGGCGCCGGCACGAGGGTGGAGGTCAGCCCCGGCGCGCCCGGGAGCGGGCGAACGCGGCCCTGAGCCTGCGCTCGACCAGGCGCGGGTCGGCGAGATCGACCCAGGTCAGCCGCACGACCTCGTAGCCCAGCTCGCGCAGGCGGTCCTCCCGGAGCTTCTCCTGGCGCAGGGCGGCTGGGTCGTCGTACTTCAGCATCCCGTCGAACTCCACGACCACCCCCCGGTCGCGGTAGAGGAAGTCGACCCGGGCCACGAGGACCCCGTCGCGGTCCACGATCTCGGCCTGCTGCTCGGGCAGCGGCAGGCCCAGCGTCAGCAGCACCCACCTGGTCCGCGACTCCCCCGCGGACTCGCTCAGGGCCGACGCCAGCTCGGCGGTACGGGCGGCGCGGAGCTGCCCGCGGCCGCCGCCGAGGACCGGGAGCGCCCGCTCCAGCTCCGCGCGCGTGGCCCGACCCTCCCTCAGCGCCGCGTCCGCGCTGACCAGCCCGGCCTCCACACCGAACCGGGCCGCCACCTGGAGCGCCGCGAGGGCGGTCTGCACCGCGGGCCCGCACGCGGTGTCCACGAGGAGCTCGTCGGGCACCCGGCGGTGCACCACGACGACGGCGTCCTGGAAGGACCGGCCACCGTCGGTGCGGCACAGGTGGGCCCGGTCGTCGACCCCGTGCACGCCCACCCTCCGCGCCGCCAGCGCGCTGTGGTGGCTCAGCGCCACGGCGGCACCCGGGCCGAACGCCCGGAGCACCGCCCGCGCCCGCATCTCGTGCCGGTCCCAGGGTGGGGCCGTCCGCCATACCGCGCCCTCGACGAAGGTGCCGCGGCGCAGGCGCACGAGGACACCGGACCTCACGAGCGCCTGCGTCTCGCGGTGATCCACGCCCAGCGCCGCCAGGTCGGCCGTGACCGCGACATGGCCCAGGCTCCCCAGCAGCGTCATCACCTCCCCCGGCATCACCCCAGGATGCCGTGATCGGAGGCGGCCCGGCCGCGCTCGTCCACAGGCCCCGCCGGGGCGGACCGTCGCGGCACCTCTCGCGCACCACGCGTCGCAGCGGCACCGGGCTGCAGAGCTTTGACTCCCGGGCGGGGAGATCACCCCGGCGGACGGGCACATCTCCGCACGCTGCTCCTCATGAGGCCGGTGGGACGACCGGGGTCCGACCGGGACGGGTATGCCGCCCCCTGGCAGCCCCGGCAGCCCCGGCAGCCCCAGCAACCCGGGCAGCCCCGGTCGCTCAGTCCGGCAGCACCCGCCGGCCCTCCCACGTGCCGTGCTCCCCGAGGGGCCGGAAGCGCAGGGTCGTGAACTCGTGGTGGAAGTCGCGGCGCTCGCGCTCCCGCATGGCCCGGGCGTGCCGCGTACCGACCTCGCCGCCGTGCGGGCCGTCCGCCGACCCGTCACGGCCGTGCACCATGCCGGTCATCTCGCGGGCGCTGCGCCAGACCGAGAAGGTGGAGACGGTGCGCGGCGGGCGGTAGGCCGCGAGCGCCAGCGTGACGCCCGGGTGGTCACGGACCTGCCGCTCCACCGGCCGGCCCCAGTGGACGAAGCGCGGCACCTCCGGGATCCGCATCCGCGCCACCGTCACCGCGACGACCGGCTCGGCGGGGTCGGAGCGCCCGGCGATCTCCGGCAGCGGGCCGAGCCGCCGCACCTGCCCCCACCGGCGCAGGAACTCCAGCCGCACGTGCCATCCCTCGGCCAGGGTGCGTCCGAGCCGGTCGGTCGCGAGGAAGCGCTCCAGGGCCACCTCGTCCTCCCACCGGGCGAAGACCGCGAGGCGGTGCACCTGCAGGCGCTGGGGTGAGACCACCGGGGCGCCCAGCGTCATCGAGGCCATCACCTCGGCGTGCCGCAGTCCGGGGACCGCACGCGGGGGACGCGCGATCGCCCGCGCACCGACCCGCGCCGGGACCCGGACGAGGTGGAAGGAGTGCATGCCGGCGAACCTACGCGACCCCGGGACCCGAGGACCGTCAGGCACTTGCTCCTGGCGGGGCCGGGGCGGCTGGCGCCATGATGGGGACATGGATCCAGCGCTGCGCGACATCCTCACCGCCGGCTCGAACGGCGCCCTCACCACGATCAAGCGCGACGGCCAGCCGCAGCTCTCCCTCGTGACCTACGCCATCGACCCGGACGCCTCGGTGGTCCGGGTCTCCACCACCGACGGCCGGGCCAAGGTGGCCAACCTGCGCCGCGACCCGCGCTCCAGCCTCTTCGTCACCAGCGCCAGCGGCTGGTCGTATGCCGTGGCCCAGGGCACGGTGGAGCTCTCCCCCACCGCGGCCGAGGAGCACGACCCGACGGTCGAGGACCTCGTCGCGCTCTACCGCGACGCCCAGGGCGAGCACCCCGACTGGGACGACTACCGCCGGGCGATGGTGGCCGACCGGCGCCTCGTCGTCCGGCTCCGGGTCGAGCACGTCTACGGCGTGGCCCAGGGGTAGGAGCCGCCGCAGCCGCCGCTCCCCCGTCCCGGGCTCACCCCGCCGGGGCGGGAGAGGCCGTGGTCACAGGGCCCGCAGGTCCTCCACGAGCCGGAAGGTGGGCGGGCCCATCTCCACCTGGGTGAGGAGCACGGCATACCTCCCGGTGGCGGGGTCGACCCAGACGTCGGTGCCGAGCCCGCCCGACCAGCCGAACCGACCCGGGTGCGCGCCGCCGCGCTCCACCGCGACGCCGAAGCCCCAGCCGGAGCCGTCCCAGAAGCCGGGGAAGAAACCGGCCGGGTCCTTCGCGGCGGCCGGCACCTGGTCGGTGCGCAGCGCCCGGAGGAGCTCGGGGGCCACGACCCGCTCACCCTCGTGCACGCCGCCGGCCGCGAGCATCCGCGCGAACGCGGCGTAGTCGGCGAGGGTCGAGACCAGCTCGTCGTGGCTGCGGTCGGAGACGTCGTCGGCGACGAAGTGCCCCGCGCCCGCCGGCTCGAGCTCGACGAACCGGCCGTCCTCCTGGAGGCGGTATGCCGCGGAGAGGCGGTGCGCGTGGGCGGACGGCACGGCATACCCCGTGTCGGCCATGCCGAGGGGGCGCAGGAGGTCGTCCCGCAGGTGCTCGCCCAGCGGCCGCCCGACGAGACGGGACAGCAGGATGCCCAGCAGGGCGAAGGAGTGGTGGTAGCGCCACGTCCGCCCCGGCTGGGCCACCAGGGGCAGGCCGGCCAGCGCCCCGAGCCACGCGTCGGCGCCGAGGGTGAGCGGTTCGGGCCCCGCCTCGACCCCGGCCTCGGCCATCGCCCGCCGCAGCGGGGAGTCGTCGAGGACCATGCCGTAGCCGCTCGTGCAGGTGAGCAGGTGCCGCACCGTGATCGGCCGGTCGGCCTCGACCGTGTCGTCGAGCGCCGCGCCGGGCGAGCGCAGGACCCGGCGCTCGGCCAGCTCGGGCAGCCAGCGGTCGGCCGGGTCGTCGAGCCCGAGGCGGCCCTGCTCCACCAGACGCAGGGTGGCGACGGCGAGGACCGGCTTGGTCATCGACTGGATGCGGACGACGGCGTCGGTGTGCAGGTCGCCCGCTGCCGCGACCTCGAGCGCTCCTCGCGCGTCACCGAGCGCGGCCACGATCCCGGGTGCCGTGCCCTCACCCACGTGTCGCTCCAGCAGGTCGGTCAGGTCGCTCACGTGCTCCTCCTCCAGGTGGTCCTGGTCGTAGGACGACGGGGTATGCCGATTCTCATCGCCCGGAGGTCCGGTCCGGGCGGTGGGAGAGTTACACCGCTGTAGTTCTCCACAGGTTGTGCACCTCCTGTGGACGGCGGTGGCGGCACCGACGAGCGTCCGGCGCGGGGCTCAGCGGGCGCGGACGGCGCCGCGGCGCAGGGCGCGGTCGGCGACGCGGTAGGCGTCGCGGGCGACGGCGCGCCAGACCTCGACCCCGACCACCGGGTCCTCCTGCGCCAGCCGGGCGAGGTCCTCCGCCGACAGCACGAGCAGCTCCAGCTCCTCGACCGCCCGGATCGTCGTCTGCTGCTCGTCGTCGGTCCCCAGGGCCAGCTCGCCGAAGGACGTGCCGGGGCCCATCGTCACGAGGGTCACCGGCTGCCCGTCCGGCCCCCTCCCGAGCGCCTGCGCCCGGCCGCGCACGATGAGGTGCACCCCGGCGAAGGGACCGCCGGCCTCCAGGACCGTCTCGCCGTCGGGCACCACCCGGTGGGTCATCGCCGAGCGCACCGCCTCGGTCGCCGACGTCCCGAGGTCCCGCATCAACGGGTGGTCCTCCACCGGGTCCGGCTCCGGGCGCGGGCCGCAGTGGGCGCGGATGAGCTCGCGCTCGCACCACTCGACCGCCGAGGCCAGGTCGGCGAAGTTGGGCGAGGCGAGCTCGGTCCCCGCGTCCGGGTCCGGGAAGACCCCGGCCGGGTCCACGGCCACCGCCTCCGCCCCGGCCTCGCGCAGCCGGTCCCGCAGCGCCAGCAGGGTCACCCGGCTCACCTGGGCGATCTCGTTGACCTGGGTGAGGTCGAAGACCGCCAGCTCCGGCTCGTCCGCCACGACGGTCCGGGCCACCGACTCGGCCCCCGCGAAGAGCAGGTCGCCGTGCAGCTCGTAGACCCGGGCACGACCGGCGACCCGGTCCAGCACCTCCTCGTCGGCGCCCTGCCAGCGGGTCCGCGAGCGCGCGGTCTCCAGCGAGTAGCTGCTGCGCAGCGCGCTGCGCGACCCCCGGCTCACGTGCATGAGGTGCATCTCCATGTCCCGGGACATGCGCTCGAAGAGCGCCACCCCCCGGGCGCTGTTGCCGTGCGCGTCGAGCCGCGGCGAGAACACCGCGACCCCCACCTGGCCCGGCAGGACGCCGATGATGCCGCCGCTCACCCCGCTCTTGGCCGGCATGCCGACCGCGCTCACCCAGTCACCGGCGGCGTCGTACATCCCGCACGTCGTCATCACCGAGAGGACGTGCTCCACGAGATGGGCGTCGAGCAGCTGCCGTCCGGTCCGCGGCTGCCGACCGCCGTTGGCCAGCGTCGCGGCCATGAGCGCGAGGTCCCGGGTGTCGACGGCGATGGAGCACTGCCGGACGTAGCGCCGCAGCACCTCCTCCGGGTCGTCCTCGAGGATCTCGAACTCCCGGAGCAGGTGGGCGATGGCGCGGTTGCGGTGCGCGGTGGCCAGCTCGGAGCCGTAGACCCCCTCGTCCACCTCCAGCTCCCGCCCGGCGAAGGCACCGAACCAGTCCAGCGCCCGCGCGAACCGCTCGTCCTCCTCCTCCCCCGCGACGAGCGAGGTCGCCGTGATCGCGCCCGCGTTGATCATGGGGTTCTTCGGCCGGCCGGTGCCGGGGGCCAGGCTGATCTCGTTGAAGGCATCGCCCGAGGGCTCCACGTCGACCTTGTGCGCCACCCTCTCGACGCCCTGGTCGTGCAGCCCGAGGGCATACGTGAAGGGCTTGGAGATCGACTGGATGCTGAAGCGGTGCTCGGCCTGCCCCACCTCGTAGACCTGACCGTCCACGGTCGCGAGGCACAGCGCGAACCGGTCGGGGTCGGCCGCCGCGAGCTCGGGGATGTAGGCGGCGACCTCACCTCCGGCGGCGCCGCACTGCTCGACGATCTGCTCCAGGTAGTCCTGCACCGGGTTGCGCATCAGGCTGCTCCTCGGGGGTCGTGCCGTCCGCCCGAGCCTATGCCGCCGACGCGGACGCACCGCAGGTGCCAGGATCAGGGCCATGGACCCGCACCAGGACACCGGAGCGGCAGCCGCCGTCCGCCGGTATGCCGTCCGCTTCGACTCCGACGTCGTCGCCGGCCCGGGCGTGGGGTCCGGGCTCGGGGCGTGGCTGCTGCTCGCGCTCGTCGCCGACCAGGCGGAGCCGGCCGACCGCCGGCTCCTCGAGGAGCAGCTCGGGCTCCCCGCCGGGGAGGCGAGGGCGGTGCTCGCGGCCCTCCTCGCCGACCCGCACCCGGCCGTGTCGCCGGCGGTGGCGCGGTGGGCCGACCCGTCGAGGCTCACCGCGGAGCTCGCCGGGTGGGCGGTGCCGGACGCGGTGGAGGACGGCCCGCTGCCCGACCAGGCCGGCGCCGACCGGTGGGCGGCCGAGCGCACCGGGGGTCTCATCGAGACCTTCCCGCTGGAGATCACCGAGCTGACCCGGCTCGTGCTGGCCTCCGCGCTGGCCACCCGGATCTCCTGGCGCACCCCGCTCGAGCAGCTCGACGACGGCGGCCTGGGCACCGACGCGACCACGGCGCGTCACCTGGTGCTCGAGACCCGGGCGGCCGGGCCGGTCGGGGTGGTCGCCCCGACGACGACCTCCGGGCTGGCCGTGGTCAGCGTCGTCGCGGACCCCGCGGTCCCCCGGGAGCAGGTCGTCGACGCGGCGCACGAGGTCGCGGCCGGCCTGGCCTCGCCCCGGCTGCCGCGGGCCGTCGAGGTGGTCGAGGACGGCCACGCCTGGACGGTGAGCGAGCACCGGGAGGTCCGCGCGGCCTTCCAGGACGTCGTCGAGGAGTGGACCGGGTGGGTGCCGGCCTGGCGGCTGGTCTCGCAGCACGACCTCGCCGACGCCCCGGGCTTCGCCACCGCACTGGGCTCCCTGGCGCGCTACGTCCGGCCCGAGGAGCGCCCGGCCGACACCGAGGCCCGCCAGGCCGCGGTCGCCGCCTACTCCGCCACAGGCTTCGAGGCGGCCGCCGTCACCGCCATGGGGGTGCGGGCGACCGGGATGCCGCACGAGCAGGAGGTGCTCGTCCGCCGCATCCACCTGCGGCTGGACCGCCCGCACGCGGTCGTGGCGGTGGCCCTGGACACCGGGCAGGGCGGGGCGGCCTGGCACGGCCTACCCGTCTTCACCGCCTGGGTGGACCCCGCCGCCGGGTGACCTGGGGCTACATGCTGCCCAGGTGCCCCGCGAGCTGCTCGTGGCGGGCGCGGCTGGCGGCGTTGAGCCCGTGGATCTCCACCGTGGTGCCGTGGGCGGCGTACCGACGCTCGATCGCGTCCAGCGCGGCGACCGTCGAGGCGTCCCAGATGTGCGACTCGCTCATGTCGATGACGACCGTCTGCGGGTCGCCGGCGTAGTCGAACTGGTGCACCAGGTCGTTGCTGGAGGCGAAGAAGAGCTCGCCGACCACGCGGTAGCGCGCCACCCCGGGGTCGCCGCCCTCGACCCGCACCACCTGGGTGAAGTGCGCGACCCGGCGGGCGAAGACGACCATGGCGGTGAGGACGCCGACGACGACGCCGATCGCGAGGTTGTGGGTGGCGATGGTCGTGACGACGGTGGCGAGCATGACGAGGTTCTCGCTCTTGGGCATCCGCCGCAGGGTCGCCGGGGCGATGGAGTGCCAGTCGAAGGTCGCGACCGAGACCATGATCATCACCGCCACGAGGGCGGCCATGGGGATCCGGGCGACGACGTCGCCGAGGGCCACGACGAGGACCAGCAGGAAGACCCCGGCGAGGAAGGTCGAGATGCGGGTCCGGGCGCCGGAGACCCGGACGTTGACCATCGTCTGGCCGATCATCGCGCAGCCGCCCATGCCGCCGAAGGCCCCGGTGACGAGGTTGGCGACCCCCTGGCCCCAGCCCTCCCGCGTCTTGTCCGAGCCGGTCTCGGTGATGTCGTCGACGAGCTTGGCGGTCATGAGCGACTCCATGAGCCCGACCAGGGCCATCGCCAGGGCGAAGGGGCCGATGATCTGCAGCGTCTCCCACGTCAGCGGCACGTCGGGGACGAAGAGCGAGGGCAGGCTGTCGGGCAGCTGGCCCTCGTCACCGACGTCCGGCAGCCGCCAGCCGGCGAGCAGCGCCATCCCGGTGATGAGCACGATGGCGACCAGCGGCGCGGGCACGGCCGTCGTCGCCCGCGGCAGCAGCACCATGACGGCGATCCCCAGCACGACCACCGGGTAGACCAGCCACGGGACACCGACGAGGTGGGGGATCTGCGCCAGGAAGATGAGGATGGCCAGGGCGTTGACGAAGCCGACCATGACCATGCGCGGGATGAAGCGCATGAGCCGGGCGACGCCCGCCACCGACAGCACGATCTGCAGCAGGCCGGCGAGCAGCACCGTCGCGATGAGGTAGTCGATGCCGTGCTGCGCCATCACCGGCGCGATGACCAGGGCGATCGCCCCGGTCGCCGCCGAGATCATCGCGCGGCGACCGCCGACGACCGCGATGGTCACCGCCATGGTGAAGGACGCGAACAGCCCGACCCGGGGGTCGACGCCGGCGATGACCGAGAAGGAGATGGCCTCGGGGATGAGGGCCAGGGCGACGACGAGACCGGCGAGGATCTCGGTGCGCAGGCGCGCCGGCGAGCGCAGCGCGGCGCGGACCGAGTGCGGGTCGGGGGTGCTGGTGGGCGCGGAGGCAGGCAGCATGGACAGGGCGAGTCCTCGCAGGATCGTCGGTGGTGTCAGGAGGTATGCCGCTGCACGGGTCCGGAGGCGGACGCACGGTGCGCGATTGGACCAGTCTACCGGCGGCCGTTCACGCCCCCGACCAGCCCGTTCCCCCCGAGGTGCCCGCTGCCGGCGGTCGCGTCAGGCCTGCGCGGCCAGCTCGGCGAGGCGGTCGAGGGAGGCACGCAGCATGTCGGCGCTCGTGCTGCGGGCGCGGGCCGTCCGGGACTCGTCGGTGAGCCCGGTCCAGTCGTAGGTGTGGGTGACCCGGCAGCGGTCCTCGTCCAGCGGCTCCACCTCCCAGACCCACTCGTGCCCGGCCGGGTCCTGGCCCTCGCTCGCGGGGCGCCAGGCGATGCGGCGCCCCTCCTCGAAGGCGACGACATGGTTGTCGCGCACCTTGTCGTTCGTCGTGCGCATCGAGAAGACGTCGCCGACGGCCCGGACCCGGTCGCCGCGGACGATCTCGGCCAGGTTGTCGTTGCCGTCCCACTCGGGCTGGCGGGCGGGGTCGGCGATCAGCTCGAAGACCACGTCCGCGGGCGCGTCGATCTCACGGGTGGCGCTGACGACGCGCTGCTCGGCGTGGTCGGTCTCCTCGGTGCTCATGGGGCCAGTCAACCGTGCCGGGCTCGTCGCGTCGAGGGCGATGAGTCCGTCGGGTCCGCGGTGTCTCACCGTGCAGGGGCACGACCACCCACCGGACAGGATGGACCCATGACCGCAGGAGCCCGCACCACCGTCACCCGCACCGTGGGTGAGGGCGAGGACCTCATCACCTACGACGTGCACGGGGAGCTGTCGGACGCCTCGTCCGACCGACGGTGCTGCTGGCCTTCGCCTCCCCCATGGACGCCGCCGGGTTCGCGGCGCTGGCCGAGCTGGTCGACGACCGGCCGGTGGTCACCCTCGACCCGCGAGGCGCCGGCCGCAACCCCACCGGCACCAGCCCGCTCACCCCGGAGCAGCACGCCCAGGACCTGCACCAGGTGGTCGCGGCGCTCGGGGGCGGCCCCGTCGACGTCCTCGCCTCCAGCGGAGGTGCCGTCAACGCGCTGGCGCACGCCGCCGCATACCCGGACGACGTGCGCCGGGTGGTCGCGCACGAGCCACCGCTGGTCGCCTTCGTGCCGGACCGTGAGGTGGTCCTCGCCGCGTGCGAGGACGTCGTGCTGGCCTACGAGCAGCACGGGCACGCCGCGGCGATGGCGCGGTTCATCGCGCTGGTCATGGCCGACGGCGAGCTGGACGAGGCCTACCTGCGGCGGCCGGCGCCGGACCCGGCCGCCTTCGGGATGCCCCCGGGCGACGACGGCACGCGCGACGACCCGCTGCTGCGCAACCTGCGCTCGTGCACCGGCTACGAGCCGGACCTCGAGCGCCTGCGCGACCTGGGCGACCGGGTGGTGCTGGCCGTGGGCGAGGACTCCGGTGAGACCCTCGCCGCGCGGGCCGCGCGCTCCGTGGCCCGGGCGCTGGGTGGCGAGGCGGTGGTCGTGCCCGGCGACCACGGCGGCTTCATGGGCGAGGTCGACGGTCGTCCGGCCGGCAGACCCGCCGAGTTCGCCGCCGCGCTGCGGGAGCTCCTCGGCTGACCACCCTGGTGCAGGAACGGTGCGGCACATCTGTCGTCAGGGCGACGGACGTGCCGCACCGTTTCTGCACCACCATCGAGGTCACCCCTCGAGGACCGCCTTCATCCGCTCCAGCGTGGTCCGCATGCCCTGCTCGTTGGTGCGGCCGCGGGCGCGGCCGAGCACGGCCCAGTAGAGCCGCAGCGGCAGGATCGGCTCGAGCCGGAAGTACTCCGTGACCTCGGTGCCCTCCCCCGACGGCCGGAGCCGGTAGCCCCAGTTGTTGACCACGACCTTCTTGGTCCCGACGGAGAACTCGAAGAGCCGCTCCGGCTCGCACCGGGTGACCCGGCACGCCGACCAGTAGGTCGGCCCGACCCCGTTGCGCACCACCTTGCCGGCGAAGGTCGCGCCCACCTCGGGGCCGGTCGACCCGCCGGTCCAGCGGCCGGCCACCGTCTCCGGGCTGAACTCCCCGATCCGGGTCACGTCGCTCACGAGCGCCCACACCCGCTCCGGTGGAGCGTCCACGTGCAGCGTCACCTCGCCACCCAGCTCTGCCACGGTGTCCTCCTCCTGCGACCGGCGGACCACGACCGTCGGTCGCGTCCGGCACCCACCCTAGGCGCGCGGGCGCGCCCGGCCCCCCGGGCGGCCCGGGCGGCCGGGCGCGACCCCGGCCCGCTACCCCGGGGGGCGACGCCCGGAGACCCCCATCGTCAGGGCGTTGGCGGCGACGACCAGCGCCATGCCGACCCACTCGTGCAGCGCGAGCAGCTGACCGAGCAGCACCAGGCCCACCAGCGCCGCGAGCACCGGGTGGGCGCTCATCGCCACCCCGAAGACCGCCGCGGGCACCCGGCGCAGCACCAGCAGGTCGAGGGTGTAGGGCACCACCGTCGACAGCACGCCGGCGACGACCGCGAAGCCGAACGCGGCGGGGGTGAACCGGTCGGTGAGGGCCAGCCAGACGAGCACCGGGAGGTATGCCGTCGCCGACACCGCGGTCGCGAGCGCCGTGCCCTGCACCCCGGGCAGCGCGGCACCGACCGAGCGGTTGGCCAGGATGTAGCCGCCCCAGCAGGCCGCCGCGGCCAGCCCGAACGCCACGCCGAGGTAGTCGCTGCTCGGCCCCGGCAGCACGAGGACGTAGACCCCGACGCCGGCGACCACCGCCAGCGCCAGGTCGCGCACCGACCGCGACCCGAGGAGGCCCACCGCCAGCGGCCCGAGGAACTCCAGGGTGACCGCCAGCCCCAGCCCGATGCGCTCCACCGCCGCGTAGAGCCCGAGGTTCATCCCCGCGAACATCGCCGCCAGCCACACGACGCGCGCCCACTGGCCGCGGGTCAGGCGGCGGACGTCCGGGCGGGTGAGCGGCAGCAGCACCGCGGAGGCCACGAGCTGGCGGACCGCGACCACGCCGGCGGGGCCGATCGCCCCGAAGGCGTGGCTGCCCCACGCGGCGCCCACCTGCGTGCTCGTGGCCGCGGTGAGCATGAGCACCACGTCACGCGGGCTGGTGCGGCGGGGAGCGGCGGCGTCTGCGGTCCGCGCACGGACGGTGGTCTGGCTCATCGACATACCGCCGAGTCTGGGCGGCGGCAAGGCATACGAAAAATGCACGGCGTGCACGCTGCATACACTGGCCGTATGACTCAGCCCGAGGTCTCCCTGCGCGACCTGCGCTCCTTCCTCGCCGTCGTCGAGGAGGGCACCTTCACCGACGCCGCCATCGCGCTGGGCACCACCCAGGCGTCGGTCTCCCGGCACGTCGGCGCCCTCGAGCGCACGCTGGGGGTGCGGCTGCTCCAGCGCGGCGGCCGCGTGGTCACCGTGACCACCGCCGGGCGCCGCGTGCTCCGGCACGCACGGGCCAGCGTCGAGGAGGCGCGGGCCGTGGTCCGGGCCGCGCACGACGAGGGGCGTGAGGTGCGGGTGGGGTATGCCTGGGCGGCGCTCGGCGCGCACACCGCCACCGTGCAGCGCGAGTGGGCGCGACGGCACCCCGGCTCGGAGCTGACCTTCGTCAACACGACGACGCGGTTCGCCGGGCTCAACGAGGGCACGGTCGACCTGGCCGTGGTCCGCCGCGACCCGGGGGTCTCCCAGATCGCCACCGCCGTGCTGGGCCGCGAGTCGAGGATGGCGGCGCTGCCCGCCGAGCACGAGCTGGCAGGGCGCCGCGTCCTGCGGATGGACGACTTCGCCGACCGCACGGTCGCGCTGGACACGGCCACCGGCACGACCACGACCGACCTGTGGTCCCCGGACCGGGCCCCCGGGTCGTGGCGCGAGGTACGCGGCACCGACGAGTGGCTGACCGTCATCGCCGCCGGCCGCGCGGTCGGGCTGACCTCGCAGGCGACGGCGGCGCAGTACTCCCGGCGCGGTGTCGTCTTCCGCCCGGTCCGCGACGCCCCGCCCGTCGAGGTCCTCCTCCTCTGGTGGCGCGAGGACCCGCCGAGCGTGCTGGAGGAGCTGCTCGCCCTGGTGCGGAAGGCCTACGCGGGCTGAGCGGCGGCCGGGCCCGCGCCGGACCGGCGCCGGGGAGCGGCCACATCCTCCAGCGCCCGGAGCGCGGCGGCGACCGAGGGGTGGTCGGCACTGCCCCGTCGGATGCCGGTGCGCAGGTGCCGGGCCGGGGCGGGGTCGCCGTGCAGCGGGACCCGCACGACCGGGTAGGCCGCGGGCACGTGCGCGAGGCGCGGCACCAGGGCGATGCCCAGGCCGGCACCGACGAGGGCCGCGCCGGTGTCCCACTCGGCGGCGTAGTGCGCGACCGACGGCGTGAAGCCGGCGCCGGTGCAGGCCGTCTGGAGCAGCTCGTGGTAGGGCCGGCCGGGCCGGTCCATGATCCAGCGCTCGGCCGCCAGGTCCCGCAGGGCGACCGACTCCTGACCCGCCAGCGGGTGGCCCTCCGGGACGAGCAGGTCGATCGGGTCGTCGAGCAGGTGGCGCTGCTCGAAGCGCGGGTCGGTGCTGGCCGGGAGGGTGGAGACGGCGACGACGACCGCCACGTCCGCGCGCCCGGTCAGCAGGAGCTCGAAGCACTCCTCCGGGTCGGCCTCGACGATCTGCACCTCGCTGCCGAGCTCGGCGCGCACCCGGGCGGCCACCGGGGGCAGCAGCGCGGAGGCCGCGGTGGAGAAGCCGGCCAGCCGCAGCACCCCACCACCGGTCTTCGCCACCCGCGCCACCTCGGCGCGGATCTCCTCCCACCGGCGGACCAGGTCGTCGGTGCGGTCCAGCAGCACCTGCGCCGCCGGGGTGAGCCGGACGCCGCGGCCGTCGTGCACGAGCAGCTCCACCCCGAGCTCGCGGCCCAGCGTCCGCAGCTGCTGGGAGACCGCGGAGGGGGTGTAGCTGAGCGCCTCGGCGGCGCCCGTGACGGTGCCGCGCTGCGCCACCATCCGCAGCACCTGCAGGCGGCGGTCGATCATGCAGCCAGTGTGCACGACACCGTGCACTTTCCGGCGCTGGTGCGACGCCGCGGTCGCCCCGCAGACTCGCGGTATGCGCACGCTCGACCCCCTCCTGGACCCCTTCACCGTCAAGGGCCTCCGGCTGCGCAACCGGGTCGTGAGCACCAGCCACGAACCGGCCTACGCCGAGGGCGGGCTGCCGCGCGAGCGCTACCTCGCCTACCACCTCGAGAAGGCCCGCGGCGGGGTCGGGCTCACTATGATCGGCGGATCGGCGGTCGTCGCGCGCGACAGCCCGCCCGCCTTCGGCAACCTCGAGCTGCACCGCGACGAGATCGTGCCGTGGATGCGCCGCCTCACCGACGCCGTGCACGAGGAGGGTGCCGCCGTCATGTGCCAGGTCACCCACCTCGGCCGGCGGACCAGCAACTACACCGCCGACTGGCTGCCGACGGTCTTCCCCTCGCCGCTGCGCGAGCCGGCGCACCGGGCCTTTCCCAAGGTCGCCGAGGAGTGGGACCTCGACCGGATCGTCGACGACTACGTCAGCGCCGCGCAGCGCTGCGTCGAGGGCGGGCTGGACGGCATCGAGCTGCAGAGCTACGGCCACCTGCTGGACGCCTTCCTCTCCCCCGCGACGAACCACCGCGACGACGCCTGGGGCGGCTCGCTGGAGCGCCGGATGGCCTTCCCGCGTCGCGTCGTCCGCGCGGTGCGCGCCGCGCTCGGGCCGGGGCCGGTCCTGGCGATCCGCATGTCCATGGACGAGGACCGGCCCGACGGGCTGCAGCGCGAGGAGGCGCTCACCGCCCTGCGCGCCTTCACCGAGGACGGCGTCGACCTGCTCAGCGTCATCAAGGGCACCATCGAGAGCGACGCGACCCTCGCCCGGGTCATCCCGTCCATGGGCACCCCCTCGGCGCCGTTCCTCGACTTCGCCGGGGAGATCCGCCGGGAGATCGACATCCCCGTCATGCACGCCTCGCGGATCTCCGACGCGGCCACCGCCCGGCACGCCATCCGGGACGGGCTGCTCGACCTCGTGGGGATGACCCGCCCGCAGATGGCCGACCCCTACCTCGTGGCCAAGATCGCGGCCGGCGAGGAGGACCGGGTGCGGCCCTGCGTCGGGGCCAACTACTGCCTGGACGCGATCTACGAGTCCGGTGACGCCAAGTGCCTGCACAACCCGGCGACCGGGCGCGAGCTCACCCTGAGCCACGTCGTGCCGCCGGCGCC
Source organism: Serinicoccus chungangensis (assembly GCF_006337125.1). GTDB lineage: Bacteria > Actinomycetota > Actinomycetes > Actinomycetales > Dermatophilaceae > Ornithinicoccus > Ornithinicoccus chungangensis. Next base: position 3,364,784 of record NZ_CP040887.1, read on the forward strand.
GGTGCGCCGCAAGGTCGTGGTCGTCGGTGCCGGCCCGGCCGGGCTCGAGGCCGGCCGGGTGCTCGGCGAGCGCGGCCACGACGTCGTCGTCCTCGAGGCCGACGACCTGCCCGGGGGCCAGGTGAAGCTGGCGTCCCGCCCGGCCCGTCGGCGCGACCTCATCGGGGTGGTCGACTGGCGGGTCAGCGAGCTCAAGCACACCGGGGTCGACCTGCGGCTCGGCGTCTACGCCGAGGTGGAGACGGTGCTCGCCGAGGAGCCGGACGTCGTCATCGTCGCCACCGGGGGGATGCCGAACCACGCCTTCCTCCCCGAGGGCGCCGCGCTGGTGCGCGACACCTGGGACGTCATGTCCGGGGACGTGCGGTCCGGCGGCAGCGTCCTGGTCTACGACGACAACGGCGCCGAGCCGGGGGTGGACGCGGCCGAGCTGCTCGCCACCCGGGGGGCCCGGGTGGAGTTCGTCACCCCTGAGCGGATGATCGCGCCGCTCGTCGGGGGGATGAACTCCCCGGCCTACCTGCGCGCCTTCGACGAGCACGGTGTCGCGGTCACCCTGGCCACCAGGCTCGTCGGGGTCACCCGCCACCCCGAGGGGGGCCTGGTGGCGCGGCTGCGCCACGACTACTCCGGTGCCGAGGTGGAGCGCCACGTCGACCAGGTCGTCGTGGAGCACGGCACCCTGCCCCTCGACGACCTCTACCACCAGCTCGTGCCGCTGTCCGTCAACGCCGGCGCGGTGGACCACCAGGCGCTGCTGGCCGTCCGGCCCCAGCTGGTCGGGGCCGGGTCCGCGGCGCCCGCCCTGCCCGCCGGCCCGGAGTCGGGCCGGGGCCCGGACTTCCAGCTCTTCCGGATCGGCGACGCGGTCGCCAGCCGCAACATCCACGCCGCCGTCTACGACGCCCTGCGCCTCTGCCTGGCCATCTGAGCGGCATACCCGAAGGAGGACCCCATGACCACCCTGACCTCCGCCCCCGAGGCCACCGACCTCGCCGGGCTCGTCGCCCGTCGCGTGCCGGGCTTCAGCCTGGACGCCGCGTTCTACACCAGCCAGGACGTCTTCGACGCCGACCTGGCGGCGGTCTGGGCCCGCTGCTGGATCTTCGTCGCCACCGAGGCCGAGATCCGTGAGCCCGGCGACTTCGTCACCGTCGACATCGGCCCGCACTCGGTCATCGTCGTGCGCGACGACGACGAGGAGGTCAGCGCGCTGCGCAACGTCTGCCGGCACCGGGGTTCCCGGGTGCTCACCGAGCGCTCCGGGTCGGTGGGCAACATCGTCTGCGGCTACCACCGGTGGACCTACGCCACCGACGGCACGCTGCTGCACGCCGGCGACCAGGCGCCGACCTTCGACAGGTCGTGCTTCGGCCTGCGACGGGTGCACGTGCGCACGGTGTCGGGGCTGATCTTCGTCTGCCTCGCCGACGAGCCACCGGCCGACGTGGCGGAGCTGACCTCCACCATCGCCCCCTACCTCGACCCGCACCAGCCGCTGCGCACCAAGGTCGCCGCCCAGCACGACCTCGTGGAGCACGCCAACTGGAAGCTGGTCATGGAGAACAACCGCGAGTGCTACCACTGCGAGGGCGGGCACCCCGAGCTGACCTGCACCTTCTTCCCGACCTACGGCTACGACCGGGACGCCGTCCCGGCGCGGCTCATGCCCGCGCACGAGCGCTACCTCGCGGCCGAGGCCGAGCTCGAGGCCGCCTGCCTGGAGCGCGGGATGGCCTTCGCCGAGGTCGAGGCCCTGGAGGAGGAGCGGGTCACCGCGTTCCGGGTGCAGCGCGAGGCGCTGGACGGCGCCGGCGAGTCCTACACGCTCGACGGGTCGGTGGCCTCGCGCCGGCTGCTGGGCGACTTCGACACCGCCCGCCTGGGCCGTGCCTCGGTGCACACCCAGCCCAACGCGTGGTTCCACTTCCTGTCCGACCACGTCGTGGTCTTCGCCGTCCTGCCGCTGGCGCCGGACCGGACGCTGGTGCGCACCACCTGGCTCGTGCACGAGGACGCGGTCGAGGGGGAGGACTACGACCTGGAGCGGCTCACGCAGGTGTGGGACCACACCAACGAGGAGGACGGCGAGTTCTGCGCCCGGGCCCAGCAGGGGGTGGGCGACCCCGCCTACGTCCCCGGCCCCTACTCCCCCAGCGAGCGCCAGGTGGAGTCCTTCGCCGCGTGGTACGTCGCGCGGCTGCGCGAGGAGCTGGCCCGATGACCGAGGTGCTGGTCCGCGGGACGGCTGCCCCGACCCACCTCGAGCAGGTCGACGAGGAGCTCGTGTGCGTCGGCGTGGAGCAGGTCACCCACGACGTGCGCAGCCTCACCCTGGCGCTGCCGGACGGGGCGGCGCTGTCGTTCCGGCCGGGGCAGTACGTCACCGTCACGGTGGACACAGGCATGGGTACGGGCACAGGCACGGGCAGGGGCGGCGGCCGGCTCAGCCGGTGCTACACGATCGCCTCCTCCCCGCTGCAGACCGGCACCCTCACGCTCACGGTGAAGCGGCAGGGGCCGGTGTCGACGTGGCTGCACGACCGGCTCGGGGTCGGTGGGCGGCTGCGGGTGAGCGGGCCCATGGGCGTCTTCAGCACGCACGAGCACCCGGCGGCGGCGCACCTGCTGCTGTCCGCGGGCAGCGGCATCACCCCGCTCATGTCGATGCTGCGGACCCTGGTGGGCACGCAGGGGCCGCACGACGTCGTCTTCGTCCACAGCGCCCGGACCCCGGCCGACATCGTCTTCCGCCGCGAGCTCGAGGAGCTCGCGGAGGCCCTGCCCTGGCTGCGGGTGGCGGTGGTCTGCGAGGGCGACAGCGAGGACGAGGTATGGCGTGGTGCCCGCGGGCGGCTCACCGCCGGGCTGCTCCGAGAGCTGGCGCCCGACGCGGCCGGCCGGGAGGTCTTCACCTGCGGGCCGGCGCCCTACATGGACGCCGTGCGCGACCTGCTGGCCGAGCTCGGCTGCGACCCGGCGCGGTGCCACCAGGAGTCGTTCGTGCTCGACACGGCCGGCGCGGTGGTGACCGGCGAGGGACCGTCGTGGGGCGCGGCCGCGGCCGGCGACGGTGTCGGCGACGGGTCCGCCGCCGGTGCGCGGACGCATACCGTCACCCTCACGCGCAGCGGCCGGGAGGTGCCCTGCGCCGCCGGCCAGACCATCCTCGCCGCCGCCGCGCAGGCCGGTCTCAGCCTGCCGTCGTCCTGCGCGGAGGGGGTCTGCGGCACCTGCAAGAGCCAGCTGCTCACCGGCAGCGTCGACATGCGGCACGGCGGGGGGATCCGGCCCCGGGAGATCGCCGCCGACAAGGTGCTGCTGTGCTGCTCCACCCCGCTCGAGGACTGCGTCATCGAGGCCTGATCCCCGGCGGCAGGGCCGGGGCCCGGCTGCCGCATCATGGGGGCATGTCGCAGCCGCAGGACCCGGTGCGGGTCGTGGAGATCGGGATCGCCCCGGGCAGCCGCCTGCCCGTCAAGCGGGTGCACGAGGTCGAGGCCGAGGCCGGGGTGGGCCTGGTCGGCGACCGCTACCACGGCAGCCGGCACCGGCACGTGACCCTCCAGTCACGCACCGACCTCGACGCCGCCGCCGCCGACCTGGGTCGACCGGTGACCGCCGCCGGGACGAGGCGCAACCTCACGGTGTCGCACGGGCCGGTGCCCACCCGACCGGGGACCCTCCTGCGGGTCGGCGAGGTGGAGCTGCAGGTCGTCCGGCTGGCCGCGCCCTGCCGGCTGCTGGACGACTGGCTCGGGCCGGGCGCGATGGCGGCCCTGCACGGACGCGGCGGCACGGTGTGCCGGCTCCTGGGGTCCGGGACGATCCGCGTCGGCGACGAGCTGTGGGTCGGCGAGGTGGCGCCGGCCCCCGTGCGGGGGGACGCCCCGCAGGGCCCGGGCCGGACCCGGCCCGGCGACCGCTAGCTCGACAGCCCCTGCAGCCGCGGCCGCAGCTCGTCGGTGAAGAAGCGCATGAAGCCGTCGACGTCCGGACCGGCGCTGATGAGGGCCAGGCGGTCGAAGCCCGCGTCGGCGAACTGGGTGGCCACCTCCACGTGACGCTCCACGTCCGGTCCGCAGGCGAAGACCTCGCGCATGGAGTCCGGGGTGATGAACTGCGTGGCCGCGTCGAAGTGGGCCGGGTTGGGCAGCTCGCTGTTGACCCGCCAGCTGCCGAGTCCGAACCGGAACATGCGGTGCGCGGACTCGGCCGCGCTCTGCTCGTCGGGGGCCCACGCGAGGGGCACCTCGGTGTAGCGCGGCCCGGAGCCACCGGCCTGCTCGAAGGCCTCGATGAGCGAGGCGTCCGGGTCGGTCGTGAAGATGCCGTCGCCGAGGTCCGCGGCGAGGCGGGCCGCCTGAGGACCGCCGATGGCGACGACGATGTCCGGCAGGGTGTCCGGCAGGTCGAAGACGCGGGCGTCCTCGATGGTGAGGAACTCGCCGCGGTAGGAGTGGTAGCCGCCCTGCCACAGCAGCCGGATGATCTCCAGGGCCTCGCGCAGCAGCTGGTGGCGGTCGCGCACCTCGGGCCACCCCTGCCCGACGACGTGCTCGTTGAGCCGCTCGCCGGAGCCCACCCCGAGGGTGAAGCGCCCGCCGGCGAGGATCTGGGTGGTCGCGGCCGCCTGGGCGATGATCGCCGGGTGGTAGCGGATCGTGGGGCAGGTGACTCCCGTCGCCAGGCCGATCCGCTCGGTCGAGGCCGCGATGGCGGCGAGCACCGACCAGGCGAACGGCGAGTGCTCGTGCTCGGGCAGCCAGGGGTGGAAGTGGTCGCTGATCTCGACGAAGTCGAAGCCGGCCCGCTCGGCCTCCACGGCCTGGCGGACGAGCTCGGTGGGGGAGAAGTTCTCGGCGAAGAGCTTGAATCCGATCTGCATGTCCACACCGTAGGAGCCGGCGGACCGTGGCGCGCGCCGTGCCGCCACGGCCCCCGGGCCGTCGTCGGAAACATGTGGGGTCCTGACACGTTGACCACCTGACAGCTCCGTCCGACCGCCGAGCAGAGGATTCCTGCATGCCGTTCCGCACCATCGCCGCCCTGGGCGCCGCCGCCGACGCGGCCCGCCGCTTCGCCCGCAAGAACCCGGAGAAGACGCGGTCCTACCTGGACAAGGCCGCCGACGTCGCGGACCGGCAGACCAAGGGCAAGTACTCCAGCCAGATCCGCTCCGCCTCGCGGAAGGCCGGGCAGGCGGCGCTCGGCGACGACGAGCAGCGTCCGTGAGGAGCCTGCACGACTTCACCGCCGAGACCCTGGCCGGCGAGCAGCGTGACCTCGGGGACTACGCGGGCAGGACCGTGCTCGTGGTCAACACGGCCAGCCGGTGCGGCTTCACCCCGCAGCTCGCGGGCCTGGAGGAGCTCCACGCCGAGCTCGCCGACCGCGGTCTGGTCGTGCTCGGTTTCCCGTGCAACCAGTTCGGCGGGCAGGAGCCCGGTGACGCCGAGGAGATCGGCGACTTCTGCCACCGCAACTACGGGGTGAGCTTCCCGATGTTCGCCAAGGTCGAGGTCAACGGCAGCGGTGCCCACCCGCTCTACCGCTGGCTCAAGCAGCAGAAGAGGGGCCTGCTCGGAGGGCGGATCGCCTGGAACTTCACCAAGTCCCTCGTGGGCCCGGACGGCCAGGTCGTGAAGCGCTACGCCCCCGCCACCGATCCGGCGACGATCCGCGCCGACCTGGAGACGATGCTGCCCCCGGGGCGGTGACCACCTGCCGGGGCCCGCTGGGCCCCGGCACCCGGCCCGGTGGATGAGAGGGTGGACCCATCGGACACGGAGGAGGCGCAGCCATGACGGACGGGCTCGACCCTGGGGAACGGGAGCAGCTGACCTACGCGCTCGACTCGCGCGTCGTGCCGCACCTCGAGGCGGCCGGCGCCGCGGTGCGGGAGGCCGAGCGCGCCCTGACCGACGCGCAGGAGCGGCGGGCGGCCGCGGAGCAGGCGGCGGAGCGTGCGGGCTACACGTCCGACCCGCTGCCATTCATGCGCCAGGGCGTCGAGGAGGAGGTCGACGGCCTCGCGCGCAAGACCACGGAGAAGAAGCTGCGGGCGTCCTACCGCTTCCTGGTGGACCGGGCCGTCGACCTGGCCGCGGCCGAGGTGCAGCGCTACGACGACGACCGGGTCGCGGACCGGAGGGAGCGCGAGGAGGGCGTCGAGGCCTGCCGGGAGGCGGAGCGGCGCGCGACGCTGGACCTCGAGGCGGCCCGGCAGATGCTCGAGCGCGTGCGCCTGGCCGAGCGGGCCGCCCGCCAGGGCCTGGACATCCTGGTCGCGCGGCTCGCCGACCCGGCTCAGCACGACTAGCCGACGACCGGCAGGTCCGCGACTGCGGGGTCAGCGACGGGGGTCGACGAGCGTCATGCCGGCGACGACGGCGCTGTCGAAGACCGGCAGCAGCTCGGCGGCCTCCTCCAGCCCGACGACGCGCTCGACGAGCCGCTCGGGCACCAGCGCGCCCTGCTCGATGAGGGCGAGCATCGCCGGGTAGTCGACGGCCGGCATACCGTGGCTGCCGAGCACGTCCAGCTCCCAGGCGATGACACGCTCCAGGGGCACCCGGGGATGGCCGACCACCCCGGGCAGCAGCCCGACCTGGACGTGGCGCCCCCGGCGGCGCAGACCCAGCAGCGCGTCGCTGCAGGTCTGCTCGCTGCCGACGGCGTCCACGGCCACGTGGCTGCCCCCGCCGGTCAGGTCGTGGATCGCCGCGGGCACGTCGCTGCCGTCGGCGAGCACGGTGTGCTCGACGCCCAGCGCGGCGGCGACCGCCAGGGCCTGCGGGTTGCGGTCGACCGCGACCACGCGCGCCCCCACCGCCCGGGCGATCATCGCGACGCTGAGCCCGACCCCGCCGGCCCCGACGACGCTCACCCACTCCTGCGGCGCCACCCTGGCCCGGTCGACGACGGCTCGGTATGCCGTGGCGAACCGGCACCCCAGACTCGCCGCCGTGGTCAGCTCGATCGTGGGGGGTACGGCGACGAGGTTGGTGTCGGCCGCGTGCAGGGCCACCAGCTCGGCGAACGACCCGTCGTGGGTGAACCCGGGTTGCTGCTGGTCCGGGCAGACCTGGGCCTGGCCCGAGCGGCACCACCCGCACCGGCCGCACCCGCACACGAAGGGCACCGTCACCCGGTCCCCCGCGCGCCACCGCCGCACCTGCGCGCCGACCGCGGTGACGACGCCGGCCAGCTCGTGGCCGGGGACGTGCGGGAAGGCGATGTCGTCGTGACCGGCCCAGGCGTGCCAGTCGCTGCGGCACAGCCCGGTCGCATGGACCTGCACGACCACGCCGTCCGGCGGGGCGACCGGCTCGGGGACCTGCTGCACCTGAGGCGTGGAGCGGGCGGCGGTCAGGACCATGGCGCGCATCCGGCGAGTCTGCCAGCCCGGTCGGGCTAGGTGTGCAGTCGCGCCAGCCGGGCCGTGAGCAGCTCCTGGCGGTGGGCGTTGCCGTGCAGGCCGACGTAGCGCTCGCCGTAGACCGACAGCAGCGAGTCGTCCAGCCGGCGCACCGCGCCCGGGGGGTAGCGGTAGCCCATCCGCGTCTCGATCGCCGTGTCGTCGACCACGCGCAGGACCTCCCGCAGCTCGGCCAGCGAGGTGACGCCGAGCTCGAGGAGCAGCCCGCTGATCCAGGCGTAGTGGTCGGTGCGCGACCACCCGGCGTCGGCGAACTGGCCGGCGAGGAACGCGGCGAGGTCGGTGGCCCCGATCCGCGGGTCGTCGTCCGGGGCGTCGGCCGGGGACGTCAACGCCTGCCGGTGCCTATCGCGGATGGCGGAGAACTGCTGGTCCGCCAGCTCCAGGAGCCCGGCGGCCAGCGTGAACCGGCGGTCGAAGTCGTGGGCGTGCTCCTGCGGCACCGACCCCTTGTAGCGGATGTCGTGCTCGAACTCGGCCCACGCGTGCTGCAGCACGGTCCGGATCTGCACCGACGCCGGTCGACCGGCCGGTATGCCCGCCGCCCGGGCGCGCTCGTCGTCGAGGGCGACGAGCAGGTGTCGGCTGGCGTAGCCGAAGCGGCCCTCGGCCGCGGTCTCCTGACCCATGTCGCGGTCGTCACGCACCTCGAGCTGGGCGTCCAGCAGCTGGGCGACGGCGTCGACGTCGTCCTGCACGTAGGTGACGACCCGCACGCCGATCTGGTCGGTGATGTCGGTGAGCGGCTTGGGGAAGGCCAGCCGGCCGCTCCCGGTCCGTCGCGCGGCCTTGCCGGCGAAGGACTCGACCGTCTTGGTCCGTCCGGTCACCGCGAGGTAGTTGATGCCGGCGTCGTCGAGCAGCTGGGTGACGAGCCCGACGTAGGAGTCGGTCGCGGCGCGCAGGGCCTCGTGCCCCGCGGCATACCGCGCGACCGCCCTGCGGATCCGGACCGACTGGTTGCTCGCCACGGACCCCAGCCTGCCGTATGCGGGACGCCGGGGTCGCAGGGGCATGGCCACGACGCCGCTCCGGCGCTCGGGGTCAGGCGGGTGCTCCGGCGGCCGAGCGCCGTCGGGCCCGGCGCGCGCGCCGGTCCGCCCGGAGGGCGGCCAGCCAGCGGGACGCGGACCGGTCGGAGAGGGCGAGGAGGGCCACGATCGAGGTCGAAGTCAGGAGCAGCTGCAGCGGCCCGAGGGCACCCAGCTCCAGGGAGGGGGCGACCATGGCGATCGCGCCGTCCAGGGTGAGGCCGGCCAGCACCACGTAGCGCGCCCAGGCGTGCCCGCGCAGGATGAGGACGAGCATCGGCACCTGGACCACGGCCTGGACCAGCGCGGTGACCGAGGCCAGGGCGAAGCGGCTGGCCAGGGTGCCGTCGCCCAGGTCCACCTGCAGCGCGCCGACGAGCACGCCGAGGACCTGCAGCAGCGCCCCCAGGGCGATGGCGCCGACGGCCACGAGGAAGACCGCGGGGCGCGGCGGGACGGCGTTGTTGGCCTGGTCGTCCTCGCTGCTCCGGGTCACCCAGGACGCCGCCGCGACGTCCGGCTCTAGGTCGGGCGGGGGGTCAGGCACGACCACGGAGGTCACGTCCAGGACGGGCAGGTCGCCGTCGGTGTGGATGGCGTCACCCCCGCCGTTGCGGTGGTGGTAGCCGGTGGAGAAGTCCTCGATGACGTCGACCGAGACCGGGAGGTCGGTGGCCCGCACCGTGTCCACGATGTAGTCGCGCTCGGCGTCGGTGTCGGCGTCGATCTTGTGGGTGACCTGCAGGGTGAAGAGCGAGAGGCCGACGGCGCGGTCGTAGGTGCCCGCGGCGACCCAGTCGACCTGGTGCCCCCCGGGGAGGAACCACCCCTGGGGGCAGCGCCACAGACGCACGTGGTGACGCTTGGCGGGGCTGTCCGCGACCTCCTGCTGGAAGGCGACGTCCTGCTGGCGACCGAAGAGGAACAGCGAGCTCACCGGCGCCTGCGGGTAGGAGCGTCCGGTCACGGACCCGGTGATGATGCGCCAGGACGTCCGGACGGTGATCGGGTCGGCGACCACCCAGCCGGCCTGCCGCATGACGGCGTCGATCTGCTCAGCCGATCCCCGGACCGCGAGGTTCACCGGGTCGCCGAGCAGCCCGTCGGCCGTGCGCACCCGGCCGATGAAGTACTCCGGCACGTAGATCTGTGTGAGCACGCGGTGCAGGCGGGGAAGGGCGAGGTAGGCCGTGATGACCCAGAACGCCACGAGGTAGGCCAGGTGCCACCAGTCCAGGTCCAGGCTCAGCCTCAGCAGCAGGACGGCGAACCACGCCGCGTACACCGCCCCGAAGACGAAGAGGGACCCGGTCCACGACGACGGACACCCCGCTCGGCCCGTGCGTGTCCACCCTGACCTTGGTCGGGTCGCTGCGGTAGCGCGGCAGGGGGCGCGGGGTGGGCACGAGGGCAGCGTAGAGCCCGGGGGTACCCGTGCGCAGGGGTCACCGACCGTGGCGGTCCGAGGCCGACCACGGCCAGTCGCTGCGCAGCCACCGCGCGACGGCGTCGGCGAGCGGCCCGTCGTGGGCCGCTCGGTCGGCGCGCACCCAGGACTGCACGCTGACGTCGGTGCCCTCCCGCTCGGGCGGGTAGAGGTAGACGCAGCCGACGACCTCCTCCCCCTCGAGCACGGTGTAGGTGAAGCCGCGCCCCGCCTCGAAGTCGGCGGCGTGCCGGCGCAGGTCCGCCAGGTTCTCCTCCGCGCTCATGCCCTGGGGCGGGGGCCAGTCGCCGTCGGGGTAGCCGGGGGTCGCTCGGATGTGGTCGATGCTCGAGGACCACGCGGCGAGGTCGGCCTCGTGGTGCTGCGGTCCGAGCGGCTCCAGCCGCAGCTCGCCGACCACGAGCGTGGTGGGAGCGGTGAAGCCGGCGGGGACGAAGGGTGGCGAGGACATCTGCCGAGGGTAGGGCCGAGCCGTCCGGAGGGTCACCGGGTTCTCGTCGTCGCGGCCGCGTGCCGCTCGCGCGCCATCGCCGCCAGCCCCAGCACCGGACCCGGGAGCAGGAGCCACGCGACCGCGGGCCCGAGACCGGCGTACGTGGCGGAGACGAGCAGGATCGACCCGGCGCTGAGGGCGAAGCCGAGGCTGTTCTGGATGGCCAGGGCGCTGCCGACGAGGTCCTGCGGGCAGGCCCGCGCGCTCAGGGCGGAGAACTGCGGGGAGTCGGTGATGACCGCGACGCCCCAGAGCAGCAGCGCAGCGAGCACGAGCCAGGACGGTCCCGCGACGAGCAGCGGGTATGCCGCGCACACCAGCCCGGAGGCCGCGAGCGCGACCACGGCGACCCGCGCGCTGCCCCAGGTGGCCGACAGCCGGCCCCCGACGACGCACCCCGCCGCCCCCACCGCGATGACGGCGAAGGACCACGCCGGGACGGCGTCGCCACCCGGCGCGAGGGCGTCGGCGACCAGGAGCGGGACGAGGGTCCAGAAGGCGTAGAGCTCCCACATGTGGCCGAAGTAGCCGAGTGCCGCGGAGCGGTAGTCGCGCACCGTGAAGGCGCGCAGCACGGCCCCCCAGCGCAGACCGCCCGGCGCCGCCCGGGGCAGGTGCGGCCCGTCCCCGAGGGCCAGGACGAGCGCCGCCGCGCCCAGGGCGAGGACCGAGGAGGTGAGCATCACCTGCGTCCAGTCGAGGCCCACGCCGACGGCCCGGATCCCGTGCGGCAGCGCCGTCCCGAGCGTGAGCATGCCCACCAGCCAGCCCAGGCTCGCGCCGGCCCGGCCGGGGTCCCAGGAGACGACCATCTTCATGCCCAGGGGGTAGACCCCGGCCAGTGCCATACCGGTGACGAAGCGCCACACCATCCCCTCGGCCGGTCCCGTGGCGAGCAGCGCGAAGCCCGCGTTGGTGAGGGCCGCCACGACGGCGGAGACCGCGAAGACCCGGCTGGCGCGGAAGCGGTCGGCCAGGCCGGACATCGCCATGCCGACGGTGCCGAGCGCGAAGCCCAGCTGCACCGCCAGCGTCAGCCGTCCGATGCCGGACGCGTCCAGCCCCCACTCCCCGCGCAGCCCCTCGGCCGCGCTGTTGGCGCTGAACCACACCGAGGTCCCGAGCAGCATCGCCACGACGACCGTGGCGACCGCGCGACGGGGGGAGGTCGGGGTCATGGGCCGACCCTAGGCCGCCGGGCCCGGGGTACGGTCCACCTGGCCGGACGGCGCAGCCGGACCGGCCCGTACCGACCACCACCAGGAGGAAGCATGCGCGGAGCAGTCATCCACGGACCCGGGGACGTCCGGGTCGAGGAGCGCGAGGACCCCACGGTCACCGAGCCCACCGACGCCGTCGTCCGGACCCTCGCCACCTGTGTCTGCGGGTCCGACCTGTGGCCCTACCGCGGGATCGCCGAGGTCGCCGAGCCCCGGCCGATCGGCCACGAGTTCGTGGGCGTCGTCGAGGAGACCGGCTCCGCCGTGGGGACCGTGCAGGTCGGTGACGTCGTCGTCGGCGGCTTCCTGCACAGCGACAACACCTGCCCCGTCTGCCGCGTCGGCCAGCACGCCAACTGCCAGCACGGGGGCGGGTACGCCGGGTGCCAGGCCGAGCTCGTCCGGATCCCGCACGCCGACGGGACCCTCCTCGCGACCCCCGGCCGACCCGACGACGACCTCGTGCCGAGCCTGCTGGCGCTCTCGGACGTCATGGGGACCGGGTGGCACGCCGCGGTCTCGGCGCAGGTGCGCGAGGGCGGCAGCGTCGTCGTCGTCGGGGACGGCGCGGTCGGCCTCTGCGGCGTGCTGGCCGCGAAGGTCATGGGCGCCGAGCGCATCATCGCCATGAGCAGGTACGCCGACCGCCAGGAGCTCGCCCGGACGTTCGGGGCGACCGACATCATCGCCGAGCGGGGTGAGGAGGGCGTCGCCGCGGTGCGGGACCTCACCGACGGGATCGGGGCCGACGCGGTGCTCGAGTGCGTCGGCACCCAGGACTCCGTCGTGCAGGCGCTGCAGTCGGCGCGGCCGGGCGGCATGGTCGGCTGGGTCGGCGTCCCCCACGTCACCGACATCCCCCAGGAGCACATGTTCTACCGCAACGTGGGCCTGCGCGGCGGGATCGCCCCGGTCCGCGCCTACCTCCCCGACCTGCTGCGCCGGGTCCTCGACCGCGAGATCGACCCCGGCCAGGTCTTCGACCTCGAGCTGCCGCTCGAGCAGGCCGCGGAGGGGTATGCCGCGATGGACGAGCGCCGCGCGATCAAGGTGCTGCTGTGGCCCTGAGACAGGACGCCGGTCCGGCAGGCGATCCTTGTGTGCTCAGATCGCGCAACACTCATGCTTGATCTGCGCAGGCTTGCCTGCCAGACTCGGGCGCACCCGGGACAGCGCCGCCCCGGGCCCGCGCACCCAGGAGAGTCATCGTGGACATTCAGCTGCTGCTCGCGCTCGTCGCGGGCATCGCGACCATCATCGTGCTGGTCCTGCGGACCAGGCTCGATGCCTTCATCGCCCTGCTCGTGGCCTGCGTGGTCACCGGGATCCTGGCCGGTCAGGAGCTGACCGGCATCGTCGGGTCCATCACGACAGGCTTCGGCACGACCCTCGGCAACATCGGCATCGTCATCGGCCTGGGGGTGGCCATCGGCAAGATCCTCGAGGTCTCCGGTGCGGCCGACGCGCTGGCCCGGGCCTTCCTCAAGGCCTTCGGGCGCGGTCGCGAGGAGTGGGCCCTCGGGTCCGTCGGGTCCCTGGTCTCGATCCCCGTCTTCTGCGACAGCGGCTACGTCATCATGAACCCCCTGGCCCGGTCCATCGCGCGGGTCAAGCGCGGCGGCTACGTCGCCCTGGCCCTGGCCCTGGGCTGCGGGATGACGCTCACCCACCACATGGTCCCGCCCACCCCCGGCCCGCTCGCGGCCACCGGCATCCTGGGCGCCGACCTCGGCCTGGTCATCGTGACCGGTCTGGTCTTCACCGTCATCCTGCTGCCGGTGGTCGTGGTCTACGCCCGCTGGATCGGACCGACGCTGGAGGACAAGATCGTGCCCGAGGTCCGGGACGTGGTCTACCCGCACCTCGCCGCCGTCGGTGCCGGCGGACGCCGCACCACCCGCACCGGTGCGCAGGGTGGGTCCGCCGGTGAGCACGGGGCCGAGGCCACCGACGAGACCGAGCACGACGTCCAGACCTACGACCCGGAGACCTACTTCGGCGAGCCCCCCGCCGGGGAGGAGCACCGCCGGGTGGGCGCCCTGCTCGGCTCCCTGCCGCTCGCGATCCCGCTCGCCCTCATCGTGGCCAACACCGTGACCGCGGCGGTCGACCGGAACCAGCAGGGGGCGCTCTCCGGCGACTACGAGGCCAGCGGGTGGACGGCGCCCTTCGCCTTCCTCGGCAACCCGGTCGTGGCCCTCGTCATCGGCGCCATCCTGGCCGTCTACGTCCTGCTGCCCCGCTGGACCCCGCGGAGCAAGGTGCAGGGCTGGCTGGCCGAGGCGGCGGCGTCCGCGGGTCTCATCCTGCTCATCACCGGTGCCGGCGGGGCGTTCGGCCAGGTCCTGCGCGACTCCGGCGTGGGCGACGCGCTCGCGGAGGCCATCGCCTCCACCGCGCTCCCGGCGTTCCTGGTGCCCTTCGTCATCGCCACCGTCGTGCGCATCGCCCAGGGGTCCGGCACGGTCGCCATGATCACCGCCGCCTCGGTCACCGCGCCCCTCGTCGACACCCTCGGGGTCGACCCGGTCGTCGCGGTGCTCGCGTGCACGGCCGGCTCCATGGTCTTCAGCTACTTCAACGACTCCTACTTCTGGGTCGTCACCCGCTTCACCGGCCTAGAGGGGACTGCGGCCCTCAAGGGCTGGTCCGGCATCACCACGGCCGTGTGGGCGGGGTCGATCCCGCTGCTCTTCGTGCTCAACCTCATCATGGGCTGACCCGGTGGCCCGCGTCCTCGTCGTCGCCGACGACCTCACCGGGGCGAACGCCTGCGCGGCCGGGTTCGCCCGGGCGGGTATGCGCGCCGTGACCCTCGGGCAGACCGACCCGGCGGGGACCATCGCCGAGTTCCACTCCTGCTTCGACGTCATCGTCGTCACGACCGAGTCGCGGCACGCCCCCGCGGCGGAGGTGCGCGAGCGGGTGGGGGACGTGGTGCGGGCCGGGTGGCCGGTCGAGCTGCTGAGCACGCGCATCGACACGACGCTGCGCGGCAACGTCGGGGTCGCGACGGAGGCGATGCTCACCGTCGCCCGGGAGGTCTCCGACCGTCGCGTCGTGGCGCTCTGCCTGCCCGCGCACCCCAGCGCCGACCGGGTCACCGTCGAGGGCCACCAGCTCCTGCGCGGCATGCGCCTGGAGAGCACCGAGCTGGCCCACGACCCCCGTGCCCCGGTCGACACCTCGGACGTGGCGGAGGTGCTCTCTCGCTCGACCGACCTGCGGGTGCGCCACCTGCCGCTGCGCCTCGTCACCGGGTCGCAGGAGGAGCTCGTCGCCGGGCTGCGCGAGCTGGTGACCGACGAGGTCGACGTCGTCGTCGCCGACGCGATGACCGTGGAGCACCTGGACCGCGTCGCGACGGCGGCCACCGCCTCCACCGACGACATCCTCTGGGTCACGGTGGACCCGGGGCCGGGCGCGGTGGCGATGGCGTCGGCGATGGGGCTGCCCGAGCACTCGAGGTCGGGGCCGCTGCTGGCGGTGTCCGGCTCGGCGACCGAGCTGACCCGCACCCAGCTGCAGCGGCTCATCACGGACCGCCCCTGCCGCGTCGTGCGGCCACGGACCCTGGACGACTCGGTCGTGCCCGACGTGGACGCGACGGTGCCGCTGCTGGTGGAGGAGCTGGAGCAGGCCGAGCCCGGGGCCGTCGTCCTGCTCGCCACGGTGCTCGACGCCCGCGAGCTGCGCCCGCTGTCCGCCGACGAGGGGGAGGCCCTGCCCGCCGCGCTCGGCCGGATCACCCGGCGCGCGCTGCAGGAGACACGGGTCGACGGCCTCTACACGACCGGCGGGGACATCACCGCCGCGGTCCTGCACGAGGTCGACGGCCAGGGCCTGGAGATCGAGGACGAGGTCGTCCCCCTCGCGGTCGCCGGGGAGATCGTCTCCGGCCCCTGGGCGGGCCTGCCCATGGTGACCAAGGGAGGGCTGGTCGGCGACGCCGAGACCGCCCTGCTGTGCCTCGACCGGCTCGCCGGGATGGCCCGGGACCGCTTGCGCTCGGTCCGCACCGCGACCTCGCACGAACGCGCGAGACGATGACCACGACCACGACCACGACGACCCGGCACCACCGCATACGGCACCACTGCACCCAAGGAGATGAGTTCGCATGAGCACCACCCCGGTCCTCGCACTGACCGTCGGTGACCCCGTGGGCATCGGCCCGGAGATCACCGCCTCGACCCTGGCCGAGTTCGCCGGCACCCCCGACCACCACGGGATCGCCGTCGGCGACCGCGTCGCCCTCGAGAGGGCGGTGGAGGTCCTCGGCCTGGACGTCGAGGTCCGGGTGGTGTCCGACTGGAGCACGCCGTCCGCCGGCGAGGGCACCATCGACGTCTTCGACATCGGCGTGCTCGAGGGCGACATGCCGGAGTGGGGGTCCGTCGACGGCAGGGCCGGCCGGGCCGCGATCACCGCCATCGAGGTCGCCACCCGGGCGGCCATGGACGAGCAGATCTCCGGGATCGTCACCGGTCCCATCAACAAGGAGGCCATCTGGGAGGCCGGCAGCAAGCACCTGGGCCACACCGAGATGCTCGGCGAGCTCACCGGGGTGACCAAGCAGGACACGATGTTCGTGGTCCGTGACGACGCGGAGGGGGCCCACCACCTGCGCATCTTCTTCGCCACGCGGCACCTGTCGCTGCGCAAGGCCCTCGACGCCATCACGCTGGACTCGCAGGTGGACTCCATCGTGCGGGCGCACCGTGCCCTCGAGGTCTTCGGCGTCGACAACCCGCGGCTCGCGACCGCCGCCATCAACCCGCACGGCGGGGAGAACGGCGCCTTCGGCGACGAGGAGATCGAGATCCTCCGCCCGGCGGTGGCCGCGGTCAAGGAGCGGGGTCTCGAGGTCGCCGGCCCCATCCCCGCCGACTCCGTCTTCCACCACGGGCTCACCGGGCGCTACGACGGGGTGCTGTCGCAGTACCACGACCAGGGCCACATCGCCGCCAAGACCTACGACTTCGACGGCACCATCTCGGTCACCGTCGGGCTGCCCGTGCTGCGCACGTCCGTGGACCACGGCACCGCCTTCGACATCGCCGGCCAGGGCACGGCCGACCACGGCACCATGCGCTCGGCCTACCTCGCGGCGGTCGACTACGCTCCGTTCGTCGCGGGCATCCGGGAGGAGTACCTCCCCCGCTGACGGGGTGACGAGCAACGGCAGACAGGGCGGGGACGAGAGCATGGGCCAGACCTCCGGGGTGACGCAGCGCAGCCGCCGGCAGCGGCTGCGCGAGATCGTCGCCCTGCTGCGCTCCGGCGTCACCCGGGTCGAGGACCTCGCGCTGGCGGTCGAGGTGTCCGAGTCGACCCTCCGGCGTGACCTCGCCGCGCTGGAGGCCGAGGGTCACATCGACCGCACCTACGGCGGCGCGCGGCCGTCCGGGCCCTACCGCGAGACCCGGCTCGGGGAGCGGATGCGGATCGAGGTCGCGGCCAAGGCGCGCATCGGTGCGGCAGCGGCACCCTGGGTGGAGGAGGGGTCGACGATCTTCGTCGACGCCGGTTCCACGTGCGCCCAGCTCGTCGAGCACCTGCGCGACCGGAGCGACCTCACGGTCCTCACCCGCGGCCTGGAGATCGGGCTCATGCTCGCCGACAGCCCGGTCCACGTCATCGTCGTCGGAGGAGCGGTCTCGCCCTCGAGCCACGGCCTCGCCGGCGCCGTCACCCTCTTCACGCTCGAGCGCTTCGCGGTGGACGTCGCCTTCCTCGGCTGCGACGCGGTCCACCCGTCGCGCGGGGTGGGCGAGCCGACCCTCGAGGAGGCGGCGACCAAGGAGATGGCGGCACGGCACGCGGGGCGCGCCGTCGTCCTGGCACACGCGGCCAAGCTCGCCGTCGAGGCGGTGCCCGCCTGGGCCCAGCTGCCGCCGGGCTGGACCCTCGTCACCGACGAGGAGGACCCGCAGCGCCTCGACCCCTTCCGCGAGTCCGGCGTCCAGGTGGTGAGCGTGCCGGCCTGAGCGGCTCCCGCGTCAGCCCTCCCGCACCGCCCGCAGCACGACGTCGTCCACGTGGTGGGTCGAGGCGGCACCGGCGGGGCGGGGCCGCGTCTCCCACACCTCCACCCGCCACCCGGCCTCGGCCTCCAGGGCGGCGGCGACCTCCTCGACGCCCACGTAGGCGCCGGGGTCGAACATCCGGGTCTGCTCCGCCGGGTCGACCGGGTCGCGCAGGGGGGTGAGGTCGTGGCCGACGACGAGCAGCGTGCCGCCGGGGGCGACGGAGCCGAGCAGCGTGCGCAGCCCCCGCTGCTCCGGCGTGCGCAGGAAGGAGCCGTACTGCAGCGAGACGAGGTCGTAGGTGCCGGCCCCGAAGGCACCGGGGGTGTTGACGTCCCGGTGCAGCAGGGTCACCTCGAGCCCGCGGCGCTCCGCCTCGGTGCCGACGTGCGCCAGCGCGGCTCCGGAGATGTCGGTGGCGGTGACGTCCCAGCCCCGCTCGGCCAGCCACAGCGCGTCACCACCCTCACCGGCGCCGACGTCGAGGGCCCGGCCGGGCGGCATACCCTCGACCTCGGCGACGAGGGTGCCGTTGGGGTTGCCGCTCCACATCCGCTCGCCGGTGCCGTAGCGCGCGTCCCAGTCACCCTCCTCGCCCGCGGTGCGCTGCGCGGAGCGGAGGTCCTCCTCGGCCAGGCTGAAGGCGATCATCGCGCCGATCCGGCTGCCGTGGGCGGCCGCGGGCAGCACCTGCAGCGAGGGGTCGGTGAGGTTGCCGGCGCCGTACACCCCGGGCACGGCGGTCTGCCCGGTCATCGGGTCCACCTGCAGCACCTCGCCCAGGCCGCTCGGGTGGGCGCTCGCCTCGATCCCGAGGGGGGCCAGGGCCTCGACCCGGGCGCGGAAGCGGGTGCCGACCATCACCGCGTCGGCCTCGAGCGCGCGACCGTCGACCAGCTCGACGCCGCTGACGGAGCCGGTCGGCCCCACGGTCACCCGGCGGACGTCGGTGCGCACCACGGGCACGCCGGCCTGCTCGAGGGCCTCGAGCGCCGCCTCGTCGACCCCGGCCACGTCGTGGAGCACGACGGTCAGCCGGTCGGTGAGGTGGCGCAGCAGCGCGGTGGGGTGCAGGGCCATCGGGTGGGTGACCACCTGGACCAGGCGCTGGTCGCGCACCTCGTACCCGTGGCAGAACGGGCAGTGGATGACGTCCTGTCCCCACCGCTGCGCGACGCCCTCGATGTCGGGGAGCTCGTCGACGATGCCGGTCGCCACGAGCACGCGTCGGGCCAGGAGGGCGTGCCCGCCGCTCAGCTGGACGCGGAAGCGCCCGTCCTGCGCGGGACGGACCGCGAGGACACGGCCGGTGAGCACCTCGCCGCCGTAGCCGCGCACCTCCTCCCGGCCGACGGCCACCAGCTCGGAGGGCGGTGCACCCTCCCGCCCGAGGTAGCCGTGCATGTGGGCTGCGGGGGCGTTGCGGGGGGTGCCGTCGTCGACGGCGATCACGGTCCGACGCTGGCGGGCGAGCTGGAGCGCTGCGGCCAGGCCGGCGGCCGAGCCGCCGACGACCGCGACGTCGCACTGGCGCTCCAGGACAGGTCCGGAGCCATGGTCGTGGTCGTGGTCGTGGGAGTCGTCGTGCCTCGTCATGCTCACCACGCTAGCCCGTCCATGCACGATGCGGGAGCCAGTTTGCAGAATTCGCAATCTCTCGGCAGGCTGGGGGCATGAGCCCCACCACCGACGTCGAGACGCTGGCCCGCACCCGGCTGCGCAGCCTGCGCACCACGCTGGGCTACTCGCTCGAGGAGCTGGCCGAGCGCACGCACCTCAGCCCCTCGACGATCAGCCGCATCGAGACCGGACGGCGGACCCTCGGGCTGGACGTCCTCGTGCCGCTGGCCCAGGCGCTGGGGGTGAGCCTCGACGCCCTCTTCGAGCGCCCGGGGGACGACGACGTCGTCATCCGGCCCTCCCCGCACACCTGCGGGGGTCAGACGACGTGGCCGCTCAGCCGCCCCGACGGTCGCACCGTGGCGATCAAGATGCGCCTCGAGCCCTCGACCCGCGACCCCGACCAGCGGGTGCACCCCGGGCACGACTGGTTCGTCGTCATCGAGGGGCGGGTGCGGTTGCTGCTCGGGGACCGCGAGATCGAGGTCGACACCGGGGAGGCGGCCGAGTTCTCCACGATGACCCCGCACGCGATCCGCGCCGTGGACGGCCCCGCCGAGCTCGTCATGATCTTCGACCGCGAGGGGCAGCGGGCGCACGTGCACCAGTGACGTCCGCTCTTCCTGGTCAGCGCGCGGGCACCCGGATCGACATCACGCAGTTCTTCAGGCCCTTGGGGCGGACGTAGGTGAACCCCAGACGCTCGTAGAGCCGGCGGGTGCCGTTGTAGAGGAACGAGGACGACATCTTCTTCGTCTGGTGCGTCAGGTCGTGCGGGTAGGCCTCGACCAGTCCCCCGCCCTGCTGCGCGACCAGGTCGAGCGCACCGCGGATCGCGACCTCGGTCAGACCGCGGCGACGGTACCGGCGGTCGACGAACACGCAGGTGATGCGGTAGTCGGGGTCGGCGTCCTTCTCCTTGTCGTACTGCTTGCGGTGGTGGATGTTGGGCAGCTCCTCCGGGGTGCCGAACTCCGCCCACGCCACCGCCTCCTCGCCGTCCATGACGAGGGCCGCGTGCGCGAGCCCGGACTCGACGTACTCGCGCTTCATCGTCCTGCTGCCCTCGGCTCCGGGCAGCCGGTCGGCGCACGAGGGCTGGAAGTAGGTGCACCAGCACCCCCCGAAGATGCCGTTGTGCCGCAGGACGAGGTCGTCGAAGGCCTGCCACGTCTCGGGGGTGAGGGGTCGGACCTCGAGGTGGGCGACGTCGCCGGTGTCGGTGCTCATGGCCTCAACCTAGGGGGTATGCCGGACACGTCGCGTCCGCGTGGACCGTCCACCACAGATGGTCACCGCGGCACGACGGCAGCTCAGTGGAGGGACACGAGGGCTCTGATGAGGGCTGTCCCACCACCGAGGTCGTCCAGAGCCTTGCCCAGCACCGCGCCGTGGCTCCGGCGCCGGTCGGTGGCCCGCTGCGCCCGGCCAGTGACCGGTGAGCTCGTCAGCAGGTCGCCACGGCGGACCGGTCCGCCCGCGTCGCACACCCACACCCAGACCTTGCCGGTCAGAGCGACGGGCACCCCGCCACCCAGCCCGCCGTCCATCACGAGCGCAGGTCGGTGCGTCCCCGCGCCGCTCACGACGCCGACCACACCCGGGTCATAGGCCCGCGAGCAGGCGCGCACCCTGTCCCCGTCGTCGAGCACGACCACCGTCCCCGGATCGAGTGCGTCGTCGCCGACGGTGAAGCGTTCGGCCAGGTCGGCTCCCTGGAGCACCACGTCGCCGCCCACCCGGACGGTGCCCGCGACATCCAGGTCGCGGTCGGCACGCACGTCACCGAGCAGGTGCACCTTGCCCTCGAAGCGGCCTGCCCACTCCGGACCCCGGGCAGTGACGCCTGCGTGGCCAGCGCTGCGGGTCTCGCCCACCACGCCGTGCCCGGCGTTGCCCACCCCCGCGACGCCGCACCGGTCGGGTGCGACGGATTCGCCCCACACCCCCTGGGCGAGAGCGCTGAGGCCCAACACCCCAGGGCGGTCCCCCTTCGCCTGTCCCTGGACACCAGCGCCGCTGCTGCTGATGCCGAACACCCCCGCCCCCGGTCCACCGGTCTGCCCGCGCACCCCGTCGCCCTTGGGGCTGATCCCGACGACACCGGGATACTGCTCCTCGAAAGCGCGAAAGGCCCGCTGGACCCGTGCCAGCTGCTCCTCCGTGAGCACGTCACGGACGAGGAACTCGTCGTCGGGCATGGTCGGTCTCCTCTCCTGTCGGTCCTACTCGACGCCGCCGCGGAGGGCGGCCACCTGGGCGAACCAGGGACTTCGAGGGTTCCGTGCGCCGTAAGCGGCCTGTCGGTCCTCAGGTGCGGGGCCCTGCCCCAGCGCAGGGTCGATGCTGTAGTTGCCGCGCCCGCACCACCAGTCGGCGACGATGTTGGCCTGCTGGTCGGTTCCCCAGGACGTGCTGTCGGCCCACGGCGTGTCCGGATAGCTGTAGTGCCTGAGCGTGGACGCGACGACGGCACGGCAGTAGAGCGCAGGTGTGAAACGGGTGTGCACCGCCTGCCACACGTGAGTCATCTCGTGGAAGAACACGTGGCCCCGCGGCCAGCGTGCGTCGTCGTCCGCGTGGCCGTCACCCCCGTATCGCAGAGGGCCCGTCTCCAGGGCCCGGCCGATGTTGACGAGGATGGGTCCGCCCGGGTGCGGGACGGTGAAGGGACGGTCACCGAGCCCCAGCAGGTTGGTGAGCACCACCTTGTCATAGGGGATCCGCCCCGGACCGAAGACCTCGTCGCACGCGCGCCGCTCGGAGCCGGTGAGGTGGCGGTGCTCGATGGCGGCGCGGGCGGTCGCCGCGCCCGCCCAGAACGCCGGGTACGCGGCACCGGGTCCGAGCACGAGCACCGCACCCCCCGAGGCGACGACGCCGACGAGACCCGGCACGAGAAGCTCTTCGGCGTCGAGTGCGTCAGCGGCACGCCCCGCCACGACCAGGCCGGCCCCCGTGACGCCGAGGGTCGCGTTGGCGAGCGCCAGCTGTCCGAGGAGCGCAAGTCCGTCGCCGACCACGCCGAGCGCATCGGTGCTGTACTGCACGTTGCGGACGATCGGGGCGCTGCGTACCTGCGCCCAGTGTGCTGCTACCGGCGCGACGAAGGTGTTCTGCGCCCACGAGTACCTCCTGGCACCCTTGCGGTTGGTCCCGTAAGCCGTGCCACCGTCGGCGAAGCTGAAGGCGGCGTCGCGCGCGACCCCGTCCGAACCGGGCAGCGTGACCCGGACGGTGACCGTGATGCTCGCGCGGTAGCTGGGCCAGCCGCTGGCGTGGACGAACCCGGAGAAGTGGATGAAGCCGTCCGAGCGCAGCTCCAGGCGGAAGGCACCGCCGAGCGCGACCCCGGACGGGGTGACGATGCGATCGGTGTGCACCCGGGTCTGCAGGAACGCGCCGGTCACCGTGGTCGCCCGGGGCGGTGGTGGCACCACCACCGTCCGGGCGACGGACCGTAGCGAGGTCCCCTGCTCGCCATAGGCCCGTCGCAACGAAAGGCTCATGGGGTCATGCTGACCATCGCGGGTCCGTGCCGACATCAGGGAAAGCCCTGAACTTTCGGGCCCCTGGCGCTCCCGCGGTGCCATCATCAACCATGAGATCCGTCAGCGGACTGCGGGTCGGGGTGATGCCCGCGACCGGCCCCGGAGCCCTCTACCGGGCCCTGGCCCGGGTCCGCCACCACGATCCGGGGTGCCCTATCCGGGTAACGGAGAGCTGGGGGTCGCCCGCCGACCTGCATGCGGTACGCGAGGGCGACCTGGACGCCCTGGTGCTGGTGGGTCCGGTGAGCGACCCCTCGCTCGAGGTCGTCAGGGTGCGCGCGGTGGACCGCCACGTCATCGTCGCTGCGGACCACCCGCTCGCTGGTCGGGCCGTCGTACGGCTGGACGACCTCTTGGACCTGCCGACCTTCCGCAGGCCCGAGGGCGTGCCGCCGCAGTGGCGCTCGTACTGGCTGAACGTCGATGACCGCGGCGGCGAGCCACGCTACGTGGGCAGGGGGACGACCGAGATGGACGCGCTGCTCGCCATCGGTGGCGGTCGCGTCATCGGGGTCGCCCCTCAGGGGTGGGGGCGACGAGCAGGTCTGGCCAGTCTCCCGGTGGTCGACCTCGATCCCGCCGCCGTGGTGCTGGTCACCCGGCGAGGGACGACGGAGCCCCAGGTACGCCACTTCATCGACGGGATCGCCGCCTCGCCACCCGGACTGTCCCGGGCCGAGCGACGGGTCGCGGCCCTGGTGGTCGAGGGGTACGCCGACGCCGAGATCGCCCGCGCGCTGTCGCTGTCACCACGCACGGTCGAGAGCCAGCTGGCCAGTGCACGCCGCAAGCTGGGGTTGCGCTCGCGGGCGCACCTGGCCGCCTACCTGGCCGGGGGCGGGCTGCCCTAGCTGCCCCCCGGACCGCACCACCTGCCGAGCTGCGCCGCTCGCGACGTGCGAGGCTTCGGGATGTGAGGAGCCGTCACGTCAGCCGGGTCGTCCGGGCAGACCGCGACCGGGTCTACGCCGTCGTCGCCGACCCCGACCACCTGCCCCGGTGGGCGCAAGGGCTGGCCAGCGCACAGGTGACCCGGGACGGGGACGACCTCGTCGTGGAGTCGCCTATGGGGCCGGTCCGCGTGCGCTTCGTCCCGCGCAACCCCTACGGCGTCGCCGACCACGACGTGACCCTCCCGTCCGGTACGACCGTCACCAACCCGCTGCGGGTCCTGGCCCATCCGGACGGCAGCGAGGTCGTCTTCACGGTCCGCCAGGTCGAGCTCACCGACGAGGAGTTCGAGCGCGACTGCCGGACGGTGGCCGCGGACCTCGCCCGGCTGGCTCGCCTCGTCGAAGACCGCTCCCGCGGCTGACGGACGACGTGCCGCGCCGAGTCGTCGCGTGGTGGGACGCCCACCAGGTCCCGCTCCTCCTCACGGCGATCGCCCTCGGCGCCGCCGTCGGGATGGCCCGCCCCCAGCTCGGACCGGTGCTGGAGCCGGGCATCGAACCGTCCCTCATGGCCCTGCTCTTCGCGACCTTCCTGGGCGTGCCCCTCGTCGACGTCGGCCGCGCGCTGCGCGACACCCGCTTCCTGGGCAGCGTGGTGGTCGCGAACTTCGTCGTGGTCCCGCTGGTCGCCGGGGTACTGTCGCGGTTCGTGGCGGAGGACCCCGGCCTGCTGCTGGGCGTGCTGCTGGTGCTGCTGACCCCGTGCGTCGACTACGTCATCGTCTTCACGGGGCTGGCCGGCGGGGCACGCGATCGGCTGCTCGCCGCCGTCCCGCTGCTCATGGTGCTGCAGGTCCTGCTGCTGCCGCTCTATCTCGTGGTGCTCGCCGGACCCGGGGTGCTGTCGGTGGTCGAGGTGGCGCCCTTCGTGGAGGCCTTCCTGCTGCTCATCATCGTTCCGCTGACGGCGGCCGCCCTCGTCCAGGCGATCTCCCCACGGCATCGCGCCGGCCGTCTGGTCGAGGACACCATGGCTGCGGCGATGGTTCCCCTGCTGATGGCCACCCTGGCGCTGGTGGTCGGCTCCCAGGTCGCGAGGCTGGGGGCGCAGGCGGCAGAGGTCGCCCGGGTGGTGCCCATCTACGTGGGCTTCGTCGTCATCGCCCTCGCCGTCGGGATGGCCGTGAGTCGCGCCGCGCGTCTCGACGTGCCGTCGACGCGGGCGGTGGTCTTCTCCACCGCCACCCGCAACTCCCTGGTCGTGCTGCCGCTCGCGCTGGCGCTGCCGGCGTCGTTGGCGGTCGTCCCGCTGGTCGTCGTGACCCAGACGCTGGTCGAGCTCGTCGCCATGGTGGTCTTCGTCCGCCTGGTGCCCGCCCTCACGCGGGAGACGACGAGCCCCACGGCCACCGCACCCGCCGACGACGGCGCCTAGAAGTTGCTCGCCATGTTGGTGAACCGGCTGTAGTGCCCCTGGAAGGCGACGACGACGGTGTCCGTCGGGCCGTTCCTGTGCTTGGCGACGATGACGTCCGCCTCGCCTTCACGGGGTGACTCGCGCTCGTAGAGCGACTCCCGGTGCAGCAGGATGACGACGTCCGCGTCCTGCTCGATACTGCCTGACTCGCGCAGGTCGCTCATCTGCGGCTTCTTGTCCGTCCGCTGCTCCGGGCCGCGGTTGAGCTGGGAGAGCGCGATGACCGGCACCTCGAGCTCCTTGGCCAGCAGCTTGAGCGCCCGGGAGAACTCGGCGACCTCCTGCTGGCGCGACTCCACGCGCTTGCCCGAGCTCATGAGCTGCAGGTAGTCGATGATGACCATCCGCAGGTTGTTGCGCTGCTTGAGCCGGCGGCACTTGGCCCGGATCTCCATGAGCGACATGTTGGGGCTGTCGTCGATGAACAGCGGCGCGTCGGTGATGCGGCCCTGCGTCTCGGCCAGCCGGGTCCAGTCGCGGTCGCGCATGTTGCCCTTGCGCATGTTCTGCAGCGGGATCTCCGACTCCGCCGAGAGCAGGCGCATGGTGATCTCGGTCCGGCTCATCTCCAGGGAGAAGACGACCGTCGCCATCTGGTGCTTGATCGCCGCGGCCCGGGCGAAGTCCAGGGCGATGGTCGAGTTGTGGGTCGGGATCATGGACCGACCCGCAAGATAGAGGTGGTCACGAGCGGCTACCTGCACGCAGCGCACCGGAACACTGTCAACGGGACGCACGTCACAGATGAATCGCGAGTTGCGCCGCTGGAAGGATCTCGAGCGCCGTTCCTTATGGACGAGGCGCTTCCGCTCCAGCCGGAACACGTCTTCGTCGCTGGAGAAGGTCAAGGTGTGTGCCACGGAAGAGGCCGCGGTGTGTCCTGCGACAGTCTTCCGGCTCCGCCCGCACCGATAGCCCAGACCGACGACGAGCTCGTAGACGTCCTCGGCGAGCCGAGCCGAGGTGGTCGTGAATTGCGGACAGCCACTTGCAGCCACCGTGCCGTCGGTGTCAAGGAGGCCCGCCAGAAGTGCCCGCCGTTGCGGCTCGCTCGCACGGAGGTATGACATGGGGATGTGCTTGTTGCCCAGCACCCCGGTGCGTCGCAGCAGGGCTCGCACCGAACCGTGGTCGGCGTAGCAAGCACGGCACCTCCGAGACCCGCTGGACGGGCGGCCACAATCTGGACAGATGGCCACAGACGGCGATCCCACGCCTCTTGACCGACCGCCACACACCCGGCCACAGGTCTTCACCTGCGAGGTGTGCGGGGTGAAGGGCTCGCCACACACCACACAGTCTCGAGGGGGGATGGTCTCGGCGGGAACATGCAGTGAGTACAGGTAGTCACCGTGGTGACGCACCTCGACACCCTCGGCCTCGAGGTGCATGACGATCTCAGGATCAGCTGAGGTGAACCGTGCGCCAGCAGACTCACCGTCACCCAGCCAGACACCCAAGACGTAGGGCGACAGGACCAGCTGCGCCTCAGGGAGGTCGAGAGGCGCAGCGAGAGCGACGCTGTGGTTGAGGCGGCCCTCCGCCGTGGCGCAGCGCATTGTTCGCGCGATGTCCCCCGTGGTGCGGGCTGACGACGCATCCTGCCGAGACCCCCGTCGCTCGGCTCGCGTGCTGGTCACCCATAGATGCTCCTCGTCGGCCACGATGACCGACCCGTCGGAGAACTCCACCTCGTAGCAGGGACGGTCGTGCATGACCTCGGTCGCCGCGACGACGGAGGTCGGCCGACCGTCAGCCCCCAGCAGCTCGTCACCGACGGTGACCTCGCCCATGGTGGTCCAGCCGCCGGGCGTCGGCAGCGGGGTCTCCAGCGCGAGCGCCTTCCCGACAGCCGGCCTGGCCGCGATGATGACCATCTGCCCGGGGTGCAGGCCGTTGGTCAGCTCGTCGAGCTCGGCGAAGCCGGTGGGCACGCCGGTCATCTCCCCCGAGGACCCGGCCGCGTGCTCGATCTCGTCCATCGTGGGCTCGATGAGCATGCCGAGCGCCTGGTAGTCCTCACCGCCACGCTTGTCCGCGACGGCATACACCTCCGCCTGGGCGGCGTTGACGATGTCCTCGACGTCGCCCCCCTGGTAGCCGATCTGCACGATCCTGGTGCCGGCGTCGACGAGGCGCCGCAGCACCGCGCGCTCGGCGACGATCTCGGCGTAGAACGCCGCGTTGGCGGCCGTGGGCACCTCGGCGATGAGCTGGTGGAGGTATGCCGTGCCCCCGATCCGCTGCAGGTCGCCCCGCTTGGTCAGCTCGTCGCCGACGGTGATCGCGTCCACCGGCTCGCCGCGCGAGTAGAGGTCGACGCACGCCTCGAAGATCGTCTCGTGCGCCGGACGGTAGAAGTCCTGCGCCTTGACCATCTCCGAGCACTCGGCGATGGCGTCCTTGGACAGCATCATCGAGCCCAGCGCGCTGCGCTCGGCCGCGACGTCCTGCGGCGGGAGGCGGTCCTCCGGGCCCCCACCCGGGCCCTGGTCCGGCGGTCCGTAGACCTCCATCTCGCTCAGCGCCACGCCGGCCTCCTGATCATCGAACTCCAGTGCGGACCAGTGCAGCACCGCCCACCGACAGACCCTCGCGCGCAGGTGCCGACGGCCCACCGTACGGCCCCGGGGCCGCGCCCGCCGCACTCCCCTGTGGAGGACGTGTGGACACCCTGGGGACACGGTGGGGACGACGGGACGGCGCGCCGGGCACCCCTGTGGACGACGCTGTGCACGAACCAGAAACTTGAGTCACACCACCGCTCTGACCTGCACAGACACCGCGCACAGGCTGTGGAGGAAAACTCGTCCTCCCGCGCTCGGGAAGGTTGACACCCCCACCCGCGTTTAGCACTCTATAAGCACGAGTGCTAACGCACCCGCGTCGAGACAAGGAGGAACCCTGATGAACCGCTTCGACCCGCTGCGCGAGATGGACCGCCTGATGTCCGAGCTGCGCACGACCCCCACCACGGCGTCCGCCATGCCCATGGACCTCTACCGCGCGGGAGACCACTTCGTCGCCCGTGTCGACCTCCCCGGCGTCGACCCGGGGTCCATCGACATCGACGTCGAGGACCGCACCCTCACCCTGCGCGCCGAGCGGCGGGAGCAGACCGATGTCGAGCAGTGGCTCTCCCACGAGCGGCCCGCCGGCACCTTCGCCCGCCAGCTGACCCTCGGCTACGGGGTGGCGCTGGACCGCATCGAGGCCGACTACACCGACGGTGTGCTCACGCTGACCTTCCCGGTGGCCGAGGAGGCCAAGCCGCGCAAGATCAACGTCACCCACCGCGGGCAGCAGAGCATCGAGGGCGAGCGCGTGCCGGAGGAGGCCGCAGCCCGATGACCGGGGGTGCCGTGCCCCGGTGACAGACTCGGGCGGGTGAGCGACACCGCACCGCGGGACGGCCAGGCCAGGGAGATCCTGCGCCTGGCCGTCCCCGCCTTTCTCGCCCTCGTGGCCGAGCCGCTCTTCCTGCTCGCCGACTCCGCCATCGTCGGTTACCTCGGCACCTCCGCCCTGGCCGGTCTCGGCGTCGCGAGCGCCGTCCTGCTCACGGCGGTCAACATCTTCGTCTTCCTGGCCTACGGCACCACCGCCGTCGTGGCCCGCCGGCTCGGGGCCGGTGACCAGCGCGGCGCCGTCAGCGCCGGCATCGACGGCATCTGGCTGGCGCTGCTGCTCGGGGCGGCGGCAGCGGTCGTCACCGCCGTGCTCGCCGGGCCCCTCGTGCAGCTCTTCGGCGCCGGTCCCGACGTCGCGGCCGAGGCGGTGACCTACCTGCGCTGGTCGGCGCTCGGCATCCCCTCGATGCTCGTCGTCCTGGCCGCGACCGGCGTCCTGCGCGGCCTCCAGGACACCCGCACGCCGCTGGTCGCCTCGGTGGTCGGCTTCTCCGCCAACGCCCTGCTGTCCCTGCTGCTCGTGCACGGCGTCGGGTGGGGCATCGCCGGCGCGGCGATCGGCACCGTCCTCGCGCAGACGGGTATGGCGCTCGGTCTCGTCCTCGTCGTCGTCCGGGGGGCGCGCCGGCTGGGGTCCTCGCTCACCTTCCACGGCGCCGGGGTGCTGCGCGCGGCGCGCGGCGGCATACCGCTGCTCGTGCGGACCGTCGCCCTGCGCGCGGCGCTGCTGCTCACCACCTGGTCGGCAGCCGGGCTGGGTGACGAGCAGCTCGCCGCCCACCAGGTCGCGATGACGGTATGGTCCACGCTCGCCTTCGCGCTCGACGCCCTGGCCATCGCCGCCCAGGCGCTCACCGGCAAGACCCTCGGCGCGGGCGACCGGGAGGGCACCCGCGCGGCGACCACGCTCATGGTCCGGTGGTCGATCTGGTTCGGGGTCATCCTCACCGGGGTGATCCTGGCCCTGCACCGGGTCATCCCCCTCGGCTTCAGCCAGGACCTGGACGTGCGGTCCGCCCTCGGGGCGGCGCTCGTCGTCGTCGCGCTCGGGCAACCGATCGCCGGCATCGCCTTCATCCTCGACGGGGTGCTCATCGGGGCCGGGGACACCCGCTGGCTGGCCTGGGCCCAGACCGCGGCGACCGTGGCCTACCTCCCCATGGTGCTCGAGGTCCGGCTCAGCGGGGTGGACGGCACGACCGGCCTGGTCTGGCTGTGGGTCGCCTTCACCGGCTTCATGACCGTGCGGGCCCTCCTCCTGTGGCGGCGGTCCCGCGGGGAGACGTGGATGGTGGTGGGCGCCGAGCGCTGAGCCGCGGGCTCAGCGTCGCAGCCGCTCGCACCCGTCCAGCGCCACGAGCAGCTCGGCCAGCCCCGGGTAGCGCGCCGGCCTGCCCTCGACCGGGGCGTCGGTGGGCTCGACGCTACGCCTGCACTGGGTGACCGCCTCGTCCACCCCCTCGCCCAGGGAGTCGAGCATGTCCTCCCGGCTGGCCGGCGACAGCACCCAGCCGAGCGGAGCCTCGACCGCGGGGCGGCTGGCCTGCGTGACGACGTAGACCGTCGCGACGTCGGGGCTCACCGCGCCGGTCAGCTCGCGGGCCCGCTGCAGGAGCGCAGGGGTGTCCTTCTGGGTGAGCGCGGCGTTGCCGTTGCCGACGAGCGGGACCAGCACCTCCGCCACCGGCTCCGGCGGCGGCTGCACGAGGTCGCTGCCGCGGCCGTTGTCGAGGTAGACGACGAGCGGCACGACCCGAGCGGACGGGTCCTGCTCGGCCACCTCGGCCAGCAGCCGGGGGGCGAGGTCGACGACGGTGCCGAGGCCGCTCCCCTCGGCGTAGCCACCGTCGATGAGCTGGCCCTGCGGCGCGTCCCCGCACGGTCCCACCACGCCCGAGGGCGTCACGTAGGGGAAGCGCGCGGACGTCATCGACGCCGTCGAGGCCGGCACCGACCCGACGCAGGCGTCCGCCCCCTCGGGTGTTGACCCCTCGCCGGTCGCAGGGACCGGGGGCAGGTAGTCGGCGTAGAAGTCCCGGCTGTAGGCCAGCGGCGAGCCCAGGTCCGCGCAGTCCGAGACCGCGCCCGACCCCAGGTCGACCTGGCTCACCAGCACCCGGCAGCCCGAAGAGGTGGCCGTCGAGTTGAGCACCAGGGCGGCGCTCAGCTCCCCGGGCGGACGGTCCTGGGGCGGGCGGAGGAAGTCGGCCGCGAGGCCGGGCGAGCTCTGCTCCCACGCCATCTCCATCAGCGCGGCCCGGTCGTGCCAGCCCTCTCCCGGGGCGTCCGACCCCGCGGGCAGCCCGGTCACGGCATACGCCGGGTCACGCAGCAGGAGCCCCAGGCTGGCCTGCGCCAGCGCGTCCGGGGCGCCCATCGCCCAGACCTCCTCGACCGCGGTGGCCTGGTCGTCGGCGAACCGGCTCACCGCCAGCCCGACCGAGCCGCCGCTGACGCCGCTGGCGAGCAGCACGGCGTCCAGCCCGCAGGGGGTGTTCACCCGGACCTCCTCCAGCGCTGCGGCGCTCCAGTAGGCCGCCCGGATGCCACCCCCCTCCGCCGCCACGAGGACCATCGGGCGGGCGGAGCCCTGCGGTGTGTCGACGAGGCACTCCTCGGTGCGCGCCAGCCAGTCGGCCACCGCCTCGGACAGCGGAGCGGGGCGGGCGACCTGGCCGGGCACCTCGCCGGCCAGCGAGCCGCGGATGCCATGCACCTGGTGGCTGCTCCCCGGGAGGAGGGCAGCGACGACGACGGCGGTGAGCAGGAGCGCGACCGGCGCCTCGCGCAGCCGCAGGGCGGGCCACCAGAAGAGCTGTGGCGGGGCGGCGAACTGGTGCAGCACCACGCTCGAGCCGACCAGCAGCATGAGGGCACCCAGTCCCAGCATGACCACGCCGATCACCCCCAGCAGGGCGGACAGGCGCACCGGCCACACCGCCAGGGCGACCAGCACCGCGGTGCTGACCAGGACCAGCGCCCAGGCCAGACGCCACAGCCGCCGCGACCCGGGCTGCGTCGGCTGGCCCCAGGTGCCGACCTCGTCCTCGCCGACGACCGTGCTGGCCCCGGCACCCGGGGTGAACAGGTCACCGACCCACGGCAGCGTCTGCAACCCCTCGAGGACCCGGGGCGCGAGGGACCACACGGCGACCGCCGCAGCGAGGCCGAGCAGCGGGACGCAGCGCTGGAACGGCGTGCCCTCACCCAGGACCGTGAGCACCAGGTGCGAGCGGATGAGCGCCAACGAGCCCACGACCAGCCCGCTCAGCGCCAGGATGTCGCCGACGCGCCGCACCTGGACGGCGGTCGCGGCGTCGTAGGTGATCGGCTCCGGAGCGACCAGGGTCGGGGCACGCCGGGTGGTGACCCACGACCCCGCGACGATGAGCACCGGCACCGCGACGAAGGCCAGGAACCAGCCCCACCGTACCGGCCCGGTGCCCGCCAGCGCGGCCCCCGCCCACAGCACCACGACGAGCACCGGGCCGAAGAGCCACTGCCGCAGCGCCGGCGCCGGCCGAGGAGCGAGGTCCCCGGCGTCCACCACCCGCCGGGCGACGTTGTCGGAGATCAGCCGGCCGAGCAGCACCAGGCCGAGAGTGATGAGCAGCAGCAGCACCGAGGCCAGGGAGGCGTGCACCCAGCCCGGCACGGCGGTGCGCCCGTCACCCGTGGCGAACCACGTGCGCTGGATGTCGGGGAGCTGGTCCAGGATGCCGCTGCCGGGGACCAGCGCCAGCACCGCGACCGGCGCGAAGGCCAGCGCCGAGAAGCGCTGGGCATAGACCGCCCGACCGCGGCAGGCGAGCCACGCCCGGCCGGTCGGGGTGCCGAGCAGGGCGTAGCCGAGCTGCACCCCCACCGCGAGCAGCAGGACCCACTTCAGGGCGCTCGTCCACGCGGTGGCCGGCACGAGGAGCGCCGGTGGCGCCTCGCTCGCCGGCCCGAGGACCAGCAGGGCCAGCAGGACGTTCTCGGCCACGTCGGCGGCCACCGCGACCCAGACCACCCACGGCCGCGGCCAGGTGAGCAACCGGACAGGACCCTGGGGGAGCACTGCTCCGCGGTCCACGACGCGCGACAGCAGAGACCACAGCAGCAGCCCGTAGGTGATGGCGAAGGCCACGTCGACGCCGAGCCACAGCCCGACGAGCAGGTCGGCCTGAGCCTGGGCCGCGGGGTCACCCCCCATGCCGAGCTGGTGGATGGCCAGCCAGGGCTGCGACGCCGAGCCGGGTGGGGGCAGCGGCAACCGCGGTGAGCTCACCTGCGCCAGCCCGAGCGAGAAGCCCTCCGGCCCGGCCTGGACCATCCGGATCAGCCGGTCGATCTCGGTGAGCGAGATGAGCAGCGCGCCGCAGACCGTGAGCAGGATGAGCGTGCGCCGGGGCAGGGTCGTCGGGTCCATGGTGCTCCAGGTCGTGAGCGCGGCGTGGTCGTGCTGGACAGAGCCGTCGGCCGCGCGTCAGATACCTGGGCGGCTACCCCTGGGGCCGGGGATCCCCCTCGTCGTCGCGCTGCCCCAGGTGGATGTGCGCCGGGGCGATCTGGCCGGTCCGGAAGCCGGCGCGGCCCACCATGTGCGACCCCGCCGGGATGGTCAGCAGCTGGAAGAGCCCGATGAGCACGAGCATCCCGACGTCCAGCCCCGAGCGCGAGCGCAGCCCGACGCCCAGGATGACCAGGAGCACCCCCAGCACCTGCGGCTTGGTCCCGGCGTGCATGCGGGTGAGCAGGTCGGGGAAGCGCAGCAGCCCGATGGCCGCGGCGAGGCAGAGCAGGGCGCCGAGGAGCAGGCAGACCAGCCCCAGGACGTCCAGCACGTCGACCGCCGTCATGACGTCTCCTCCCCGTCCGGCACCGGCAGGGGTGCGGGGGTGTCCCGGTCCCGCGCCACGAATCGGGCCACCGCGACCGAGCCGAGGAAGCCGACCAGGGACAGCGAGATGAGCAGGGGCAGCGTGGTCCAGGCGTCGCTCAGGGCGGCGTAGGCCCCCAGGGCGCAGATGACGATGGACACGAGGACGTCCGTGGCGACCACCCGGTCCAGCACGCTGGGCCCGATGGTGATGCGGATGAGGGTCAGCGTGGCCGAGACCGCCAGCAGCCCACCGACGATCCAGGTCAGGACGGTCTCGACCAGGTCGATGCTCATGAGGTCTCCTCCTCGCTCGTGGCTCCCGCCCCGGCGCCCGGGGTCCCGCGCCGGTGCCGCCGGGGGTCCAGCACGGACGCCGGGTCGGGGTGCAGGGCGCGCAGCACCCTCGCCTCCTGCGCACGCACCTTGTGGCGGACCCGCTCGGCCTGGTGTCGCGTGCGCACGTCGAGCGCGTGCAGCGTCAGCACCCGGCTGCCCGGGTCCAGCTCGATGACCACCGACCCCGGCACCAGCGAGACCATCTCCGCGGTCAGCGTCTGCAGCAGCGGGTCGTCGGTGGCCAGCTGCAGGTCCATCACCACCCCCGTGGCGACCGGCCCGGGCCGGACGGAGAGCCAGGCGACCTCGACCGAGGCGCGGACCAGGTCCAGGAGGAAGCGGCCGAGGAGCACCAGCAGCCCCAGCGGCCGCACCCGCAGGTGGAGGTCGACCCTGGGCAGCGGGAAGAGCACGAGCACCAGCAGCGCGACGAGCACACCCCCCAGGACGTTGAGCACGTCGAGGCTGCCCCACAGCAGCACCCAGACGGCGGTGAGCCAGAGCAACCCCCACGGCGACACGGGCGGGAGGAGACGACGCACGCCCCGCCGCCGCAGCCGGTCGGCGCCCGTCACAGCCCGGCCTCCGCCCGGACCCCGAGGACCGCGTCCAGGTAGGGCTCGCGCAGCACGAGGTCGACGGCGGACCGCGTGGTGATGTCGAAGAGCGGCCCGGCCACCACGGTCAGCGCCAGCCCGACGGCGACGAGCGCCATGGTCGGTGCCAGCACCCCGAGGCCGAGGGCCTCGTGGTGCCCACCGCGCACCGGTCCCTGACCGGTGATGCCGCGGGCGTTCTCGGACCAGAACGCGCGCCCCCACACCTTCGCGACGGCATACAGGGTGAGCAGGGAGGTCAGCACCGAGCCGGCCACGAGCAGCAGCGCCAGCCAGGACCCCTCGGCCACGCCGGCCTGGACCAGACCGACCTTGCCGAGGAAGCCGCTGAACGGGGGGATCCCGGCCATGTTCATCGCGGGCACGAAGAACAGGACCCCCACCAGGGGCGAGATCCTGGCCAGGTCACCCAGCCGGGTGCTGTCCGTCGAGCCACCGACCCGCTCGACCAGCCCCAGGACGAGGAAGAGCGTGGTCTGCACGGTGATGTGGTGGACCACGTAGAAGATCGCGGCGGCCAGCCCGTGGGTGCTGCCCAGCGCGATGCCGAAGAGGAGGAACCCGATGTGGCTGACAAGGGTGAAGCTCAGCATCCGCTTGATGTCGTCCTGGGCGATCGCGCCGAGGATCCCCACGATCATCGTGAGCAGCGCGGCCACCAGCAGCAGGTCGCTGAACGAGGACCCGGGGAACAGCAGCGTCTGGGTGCGGATCATCGCGTAGATGCCGACCTTGGTCAGCAGCCCGGCGAAGACCGCGGTCACCGGTGCGGGCGCCGTCGGGTAGGAGTCGGGCAGCCATCCCGACATGGGGAAGACGGCCGCCTTGACCGCGAAGGCGACCAGCAGCATGAGCTGCAGCAGCGCGGCCGTGCCGGGCGCGATCTCCCCGAGCCGCTCGCTGAGCAGGGCCAGGTTGATGGTGCCCGTGGCTCCGTAGGTGAGCCCGATCGCCGCGAGGAAGATGATCGAGGACAGCAGCGAGACCAGCACGTATGTCGTGCCCGCCCGGACCCGCTCGGCGGTGCCACCCAGCGTCAGCAGCACGAAGCTCGCCGAGAGCAGCATCTCGAAGCCGACGTAGAGGTGGAACAGGTCGCCGGAGATGAAGGTGGTGGTCACCCCGGCCGCCAGCACCAGCAGCGTGGGGTGGAAGACCGGCAGCGGGGAGTGCCCGTCGCTCTCCTCGTCGAATCCGCTCGCGCCCTGGCCGATCGAGTACGCGAGGACCGCCAGCGTGACGATCGTCGAGACGATCACCATGAGCGCCGCCAGCCGGTCCACCACCAGCACGATGCCCTCGTTCGCGGCCCAGCCCCCGACGAACATCACCTGGGGCCCCTGGGTGTCGCTGGCCCACAGCAGCACCCCGGCCAGCACGGTCATCCCCGAGAGCGCGGTGACGCTCACCACCCGCTGCACGGCGGTGCGCCCGGCCGCGGCCAGGGTGAGCCCGGCGCCGATCAGCGGCAGCAGGACCAGCAGGGGCACCATCCAGGCGTAGCCGTCGCTCATGCGGTGCCCCCCTCGTCGTCGTGCGCCTCGTCGTCGCGGCGACCGTGGTGGGCCCGCTCCGAGCGCTCGGTCTCGGCGGCGATCTCCTCCGCCTGCTCACGGGCACCGGGCTGGCCGCCGAGGTCGTCGGCCTCGGCGCGGGCGTGGATGCGGGCGGACTCGGTGTCGTCGGCGACGAGGTCGTCCCGGCCCACCTGCCAGCCCCGGTGGGCGAGCGCGAGCACGAAGGCCGTCATCGCCAGGGTGATGACGATGGCCGTCAGCACCAGCGCCTGGGGCACCGGGTCGGCCATGGGGCCCCCGTCACCGGCGCCGACGATGGGCGGCGAGCCCGCCGGGCCGGAGCCGACGACGAACAGCAGGTTGACCCCGTTGCCCATGAGCAGGAAGCCCATGAGCGCGCGCACCAGCGACCGGGACAGGAAGAGGTAGGCGCCGGTGCCGACGAGCACGCTGGCCACGAGGATGAGGGTCACGTTGACGGTCATGGGCGCACCTCCGCCTCGGCGCGCTCGTCCTCACGCTCGCGCTCGCGGGCGATCTGGGCGTCGATGCCGGAGCCCAGGCTGCGCAGCACGTCGAGCATGAGGCCGATGACGACGAGGTAGACGCCGATGTCGAAGAGCAGCGAGGTCACCAGGTGCACCTCGCCCACCAGCGGGATGGTGAGGTAGGCGTCCCAGGTCCGCAGGGCCGCGGAGCCGAAGAGCATGGGGATCACGGCGGACCCGGCGGCGATGAACAGCCCGCTGCCGAGCAGCACGGCAGGCATCACCGGGAGCGCGGCCCGCAGCTCGTAGCCACGACCCCCGAGGTAGCGCAGGCAGAGGGCGAGCCCGGCCACGATGCCGGCGGCGAAGCCGCCGCCGGGCTGGTTGTGGCCGGAGAGGAGCAGGTAGACCGACCACAGCAGGATCGTGTGGAAGACCAGCCGGGTCACCACCTCCAGGATCACCGAGCGCCGCTCCGGGTCCAGCGCGAGGATGCCGGAGATACGGCGGCTGGGCAGGATGGCCCCCGTGGTCTCGGAGGTGCCCGCCCGCATCCCGGCCCGGTCGCCGCGGGCGCTGCGCAGTCCGGCCCGGACGCGGTCCATGGCCTCCTCGCGGAGGAACACCAGGCTGGCCACGCCGGTCGCGCAGGCCAGCACCACGGACAGCTCGCCCATCGTGTCCCAGGCCCGGACGTCGACGAGGATGACGTTGACGATGTTGCGGCCGGCCCCGTAGTCGACGGACCGCTCGGCCAGGTCCCCGGCGGCCGGGGCGTGGACCCGGGAGGCGGTGACCACCAGCGTGGTCGCGCCCACGACGACCCCCACCGCGACGCCGAGCAGCGCCCGGAGCCGGCGGGTCAGGGTGCTCGGGTCGTCGGGGAAGCGACCGGACAGCCGGCGCAGGACGAGCACCAGCACCACCAGCGACACGGTCTCGACGAGGATCTGGGTGAGCGCCAGGTCCGGGGCGCCGTGGAGCAGGAACAGGATGGCCGTGCCGTAGCCCGTCACCGCCACCAGGAACGCCGCCCGCAGCCGGCGACGGGCCCGCGCGGCCAGCACGGCCGAGGCGACCACCAGGGCCGCCACCGCGACCTGCGCCGCGCTCTCGGCCAGGCGCAGCTGGTCGCGCTGCGGCCAACGGTTCGCCCCCAGCAGCAGCTGCGTGCCGGGCAGCAGCACCAGCACGGTGAAGATCGTCCCCAGCAGCAGCGGGAGCGAGCCACGCTGCAGGAAGCCCGTGGTCTCCAGCGCGAGCCGGTCCAGGCCCCGCATCAGGCCGTGGTAGGCCCGGGCGGCGTCGAAGGGCGAAAGCGGGATCGGCACCTCGGCGGGTCGACGCGCCTGGAGCCAGAACCACAAGCCGCCGAGGACCCACACGCCGACGGAGACGAGCAGCGGGACGTTGACCCCGTGCCACAGGCCCAGGTGGACCTCCGGTCCGGTGCTCGCCACCCGCTGCGCGGTGGCGGAGTAGCCCTCCAGCCCCTGCTCGAGCCAGGTCGAGGTCGGCCCCAGCAGGAGGCCGGTGAGCGCCAGCACCAACGGGATCCCCACGAGCACGGCCCCGGGGGCGTGCCAGGCGTGGGCGCGCGGGGCCACCGACACCGGCCCACCCGCGGGCGGGCGCGCGCCGTCCGTGAAGGCGCCCCACACGAAGCGCAGCGAGTAGGCCATGGTGAGCACCGAGCCGAGCACGAAGGCCACCGCGGCCACCCCCTGCAGCGAGGCCCACCCGGCCGCCGGCGTGAGCAGGGACGTGAGCGCCGCCTCCTTGCCGACGAACCCGAGCAGCACCGGCAGTCCGGCCATCGAGGCGGCGGCCAGGGTCCCCGCCACCATGAGCCAGGGTGCGCGACGACCGACCCCGCGGAGGTGGCGTATGTCGCGGGTGCCGGTGGCGTGGTCGATCGCCCCGACGGTGAGGAAGAGCGCGGACTTGAAGAGCGCGTGCGCGAGGAGCAGGGTGAGCCCGGCCAGCGCGGCACCCTCGGTGCCGTAGCCCAGCAGGAGGACCAGCATCCCGAGCTGGCTCACCGTGCCGTAGGCCAGCAGCAGCTTGAGGTCGAGCTGGCGGGTCGCGCGGACCCCGCCCAGGAGCATGGTGCCCGCCCCGAGCCCCAGCACCAGGACCTGCCAGACCGGGAGGTCGGCATACCCGGGGGCGAACCTGGCCACGAGGTAGACACCCGCCTTGACCATCGCCGCGGCGTGCAGGTAGGCGCTCACCGGGGTGGGGGCGGCCATCGCCCCGGGGAGCCAGAAGTGGAACGGCACCAGCGCCGACTTGGTGATCGCTCCCAGCAGCAGCAGGCCGACGCCCCAGGCGACCAGCGGGCCGGTCGAGGTGACCGGGTCGGCCACGAGCTCGCTGATGCGGTAGGTGCCCGCCGTCTCGCCGAGGATGACGACCCCGACGAGCATCGCCAGTCCCCCGCCCGCGGTGACCACCAGGGCCTGGCGGGCGGCGCGGGTGCTCGCGGCGCTGGTGGTGAGGTAGCCCACGAGCAGGTAGGACAGGACGGTCGTGATCTCCCAGAACACGTAGAGCGCCAGGAGGTCGTCCGTGGTGACCAGGCCCAGCATGGCGCCGGCGAAGCCCACGAGCGCCCCGCCGAGCAGACCCGGGCTGCCCCCCGTGGTGCGCAGGTCGACGTAGCGGGAGCAGTAGAGCAGGATCAGCGCGCCGACGACCGTGACGACGAGGGCGAGGACCGTCGACAGGGTGTCGAGCCGGAAGGCGAGGGCCAGGCCGAGGTCCGGGACCCAGGCGACGGACTCCTCGTGCACGGCGCCGCCGCCACCGGCCTGGGTCGCGAGCCAGGCGGCGGACGCGGCGGGCACGAGCGCCAGCACCGCGAACGCCCGGCCGCCGAGGACCCGCATGAGGGAGGGGGCGACGACTGCTGCGGCGAGGTGCGCCCCCAGGAGAGCCAGGATCACGCTGGTCTCCCCTCGGTGCTTGACTCGTCCACCAAGTTTATCGGGGCGCGGCGCCCTCCCCAAATGCTGGCCTTCGCCCTCGCACCGACACCGCCACCAGGTGGAGGCGCTGCCGACAAGGAACGGCCGTCAGCCCTGCCGACGAACGACGGACGGCCCCGCCTCCCTCGGGGGGAGACGGGGCCGTCCGCTGCGGTGTGCGCGCAGCCGTCGGTCAGCCGGCGACGACGCTCACGGTGACGTCGGCCGCGACGTCCTCGTGCAGACGCACGTGCACGGCGTGCTCGCCGACGCTCCGGATCGGGCTACGGACCTCGATGCGGCGCTTGTCGACCTGCGGGCCACCACCGGCGGCGATCGCGTCGGCGATCTCACCGGGGGTGACGGCGCCGAAGAGGCGGCCGCCGGAGCCGGCGCGCGCGGCGACGGTGATCTCGGCGCCCTCGAGCCGGGCCTTGGCGGCGGCGGCGTCCTCGGCGCTGCGGACCGCGCGCTTGTCGCGCGCGGCCTTGATCGAGTCGACCTGCTTCTGGCCGCCCTTGGTCCAGGGCGTCGCCACCTTGCGGGGCAGCAGGAAGTTGCGAGCGTAGCCGTCCTTGACGTCGACGACGTCGCCGGCGTCACCGAGGCCGGTGACGGGCTGGATGAGGATGATCTTCATGTGGATGCTCCTTCGCCGGCTCAGCGGGCGGAGCTGCTGTAGGGCAGCAGCGCCATCTCGCGGGCGTTCTTGACGGCGTTGGCGATGCGACGCTGCTCCTGGACGGAGACACCGGTCACCCGACGGGCACGGATCTTGCCCCGGTCGGAGATGAACTTGCGCAGCAGCGCGGTGTCCTTGTAGTCGATCGACTCGATCTTCGCGGACTTGAGCGGGTTCGCCTTCTTCTTCGGCTTACGCATGACGGGCTTGGCCATCGTGGTGCTCTCCCCTTTCGTGAGAGCCCGAGCTCATCGCTCGGGATGGTGGTGATGGAACGGTGTGGTGCTGTGGTGGGGCGGTCGGTTCAGAAGGGCGGCTCGTCGTAGGACGGCGCGCCGCCCCATCCCGAGCCCCCGCCGGAGCCGCCGGAGCCCCCACCGGGAGTGGTGCTGGCCCCGCCGGTGGCCCAGGGGTCGTTGGCCGGAGCCGACTGGCCACCGGACTGCTGACCGCCGGACTGGCCGGACTGGCCGCCCTGCTGGCCACCGGAGCTGCCGCCCCAGCCGCCCTGCTGGCCGCCGGACTGGCCACCCTGGCCGCCCTGCCAGCCACCTCCGCCGCCACCCTGGCCGCGCTGGGCCTTGGTGACCTGGGCGGTGGCATACCGCATGGACGGACCGACCTCGTCGACCTGCATCTCCATGACGGTGCGGTTCTCACCCTCCTGGGTCTGCCAGGAGCGGGAGACCAGCCGGCCGGTGGCGATGACGCGGTCACCGCGGTGCAGCGACTCCGAGACGTGCTCGGCGGCCTCGCGCCAGACCGAGCAGCGCATGAACAGCGTCTCGCCGTCCTTGAACTCGTTGGTCTGCCGGTCGAACTGCCGCGGCGTCGAGGCCACGGTGAAGTTCGCGACGGCCGCACCGCTGGGGGTGAAGCGCAGCTCGGGGTCGGCGGTCAGGTTGCCGACGACGGTGATCGGAGTCTCTCCGGCCATGTCAGGTGCTCCTTCGCGGGTCGTGCGGTCGGGCGGGGCGGGGGGTGCGGCGCGAGGCTCAGGCGTCGCGGCGCAGCAGCTTGGTCCTCAGGACGGACTCGTTGAGCCCGAGCTGACGGTCCAGCTCCTTGGCCGTCGCGGGCTCCGCGGTCAGGTTGACCACCGCGTAGATCCCTTCGGCCTGCTTCTTGATCTCGTAGGCCAGGCGGCGCCGGCCCATGACGTCGATCTCGTCGACCGAGCCACCGTCCTTGGGGACGACGGCGAGCATCTTCTCCAGCGTGGGCTGGAGGGTGCGCTCGTCGGTCTCGGGGTCGAGGATGATCATGAGTTCGTACTGACGCATGGTGAGGACCCACCTCCTTCGGTCTGTAGCGGTCACGGTCTCTCCGTGACAGGAGGGCTTCACACGTCTCACCGCTTCCCCGCCAGCATGCCATCGTCGCGGCACGCCCGCAGGAACTGTCCACAGGCCCCGGGGTCCCGGAGCCGCGGACGGCGGTGAACCCGACCACGATACCGGCCGCGGCGGACCCACGCCTAATCCCGCCCACCGCCTCATGATGTTCTCACCTGCGCCGCGACATACTGGCCACGACCGACCCGAAGGAGAGGCATGAAGATCGCCATCGCCGGCACCGGATACGTGGGGCTCTCCCTCGCCGTGGTCCTGGCCCAGCACCACCGCGTGTCCGCGCTGGACATCGACCCGGCCAAGGTCGCGCTCATCAACGAGCGCCGCAGCCCGATCCAGGACCCGGAGATCAGCGCCTACCTCGCGACGCGGGAGCTGGACCTGCACGCCACCACCGACGCGCAGGAGGCCTACGCCGACGCCGACTGGGTGGTGGTCGCGACCCCGACGGACTACGACACCGAGACCAACTTCTTCGACACCCGCAGCGTGGAGTCCGTCGTCGCCGACGTGCGCGCCACCAACCCCGACGCCGCGATCGTCATCAAGTCCACGATCCCGGTCGGCTACACCGAGCAGCTGCGGGCCGAGCACCCGGGCGCGACCATCATCTTCAGCCCGGAGTTCCTGCGGGAGGGCCGCGCCCTGCACGACAACCTGCACCCCTCCCGGATCATCGTCGGCGACACCGGTGAGCGCGGCCAGGAGTTCGCCGACCTGCTCCTGGAGGGCGCGCTGGACACCGACGTGCCGGTGCTGCTCACCCACTCCACCGAGGCCGAGGCCATCAAGCTCTTCGCCAACACCTACCTCGCCATGCGGGTGGCCTACTTCAACGAGCTGGACACGTATGCCGTGACCCGGGGCCTCGACACGCGCCAGATCATCGAGGGCGTGGGTCTGGACCCCCGCATCGGCGCCCACTACAACAACCCCAGCTTCGGCTACGGCGGCTACTGCCTGCCCAAGGACACCCGCCAGCTGCTGGCCAACTACGGCACCGTCCCGCAGACCCTCATCACCGCGGTGGTCGACGCCAACACCACCCGGATGGACTTCATCGCGGCCGACATCCTGGACCGGCACCCGCGCCGGGTCGGCATCTACCGCCTCATCATGAAGTCCGGGTCCGACAACTTCCGCGCCTCCAGCGTGCAGGGCGTCATGTCCCGGCTGCAGGCCCGCGGGGTGGAGATCGTCATCTACGAGCCGTCCTACGACCGCGACACCTTCCAGGGGTGCCGCGTCGTGCGCGACCTCGGCGCGTTCGCGGAGATGGCCGACATCGTCATCGCCAACCGTCTCGACGAGCACAGCGAGACCTTCGGCGACACGCTCTACACCCGCGACCTCTACGGTCGGGACTGACCGCTCGACGCGGGTCCTCCCACCGGCGTTTGGCACGATGGGGCCCATGTCGCGCCCGGACCCCTCCGCCTCCCCGGCGCGCGGTCGACGGCGCGACATCGAGGGGCTGCGGGCGCTCGCCGTCCTCGCGGTCCTGCTCTACCACCTGCGGGTCCCGGGTCTCGGCGGAGGCTTCGCCGGGGTCGACGTCTTCTTCGTCATCTCC
Organism: Serinicoccus chungangensis; assembly: GCF_006337125.1. GTDB lineage: Bacteria > Actinomycetota > Actinomycetes > Actinomycetales > Dermatophilaceae > Ornithinicoccus > Ornithinicoccus chungangensis. Next base: position 3,407,794 of record NZ_CP040887.1, read on the forward strand.
GGCTTCCTCATCACCGGCATCCTGCTGAGGGAGATCGACCGGACCGGCCGGTTGTCCCTGGGCGGCTTCTGGGCCCGGCGCGTCCGGCGGCTGCTCCCGGCGGCCCTGGTGGTCGTCGCGGCGACCTTCGCCGCCGGCTGGGTCGTGCTGCCGACGAGCAGCCGACCGGACCTGGTCGCCGACGTGCTCGGCTCGACGCTCTACGTCGTCAACTGGGTCCTCGCCGCCCGCTCGGTCGACTACCTCGCCGAGGGCGCGGGGGTGTCGCCGCTGCAGCACTACTGGTCGCTCGCGGTGGAGGAGCAGTTCTACCTGCTGTGGCCCCTGCTCGTCCTCCTCGGCCTGGCGCTCGCCGCCCGCACGGGCGCGTCCCCGCGCCGTCTCCTGGCCGCCCTCCTGGGCCTGGTCACCGCCCTCTCCCTGGGGTGGTCGGTGGTCGCCACGGCGCAGTCGCCGCAGACGGCATACCTCATCACCCCCACGCGCCTGTGGGAGCTGGGCGCCGGTGGCCTCCTGGCCTTCACGGTGCCCGCGCTGCGCCACCTGCCGGCCCGGGCGGCTCAGGTCGCCGCGGCGACCGGGCTCGCCCTGGTCCTCGTCACCGTCCTCGTCGTCGGTCCGGGCACCCCCTGGCCGGGGACGGCCGCCCTGCTGCCGGTGGTCGGCAGCGTCCTGCTCCTCGCCGCCGGGACCTCCGGCACCACCACGCTCGTGGGCCGGGCGCTGTCGCTACCGCCCCTGGTGTGGGTCGGCGGGCTGTCCTACGGCATCTACCTCGTCCACTGGCCGCTGCTGGTCCTGGTGGAGGAGCAGCGCGGCCCGCTGGGACCGGCCGGGCTGACCCTGATCGGCCTGCTCACCGTGCTGCTCGCCTGGCTGCTGCGCCTGCTCGTCGAGGACCCGGTGCGTTTCAGCCGCCGCCTCAGCGCGCGCCCGGCACGCTCGCTGCTCGCCGCCGGCACCGCCATGGCCCTGGTGACCGGGGTCGCCGGCGTCGCGTGGGCCGCCCGACCGACCCTCGGTAGCACCACGGCACCGGGTCCCGCCGCGCTCGTGGCCGACCCCTCGGCCGACGTCTGGGAGCCGGTGGCGCTGCCCCGGCGGGCCTACGACCGGGTCGGCCCGGTCCAGCCCGACCCGGCCCTGGCCCGGCAGGACGTGCCCGGCTACTACGCCGACGGCTGCCAGCTGCAGCAGGGGGTGGCGGCGCCGGACCCGTCGTGCGTCTACGGCGACACCGGGTCGGGCACGCGCGTCGCCCTGTGGGGCGACTCCAAGCTCGGGCAGTACGCCTCCGCGCTGGAGGCGATCGCGCAGGCCGAGTCCTGGCGCCTCGAGCTCTACCTCAAGAGCGCCTGCTCGCCCACCGTCGCCGGGGCGACCGAGCCGGAGTGCGACGCCTTCGGCCAGGAGGTCGTGCGCCAGCTGCTGGCCGACCCGCCGCACCTCGTGCTCATCGGCTCCGGCGGCTTCGAGGAGGCGGAGCGTGAGGGCATGGTTGAGGGCGCGCGCGCCCTCACCGACGCCGGGATCGACGTCGTCGTCGTCGACGACAACGCCCACCCGGACCACCAGGCCTACGAGTGCGCGGCCGAGCACCCCGAGGACCTGCTGGCCTGCGAGCGCCCGCCCCGGGGCACCTACGGCCGGCCGCACCTGCGGGCCGTGCACGAGGCCACCGGGGCCCCGGTCGTCGACCTCAACCCGTGGATCTGCCCGGAGGAGAGCACCTGTCCGGCCGCCCTGGGGGGCCAGCTGGTCTACCGGCAGGGCAGCCACCTCACCGACACCTACGCCCGCTCCCTCACCCCGTTCCTCTACCGCGAGCTCAGCACCCTGGGCCTGACCGAGGCGGCACCGGGAGACATCGCGCTGGACGACGTGCCGCCGCGCCCCTCCGGGGGAGCCCGGTGACCGCCGGCACCGCCCAGCGGGCCGGGGTCGCCTCCCCCGCGTCGGGCACCAGCCGGCTGCGCGGGGACATCGAAGGGCTGCGCGCGATCGCGGTCCTCATGGTGCTGGCCTTCCACGTGGGCCTGCCCGGGTCCGGCGGCGGCTTCGCCGGCGTCGACGTCTTCTTCGTCATCTCGGGCTACCTCATCACCAGCCAGCTGGTGCGCGAGGCCAGGCGGGACGGGCGCATCTCGCTGCCCCGGTTCTACGCCCGCCGCGCGCGCCGGCTGCTGCCGGCGGCGTCGCTGGTGCTGGTGGTCACGACGCTGGCCGGGTGGCTGCTCCTGCCGCGCGGCCGGCACGCCGACCTCGGCACCGAGGTCCTCGCGGCCACAGGGTATGTCGTCAACTGGCTCCTCGCGTGGCGCGAGGTGGACTACCTCGCCGAGGACCAGAACCCCTCCCTGGTGCAGCACTACTGGTCGCTGTCCGTGGAGGAGCAGTTCTACGTCGTGTGGCCGCTGCTCATCATCGTCGTGCTGTGGCTGGTCCGACGGCACGGGCTGCGGCTCCTGCCGCTGCTGACCCTGGCGCTGACCGTCGTGGTGCTCGCCAGCTTCGCGTGGTCCGTGGTCCGGACCGCGGCCTCGCCGGGCGAGGCCTACTTCGCCACCACCACCCGGGTCTGGCAGCTGGGGGTCGGCGCGCTGCTCGTCCTCCTCACCCCGCTGGAGCGGCTGCCGCAGGCCGCCCGCACGCTGCTGGCCGCCGGCGGGGTCGTCGGCATCGCCCTCACCCTCGTCACGGTGGACACCGGGACCCCGTGGCCGGGCACCGCAGCCGCGCTGCCCACCCTCGCGACGGCGGCCGTCATCGCGGCCGGCCTCCACCCCGGGGGCTCACCGGTCGCGCGGCTGCTCGGGGTCGCGCCGCTGCGCCTCGTGGGTGGTTTGTCCTACGGCCTCTACCTCTGGCACTGGCCGCTGCTGCAGCTGCTCGCCGAGCGGGTGCCGGGGGCCGGGATGCCGCTGCGCCTGGGCGTGGCCCTGCTGGCGGTCCTCCTGGCCTGGCTCACGCTGCACCTCGTCGAGAACCCGCTGCGCTACTCCCCGGTGCTCACCCGGTCGCCCCGGCCCGCGCTCCTGGCCGGGGCCGCGGCGATGGCCACCTCGGCCGCCCTGGCGGCCGCGCTCGTGGCGAGCGCGCCCTCCCTCGAGGAGCCGGACGCGGCCGCGGCGCGGGCGTCCGTGGGCGCCCTCGCCCTGGTCGACCCGGACAGCCGCGGCACCGCGCAGCTGGGGCTGGTCGACGACCCGGGAGCCGTGACCGGCCAGGTCGACCAGCCCGTCCCCGACCCGGCCGTGGCCGACGAGGACATCTCGCTCGCCTACCGCGCGGGCTGCCAGGTGAGCACGAGCGGCACCGGGCTGCCCAGCGCTCAGGACTGCACCTTCGGCGACCCCGACGGGGACCTGCAGGTGGCCGTCGTCGGCGACTCGAAGATGGAGCAGTGGAGCTCGGCGCTGCACGCCATCGGGCTGAAGGAGGGCTGGCGGGTGCGGTTCTACACGAAGTCGGCGTGCGGCTTCGTCGCGGAGGGCCGGTCGCCGGAGTGCCACGACTACAACCGGATGCTCTCGCAGCACCTGGGCGAGGCCGGGAACGCCCCCGACCTCGTCCTCACGTCGGTGGGGCAGGGCTACCCCGCAGAGCTCGCCGGCTCGATGGTCGACCTGCTGCAGCCGGCCACCGACCGGGGCGCCCGGGTCGTCCTGGTCGCCGACACCCCGCTGCCCGAACCGCGCGGGGTGGCCGAGGGGGTCAGCAGCTTCGAGTGCCTGGACCAGCACCGCGAGGACATCACCCCGTGCTGGAGCCCGGCCGCCCCGGCGTCCGGGACCCGCCTGCTCACCGAGGTGGCCGGGCGGCTCGACGCCCCGCTGGTGGAGCTGCTGCCCTGGGTCTGTCCCGCGCCCGAGCGGCTCGACGGGTGCGCGCCCGTCGTCGGTGGCGTCGTCGTCAACCGTCAGGGCAGCCACCTGACCGCGACCTACGTGCGCTCGCTCACCCCCGTGCTCCACCACGAGCTCACCCGGCTCGGGATCACGACGACCCCGCCGGAGGAGATCAGCTGGGAGCTGCCGCAGGACCCGGCGCCGGGGCGCTGAGCGGGCTCATCCGCACTGCGCGCAGGGCGCGACCCGCGGCGCCCACGCCCCGGGGTCGGCCGAGCGGGAGACGTGCCCCTCGGGGTAGAGCTCGGGCATCGGGTGCTCGCCGTGCAGGATGCCCGGGGGTCGACCGGCCACGAGGTCGAGCTCGAGGCGGCTGGCGGCCGCCTCCCACCCGAGACCCATCCGCTCGTCGTGGTCGGCGCGGAACGGCTGTCGACCACCCGGGGTCCGGGTGAGCTCGCCCAGCACCGCCCCGCGCTCGGTGCCGTAGAGATCCACCCGGATGAAGGGCAGCCCGGTGGCGAGGGAGAGGTGCCGGGCCATCTCGACCATCTCCGGCAGGTTCGGCGGCACGGGGACGGCGGAGTCGTCCTCGCGCCCGATCATGACGGCGCCCAGCTCCGCCCCCTCCGCGTCGACGTAGCGGTACCCCATGGACCGCAGGTGACCGTGCCGGGAGACGCGCCGGAGCATGACGTGCTGCACCTCCCCGTAGCTGACGTTGATCTTCACGTCGTCCGGGATCGGGCCGCCCCCGGGCTGACGGAGCACCTCCTCGGCGAAGAAGGGTCCGCTGATCCGCTGCTGCGCCGCGCGGGAGGTGAAGTGCTCCCGCACCTCGTCCGCGCTCAGCGAGAGCACCCCGTCGAGGGTCTGGTAGCCGCCTCCGGCGACCCGCCGCAACGGCAGCACCCCGTGGCTGCCCGCGCCCCCGTCGGACTTGACGACCACCTCGTCGGGAAGGGCGTCCAGGTCGATGCCGGCCGGGTCCTCCCACACCCCGAGGATGCGGGGGGTGGGGATGCCGTGGCTGGCGGCGAGGCGGTAGTTGCGCAGCTTGAACGGCACCTGGCGCAACGGGTGGCGGCGCCCGGGGTCGAGCTCGCGCAGCCCGACGGTCACCCGTCGCAGGGTCACGAGGTGCTGGGTGAAGCTGGAGCGCAGGGCGAGCTCGGCCGGGTCCACCAGGGTCGCCGCCCGCTCCCGCTCGGCCGCCAGCGCCGTCTCCAGCGCCTCGCGCTCGGCCTCCAGCGTGCGGATGCGCTGGTTGCGCCGGCGCAGCTCGGCGTCCCGCTTCTCCAGCGGCGCGATGCGTCGGAGGACCTCACGGCGCAGGTTCATGACGTCTCCTCGGGGGTCGTGGTCGTCGTGGCCGTCGTGTGCCGGGGGGTCGCCCGCCACAGCCAGCCCGGCGGCGGGGTGCCCCAGAGCCGCCGCGCGAGCGCAGCCGCGGTGGTGCCGGCCCGGCCGTCCGGGCCGGGCTCGGCGGGTCCGGGCGGGGCGTCGTCGCCGGTGCCCGGTCGGCGGTCAGGGTCAGGCCGCCCTGGTGGAGGCGCACGCCCCGGACCGCGGGCGGTGCCCCGGCCAGCAGCGGCCCGGGGGTCCACGCCGGCCCCGGCGGGTCCGGCACGTGGCCCGCGAGCCAGCCCCGCAGCTCGGTCCCGGCGAGCCCGGTGTGCTCCACGACGAGCGCGTCCGCACGGGTGCCGTCACCGGCGCTGCGCAGCGGGACCCGGACGGGGGAGACCTCGGGCGCCTCCCGGGCACCCGGCTCCTGGGTCCGGGACGGGGCTCCCGACAGGTGCGGTCGCAGACGGTCCACGAAGCCGGCGTGGCCGTAGCGCTCGCGCACGAGGGCCGCGGTGCGCTCCACCCGCTCGCGGTAGGCGTCCGGGTCCGCGGTGTAGCGCGCCACGAGGGCCTGCGCCTCCCCCGGTGCCGCGTAGTCGAGGAGGTCGCCGAAGGTGGGCCGGTGCTTGGGGTGGGCGATGACGAGGACACCGCTGGCGGCCGCCTCGAGCAGGGTCCGGCCGAAGGCCTCGTGGGCGTCCGGGTTGTCGAGGTAGACGTAGAAGTCCAGACCCGCGAGGAAGGGCCGGACGTCCTCGGTGGTGGCGGGCAGGACCGTCCAGCCGTCCGGCTCCTCCCCCGGGTCCTCGGCGGCGGCGCGCAACGACGCGACGGTCTGCTCGCCGCCCAGGACGCGCACCTCGTGGCCGGGACCGAAGGCATACCCTCGCCGCAGCTCCTCCCACGTCGGGGGGAACTTGATCCGGTCGTCGCGGGAGTGCCGCCCGACCACGACCGTCCCGGACGCGCCGGGGGGCCGGTCGGTGGGCCGCACCGCCCAGGCGTCGGCGTCGATGAGCCCGGGGTTGTCCCACGAGGTCAACGACACCTCCGGGTCCTGCTCGCGCAGGACGCGGCGGATGGTCGGGCTCTGCGGGACCCAGGTGACCGGCGCCCCCGAAGAGCGCGCCCGCCCGCTCGGTGACGTCGGTCACGACGTACCGCTGGTCGCTGCCGTCGGGCTCCAGCGGGCCCTGGTTGGCCACGACGAGCAGGTGACGCACGCGCGCGGCGCGGGCGAGCACCGGGGGGTACTGCAGGATCGGCGGGTAGCGCACCAGGAGCACGTCGATGTCGACGTCGTCGTCGGGCAGCACCCAGGCGACCTCGCCGGAGCGCACCATCTTGGTGAACGGGGCGGCCAGCGGCTGGTCCTGCGCCGACATGAAGCGCAGCGCCTCCAGGTGCATGACGCCGACCCGCAGTCCCGCCTCGCGAGCCGCCCGGATCTCCTCCACCATCGAGCGCTGCGGCCCGCCGAACTTGCGCCAGTCGCCGGCCACGACGAGGTCGAGCTCGCGCGGCCGGGCGTCGAGCAGGGGGTGGGGGGGCCGGGCCCAGCGCAGCGGCTCCGGGACGCGGCGCGGCGCCTCGGGGTCGAGGTATGCCGTGTCCTCACCGGCGCGGACGGCGTCGTGCCAGGGGGTGTAGAGCGCCTTGTAGAGCTGGCGCGCGGGGTGCCGGTAGCCGTTCGCGAACTCCTCCGAGGACAGCGTGGCGGTCCCGCCGCGCAGGATGGTCGTGGTCTCCTCGACGTCCCGCACCACCGGCCCGTAGGCGGCCTCCAGACGACGGGTGAACTCGGTGTCGGCGCCCTTGCGGGTGGGGTCGAAGAAGCCGATGCGGTTCATGACCGGGAGGCGCCGGAAGAGCACGGTCGCGGCCGAGGCGAAGCGGGGCAGGTAGCCGGGCCGGGTGAGCACGAGGTCGGGGGTGACCCGCACGCCCTGCGCCCGGGTCGCGAGCAGACCGGGGTCGGCCAGCAGCGGCCCCAGGCAGACCTCAAGGGTCTGCGGGTGCCACCAGTCGTCGGAGTCGACGACGACGACGTAGTCGCCGCGGGCCAGACGCAGGGCGGTGTTGCGGGCGCGGTAGGTGCCGCCGTTGACCGCCTTGCGGACCACCCGGACCCGGGGGTCCAGGCGCTCCACCTCGGCCAGCAGGCCGGCGGTCTCCTCGTCCCCGGAGGCGTCGTCCACGACGAACAGCTCCAGGTCGCCCCAGGTCTGCGCGAGCACCGAGCGGACCGCCGTGAGCAGCGGGGGGCCGGGCCGGTAGCTGCTCATGAGGACGGTCACCAGACCGTTCCCGGCGACCGGGTCGGCGGCCCGGGTGCGCAGGGTGTCGAGGTCCGGCGCGGCACCGGCCCCGGGTGGAAGGAAGGGGGCGAGCCGGCCGCTGCCGAGGGCGGCGGAGAAGGCCGCCGCCCACCGCTCGCCCTCTCCGCCGCCCGGGGTCGAGCCGGGGGTGCAGGGCGTCGGCCCGCACCGAGGAGGTGACGCCGGGACGCACGCGGCGGTCGGAGGCCAGGTCGACGGCGCCGCGGGGGTCGCCGCCCAGGACCCGCAGCTGGGCCAGCATCTCGACGTGCTCCCGGCGCAGCACCGCGGCGTGGGGGGAGGCCACGAGCTGCTCGAGCAGCCCGCGCGCGACGGCGATGTCCTGCGGGTCAGCGGTCTGGACGGCGAGCACGCGCGCGTGGTCGGCCACGCGAGCGGGTCGGCGTCGTCGGGGACCCCGGCCCCGGCACCGCGCTCCGCCCAGCCGGCCAGGTCGGCGGGGACGTGCCCGGGCCAGGCCGCCTCGGCCAGGACCTCCCGGCTGTGCACCGACCGGGTCCAGCAGCCGTCGCGACCAGCGCCCTCGACCGGCGGCCGGCGATGCGCGCGTGGTCGGCCGCCACCCCCCTCGTGGTGGCCACGCGGGTCGTGCTCACCGCGGGTCGTGGTCGGCCTGAGCGCCCGCCCGGGCCAGCGCGTCGTCCAGCGCCGCCTGCATCCGGTCCAGCCGGCCGGTGTACTGCGCCTGGAGCAGCTGCACGGCCCCCAGGAGGTCGGACTCCGAGGGCCCGGCCGCCACCGTGGGCGGGGCCGGTGCCCTGCTGGCCCGGATCTCGTCGCGCAGGTAGGTCCGCAGGCTCCGGACGCGCCGCCACGAGTCCAGCGCGACCGCGAGGACGGCCACCCCGAGGAGCCCTCCGGCGAGCGCCGCGAGCACCGGGCTGTCGACCGCCACGCCGAGGACGAGCACCCCCGCGAGGACGAGCCCGAGGGCGGTGCCGACGACGGGGACGAGGCGGACGGGCACGCGACGGACCTTCCTGCACGGGGTGGGGTGTCGGGGTTCCGGCACCGGGCCAGACGGTGTTCACTGTACCCCGGGGCCGGGCGCCCCGGCCCGGCACGACGCACCCGAGAGCCCACGAGGGAGACCTGTCCACCCCATGAGCACCGATCCGGTCCCGTCGTGGCTCGCCTGGCAGCTCGGGCACGGTCCCGCCGGGGACGACCCGGCCGCGCTCTTCCACCTGGCGTTGCGGCACCGCTCGCCGGACGCCCTCGAGGTGCTCGCCGAGCGGGCCACCGCGGGAGGGCACACGGCCTCGACCCTGCTCGCCGCGGTCCTCGCCGACGGGGTGCCGACGGTAGGCCTGCGCGGCACCCCGCAGCGGCGGGCGCTCGCGGGGGTCGCCTTCGTGTGGGCGGGTCTGCTGCGCTCCCAGGAGGAGCTGCGGGCCGCCGCCCTCGTCGTGGAGACGCTGTGGCGCGCCGACGGCCTGTCGTGGGTCTCCGCGCAGCTGCGCATGACCGCGCTGCAGACGCTCTACCTCGCGGGTCACCACGCGCAGCTGCAGCAGCTGCTGCCGGACGTCGAGGGGCTGCACCCCGATGCCGACCTCTATCTCCGGGTGGACCTGGCGAACCCCCACGGCGCGAGCACCGTGGCCCTGCCGGAGGCCGGCTGGGAGCGGCTGCTGGGCACCCGCTTCGCCGAGCGGGGGCTCGCCGTGCCGCGGCTGCGCGCGGTCGGTCGTGACGACGCGGTCGACGTCGGCGGGCCGCCCAGCCCCTTCGACCGCCTCGCGGCGCCGGGGCCGGTGCCGGGGGCGGCCACCGCCGGGGAGCTCGTCACCGTCATCATGCCCAGCTGGCGCCCGGACACCGGGCTGCTGACCGCGGTGCGCTCCATCACCGAGCAGACCTACCCCGAGCTGGAGATCGTCGTCGTCGACGACTGCTCGGGGCCCGACTACGCGGACGTCTACGCGCGGGCGGCAGCGCTCGACCCCCGGGTCCGGGTCCTGACGATGGAGCACAACGGGGGCTCCTACCTCGGCAGGGCCGCGGCGATCGAGGCCTCGCGGGGCAGCCTCATCACCTTCCAGGACGCCGACGACTGGTCCCACCCGAGCCGCATCGAGCACCAGGTGCAGGCCCTGGCCGACGCCGGGCCGCAGGCCCCGATGAGCCGCAGCCTCGCGGTCCGGGCCAAGGACGACCTGACCCACCAGTGGCTGGGCTACCGCGCGGTGCGCGAGAACGCCTCCTCGCTGCTGCTGCGCCGCAGCATCCTGGAGCGCACCGGCGGCTTCCTGCCGGTGCGCAAGGGAGCGGACTCCGAGTTCGCCGAGCGGGTGGCCCGGGTGGAGGGTCAGATCGTCGACGTCGAGCTGCCCCTGGCGGTGACCCGGCTGCGGGCCGGCTCGCTCTCCCGCGGCGACTTCACCTTCTCCTGGGCCGCACCCGAGCGCCGCGCCTTCCGCTCCAGCTTCATGGCCTGGCACCGTCGGCTCAGCAGGTGGCGGCGCGAGGAGGGCGCGGTCACGGTCGACGACGCCACCCTGGCCGCGCTGCCCTTCCCCGTCCCCCGGGGCTGGACCCGCGGGCTCCCCGTCGGTGCGCTCGTCCCGGACCGGCTGGCCACGGCCTACCTCGGGTCGTTCTCGGCACCCCCGACCAGCCGCGCGAGCGCCTGGCTGCAAGGGCGGCTGCGGACCGACCCGCCCGGGCAGCGGGTCGGCCTGTGGCACCAGGAGGGGCACGCCGCGGCAGGGGTGCGCCGCGCCGAGCTGGACCGGGGCCTCGACGACGCCCTGCTGGACGGCCGGGCCTGGCTGCTGGCCCGGACCGACGACATCGCCGTGGACCGGCTCGTCGTCCTCGACCTCTCGGTCCTGGCCCTCCTGGCCGGTCAGGGGATGCGCGTGCAGGCTGGCGCGGTCGAGGTCTGGCTCAGCACCGAGAGCGTGCGCCCCGGGCCCTCGGGCCTCCCCGAGGACCTCCTGGGTGCCTCCGACCTGCTGCGGTCCTGGTGGGGTGTCCGGCCCCGGTGGGTCGTCGCCCCGTGGCTGGACGAGGCCGAGGCGGCCGCGCTGCACCGGGCGCTGCCGGGGGTGGACCTCCGCGCCCCCGAGGACGCGCCCGATCACCGGCACGCCTCGCCCGACCCCGTCCCCGCCGGGCGGTCCGGCGCCCTGGACGTGGCCCCGGGACCGACGTCGGGGGTCCGCGGTGCCTCCTGACCCCGCGGCCGACGGACCGCGCGAGCAGCCGGTGACCGTGCTCCTGGTGGGTCGTGACCCGGACGCCCGCGCCGCCGGGCTGGCCCGCGACCTCGGGGTCCTGCTCCCCTCGGTCACCGTCCTGCAGACCGGTCCCGGTGAGCCGACCGTCCCCGGCGGGACGGTCCTGCAGGCCGGGCACGGACGACCCCGCTGGCAGCGCGCCCCGCTGCGGGTGGCCGGCCGGCTGCTGCCGGCCGCCACGGAGGCCTCGCTGGCCGTGCGCCTGGACCCGCGGTTCGCCCCGGCCGTGCGCTCGGCGGGCCTCGTCCTCGTCCTGGGGCCCGGGGCGGAGACGGTCGGCGCCAGGGCGCGGGAGCTCTCGCCGACCGCCCGTGTCGTGACCGGGCCACGACCGGTGCGGGAGACGGCCGCGCAGCTGGCGCTGGGGTGGCTCCCCGCCGGGCCCCCGAGACGCCGCGCGAGCCTGCCCCAGGACGAGCTCGACGCCCTGTGCGCGGCCGGGCGCCTGCTCCAGGACGCCCGCCGACGCCCGAGGTGCGCGACCGGGCCCGGCAGGTGCCCTGGACGACGCTCGACGAGGAGCAGCGGCAGGTCCTGCTCGGGTCCGTGACGCCGCTGCTCGGTGCGCACGACGTCGTCCTCCGCGCCTGGTCGGCGCTCGCGCGCGGCGACCGCGACGCCCGGGCCGTCGAGGCCGCCGAGGCCGGGACGGACCTGCTCGCCGCCGCCGACGGCCTGCTGGACACCGAGCCCGGCACCGCCGCGCGCTGGGCGGCCCTCGCGCTGCGCCTGCTCGCTGCCCGAGGGGGCACGGCGTCCCGCGACCTGCTGCGCGGCAGCCGGACGGGCAGGGCGCTCACCGACCCCGTCCCCGCCGTGACGGGTGCGGCGGCCGCCGACCCCTCGACCGCGACGGACGAGGCGGGCCCCCCGGCGGAGAGCCAGCACCACCGGGTGCTCGTGCTGCCGAAGGAGGGCTCCGGCCCGGCCCTGCGGGCGACCCTGCGGGCCTCCCCGGTGGTGGACGTCACCCTGCTCGGCGGTGGCGACGGCGCCGTCCCCTCCCCGCTGCGCGGCGACGGGGTCCCCGACGCCCTCGTGGAGGCACGGCTGCGGGCCGGCCTCGGCGTGCCGGGTGCGGCCTACCCCTCGTTCACCGCGGCGGTGCGGGACGGGCAGCCCGACGTCGTCCTCGTCGACGGCGCCGACCAGCGCGCCGTCCTGGCCTCGCTGGTCTCCCCGGCCGACGCCCGCCTCCTCGTCCTGCTGCGCCCGGAGGACCGGTGCGCCCCGTGGCTGCCGCTGCTCGACACCGGAGCGGTGGAGCGTCTGCTCGTCGAGGACGACGCGTCCCACGACCGGGTCCGCGACCTCGCACCGGGGGTGGACGTCGAGGTGGTGCCCGGGCTCGGGTCGCTGCGCGGGGAGGCGCCGGCCGACGACGCCGCCGCGACCCTGCGCGAGGCCGTCCTGGGCGACATCGGGCGGCTCGCGGACCGGACCCGGGCCGGCGAGCACGAGCGCGCGATGGCCCTCGTCCACGAGCTGCTCGAGCGCCCGGACGACGCGGTCGGGACGGCGGTGCTGCAGCAGGCCGCCCTCACCGCGACCCGGGCCGGGGAGCCCACCGCCCGGCTGGCCGTCCTGCGCCGCTGGGCCGCGACCGACGACCGTCCGCTGGTGGCGAGGCTGGTCCGCGAGCAGGAGGGCCGGCTGCGCGAGTTCGACCCCGACTGGTGGCCCGGCGACCTCGCTCCCCGGCCGGTCGACCCGGTCCCCGGCCGGGTGCTGCACGTGCTCAAGGCCTCCCTGCCGCAGCGCACCAGCGGGTATGCCGTGCGCTCGTTCTACCTCCTGCGCGAGCGGCGACGCGCCGGCGAGGACGTGCTGGCCGCGACCGCCCTCGACTTCCCGGGCGAGCCCGCCCCACCGGTGCAGGACGTGGGCGGCGTCCCCCACCTGCGCCTCACCCGTACGGACGGGCCGGACCGTGAGGCTCCGGACGAGCACCTCGACGCCTTCGCCCGACGCCTGCTCGACGTCGTCACCGAGCACCGGCCCGCCGTCCTGCACGCGCACTCCGGGCACCGCGGCTACGAGCTCGCGCTGGTGGCCCTCGCCGTCGGCCGCGCCACCGGCATACCGGTCGTCTACGAGGTCCGCGGCCTCTTCGAGGCGGTCTGGACCTCGGACGTCGAGCGGGCGACCCGCAGCGAGCTCTACCGGCTGCGGCGCGAGCTGGAGACCCGGGTCCTCACCGAGGCCGACGCGGTGGTGACCCTCAGCGAGTCCATGCGTGAGGACATCGTGCGACGCCCCCCGACCCGGGCCGGCCGGACGCCGGACCCGGCGCGGGTGGTGGTCGTCCCCAACGGGGTGGACGCGGAGACGATCGGACCCCGCGCCCCCCGGGCGGACCTGCGCGAGCGGCTCGGGCTGGGCGAGGGTCTGGTCGTCGGCTACGTGAGCAACCTGGACCACCCGCGCGAGGGCCAGGAGACGCTGGTCGAGGCGGTGGCCGTGCTGCGCGGGCGCGGCCTGCCCGTGAGCGCGCTGCTCGTCGGCGGTGGCGAGCGCCAGGAGACCCTGGAGCGGCTGGCCGCCGAGCGGGGCGTCGGCGACCACGTCGTCCTCACCGGGCAGGTCCCGCACGAGGAGGTGGGTGACTACTACGCCCTCCTTGACGTCTTCGTCGTGCCCCGGATCGACGAGCGGGCGGCGCGGTTGGTGACCCCGCTCAAGCCCTACGAGGCCATGTCGATGGGGCTGCCGCTCGTCGTCTCGGCGCTCCCCGCCCTGCTGGAGATCGTCGGTGGGGGCGAGCGCGGCGCGACCTTCCCCCCGGGGGACGCCGAGGCGCTCGCCGACGTGCTCGCCGACCTGCTGCACGACCCCGCCCGCCGCACGGCCATGGCGCTGGCCGCACGGGCCTGGGTGCGCGAGCACCGCACCTGGTCCGCGATCGCGGCCCGCTACGACGAGGTCTACGCGATCGCCGCCGCAGGGGCTCGGCCGCCCTCAGCGGGGCGCGTCGGCGAGCCGGCCCATGGCGTCGACGAAGACGCGTGAGTGCACGGACCAGTCCAGGTCGCGGGCGGCGAGGGCGTGCCCCTGGCGGCCGAGGGCCGCGGCGGCCGCCGGGTCCTCGACCCAGCCGAGCAGGGTCTGCACGGTCTGCTCCACGTCGTGGAAGGGCACGACGACGCCCGCGGCGCTGCGCTCGACGAGGTCGACGGCCCGCGGCAGCGGCGTCGTGACGACCGGGACGGCGTGGGCGATGTACTCGACCACCTTGGTGGGCATGCTGGGCCGGAAGTTGGCGACGTCGTGCAGCAGCGACAGCCCGGCGAGCGCCCCGTCCAGGCGACCCAAGGCCTCCCGCGCCGGCAGGAACCCCGTCCACTCCAGGTGGCCCTGCTCCTGGGCCGCCTCGAGCTGCGCGGTGACGGCGGCGCCGTGCGCCGGGCCGACGACCTGCAGCACCGCCCGACCGCCGGTGCGGCGGTGCAGCTGCTCGCCCACGGCGACGAGCTCGGCGACACCGCGCTCGCGGGCCAGGCTGCCGAGGTAGACGACGCGCAGGCGCCCCCGCTCGTCCGGGGTCCCGGCCGGGGGCGGGTCGGCCGGCACCGGGGTGGTGTTGGGGACGACGAGGTGCTCCTGGGCGAACCGGTCGGCATACTCCTCGTCGGCCAGGATGAGGACCATGCGCCGCTCGGCGCTGCGCTCGAGCGCGGAGGCGACCGACGACAGGGGTCCGCGCAGCCGGTCGGGCACCCACGAGCGCAGGGCCACGACGGCCCTCGTGTCCTCGTGCACGTCCCACACCGTCACCGGCAGCGAGACGCCCAGGGTGGCCGGGACCAGCTCGGGGTCGTGCAGCAGCACCACGTCGTGGCGCGGGCCCAGCTCGCGGAGCACCCGTCGGGCGTCCCGCTGGGCGGCGAGCCGGCGGCGTCCGGTGGACCGGGTGACGTCGACCGTCGTGAGCCTCGTCACGTCCGTGGGGCGGTCGACCCCGTGACCGCTGAACGGCGCGGCGAAGGTCACCTCCCAGCCGGCGGCCAGCAGGCTGGCGACCTGGCGGTGCCGGATGCGCGCGTCGTCCGGGTGGTGGACGACGGTGACGACGAGGATCCGGCGTGCCCTCACCAGTTCCCCTCCGGCTCCCACCTGCGCAGCAGCTCACGGGCCGCCTCCGGGCCCTGCTCGGTCATGACCCGCTCGATCTCCTCGTAGCGTTCCTTCCACACCTGGCGGTGCCGGCCGTACTTGCGGCCGTAGAGACCGTTGACGACCGAGGGGCGCCCGTCCCCCAGCAGCCGGCCGTCGTCCATCCACAGCACCCGCGTGCACAGCTGGTTGATCCGCTTGCGGCTGTGGGCCACGATGAAGACCGTCCCGGCCTGCTCGCGGATCTGCTCGATGCGTTCCGTGGCCCGCGCCCGGAAGTGCTCGTCACCCGTGGCCAGCGCCTCGTCCACGATGAGGATGTCGGGGACCACGGCGGTGGAGATCGCGAACCGCAGCCGGGCCGCCATCCCGCTGGAGTAGCTGCTCAT
The DNA here is from genome assembly GCF_006337125.1 of Serinicoccus chungangensis. Lineage (GTDB taxonomy): Bacteria > Actinomycetota > Actinomycetes > Actinomycetales > Dermatophilaceae > Ornithinicoccus > Ornithinicoccus chungangensis. The sequence goes on from NZ_CP040887.1 coordinate 3,423,078, forward strand.
CGGCAGGTCGATGAAGTCGCCGATGTCGGCGAACTCCACGATGTCGTCCATCCGCCGGCGCACCTGCGCCGGCGTGAGGCCGAGGGCCTGCGCCCCGATCCAGATGTTGTCGCGACCGCTGAGCTTCTTCTGCAGCACCGCGTTGACGCCGAGCAGGGCGGCCCGGCCCCCCAGCCAGATGGTCCCGCTGCTCGGCGGCACCAGCCCCGCGACCGAGCGCAGCAGCGTCGACTTGCCCGACCCGTTGCGGCCGATGATGCCGATCGACTCCCCGCGGTAGGCGACGAAGGACACGTCCTTGACCGCGTGCACCTCCTGCACCCCCAGGCCCGCCTGGCCGCCCCGGCTGAGCAGGCGGCGCACGGCCCCCTCCTCGTCGGTCTCCTCCGGGCGCTTGGGGCTGCCGTAGATGCGGTAGCGGATGTCGACGTGCGACACGATGACCGAGGGGATCCGCTCGCCCCCCGTGGCGGGCGTCGCGCCCCCGCCCGCGCCGGTGTCCTCAGGCTCGGCCATACGTCCCCTCCCCCCGCCAGAAGACGACGAAGCCGCTGACGAAGAGCACGACCGCCCATCCGGCCGCGACGGCCCACGTCTGCCAGCGCAGCTCGAAGCCCTGCAGCAGGGTCTCCCGGACCAGCGTGAGGCTCACCGCCACGGGTTGGTACTCCAGCAGCAGGCCCACCCACCGGGGCGCGTCGTCGATGGTGGCGAAGCGCACCTGGATGGAGAAGAACACCCCGGAGACGTAGCGCAGCAGCCGGGTGATGAGGGGCACGATGTTGGCGAGGTCCCGGACGGCGTGCACGGCGCGGGAGATGAGCATGGAGATGCCCAGGCCCATGACCACCACGATGAGCAGCGCGACCGGGAAGAGCAGCCACTCCCAGGTGACCGGCTCCTTGGTGATGAGCGCGATGAGGACGAGCACGAGGAAGGCCGGGATGTTGTTGACGAACTCGGAGATGACCTTGACCACGGGCAGCAGCACCCGGGGGAAGGCGAGCGAGCGCATCATCCCGACGTTGCCCAGGAGCGAGCGGGCCCCGGAGGTCAGCGTCGCCGAGATGAAGGAGAAGGTGAACAGGCCGACGGTGAGGAAGGCGACGTAGTTGTCGACGTCGCGGTCCAGGCCGAGCAGGACGCCGAAGATGAGGTAGTAGGCCACCCCGAGCAGGATCGGGTTGATGACCGACCAGAGGATGCCGAGGTAGTTGTCGCGGTGCTGGCTGACGACCTCGCCCTTGGCGAGCGACCACATGAGGTGCCGGTAGCGCCAGATCTCCCGGACGTAGGTCCCGAGCGAGGGGCGCACGGCGACCTGGGTCATGCCGTGGCGGCGCGCCAGCTCCGCGGCCTCGGCCTGCGGCAGGGCCGCGGGCTGGTGGTGCGGCTCGGGCCCGAGGTCGGAGCTCACAGCCGGACGACCTTCTCCCCTCCGGTGGCGGCCCCGCGGGTGTCGAAGAAGGCCCGGGAGGCGTCGGCCAGCGCGTCCACGTCGTAACCCCGGTGGTTCTGCACCAGGATCGTCAGGTCGGCCCCACCCGCGGCCGCGGCGGCGTCCTCGACCCGCTCCGCCTCGGGCACCGCGTGCCACTCCCGCACGTGCGGGTCGTGGAAGAGCACCCGCGCGCCCTTGGCGGCCAGCTGGCGCGCCAGCGGGACCGCGGGGCTCTCCCGCTGGTCGGCGATGTCGGGCTTGTAGGTCACGCCGAGCAGCAGCACGGTCGAGCCGTTGAGCGCCCTGCCCTCGGTGTTGAGGATGTCCTGGGCGCGGGAGACGACGTAGGCCGGCATCCCGGCGTTGATCTCCTGCGCCAGCTCCACGAACCGGAACGGGTAGCCCAGCCGGGCCCGCACGTTGTGCGACAGGTAGTTCGGGTCGATCGGGATGCAGTGCCCGCCCACCCCGGGGCCGGGGTAGAACGCCTGGAACCCGAACGGCTTGGAGCTCGCCGCGTCGATGACGTCCCACAGGTCGATGCCCAGCTGGTGGCAGAACCGGGTCATCTCGTTGACCAGGGCGATGTTGATGTGCCGGTAGGTGTTCTCCAGCAGCTTGGCGGTCTCCGCCTCCCGGGTGCCCTTGGTCCGCACCACGGTGTCCACGAAGGTGCCGTAGAACGCGGCGGCCGCGTCGCTGCACGCCGGGGTGTGCCCGCCCACCACCTTCGGGGTGTTCTTGGCGCCGAAGCTCGTGTTGCCCGGGTCGATGCGCTCCGGGGAGAAGGCCAGGTGGAAGTCCTGACCGGCGACCAGGCCGCCCGCCTCGAGCGCGGGCCGCACCACCTCGTCGGTCGTGCCCGGGTAGGTCGTCGACTCCAGCACCACGAGCATCCCGGGGCGCAGGTTGCGGGCCACCGCCGCGACCGCCGACTCCACCGCCCGCAGGTCCGGGCCGCCGTCCGCCGACAGCGGCGTCGGCACGCAGATCACCGCGGTCCGGGCCTCCGCGATGCGCGACTCGTCCGTCGTGGCCTCGAAGCCCCCCTGCCTCATCTGCGCGATGTCCGCGTCGTCGAGGTCGTCCACGTGCGAGCGGCCCGCGTTGAGGTCGTCCACCACGCCCTGGTGGATGTCCAGACCCAGGACCGTCATCCCGGCCCGGGTCGCCTCCTGCGCGAGGGGGAGGCCCACATAGCCCAGCCCGATGATGACAGCGTCGACAGCCACGGTGGCCAGTCTCCTTCACGACGAGAGGGTGGTCGGGGGCGCCCGCCGGGCGCGTCCCGAGCATAACGCCCTGTGCCATGATCGCCGGTATGTCGTCGGTGCTCCTGCTGTCCAGCAACGGCGCGGGGATGGGCCACCTGACGCGGCTGCTGGCCTACGCGCGCCGGATGCCGCCGGGGGTCCGCCGACACGTCGTCTCGTTGTCGCAGGCGGTGCCGGTCGTCGAGGCGGAGGGCCTCCCCTGGGAGTACCTCGCCTCGCAGGGAGCCTCCGGGTTGCGCCCGGCGGCGTGGCGGCGCCTCTTCGCCGAGCAGGTCGGCGAGATCCTGCACCGGGTCGACCCCGACGTGCTCGTCTTCGACGGCACCCACCCCTACTCCGGGCTCGACGAGGCCCTGGCCTCCCACCCCCGGACCCGCGCCGTCTGGTCGCGGCGGGGCATGTGGCGGGCGGGCCGCAACACCGACCAGCTGGACAAGGCGGCGTGGTTCGACGCGGTCCTCGAGCCGGGCGACCTGTCGGCCGCCGCGGACCGGGGGGCGACCGCCACGGTGCCCGACGAGGCGGTCCTGCGGGTCCCGCCGGTCACCCTCGTCGACGCCGGGCAGGCGCACGACCGCGCCGCGGCACGCGCGGCCCTGGGTCTGCCGGCGGAGGGCACCCTCGCCCTGGTCTCCCTCGGCGCCGGCAACATCAACGACACCGACGACGAGGTCGGCGCCGCGGCGGCGGCCCTGACCGCTCGCGGCGTCGGCGTCTGCGTCACCGCCCCCGCGATCGCCGAGCGGGCGTATGCCGGTGACGTCCACCTCGTGCGGCACTTCCCGCTGTCCGAGCACTACCGGGCCTTCGACCTCGTCGTCGCCGCGGCCGGCTACAACTCCTTCCACGAGTCCCTGCGCCTCGGGGTGCCGACCCTGCTCGTCCCGAACCGGCAGACGTCGCTGGACGACCAGGAGGCCCGGGCCCGCGAGGCCGCCCGGCGGGGCTGGGCGCTGAGCGCCCCCACCCTCACCGGCGGCGCGGCCGGGCCCCTCGTCGACGAGCTCCTGGCCCGCGGGGGGGATCTGGCCTCGGCGGCGCTGCAGGCGGACCCCGGCAACGGCGCCCAGGCCGCCGCCGACCACATCCTGGCCGTGGGGGGTGCGGCATGACCCCGACCCCGGCGCAGCGGCGCCGCCAGCAGACGCTCGCCCGGTGGACGCGCCGACTGCCGGCTACCGGGTCGCCCTGGAGGAGGTCCTCCCCCGGGTGCGCCGCAGCGCGACCCTGTCCGACCTGGCGTGGCGCGTCTTCGCCCCGCGCCACGGGGCCGGCCAGGTGGACGTGCCGATGCGGGCCGGGCGGGCGGTCACCGGCGCCGACGTCTCCCGGCTCCCCGTCATCGGGGTCCTCGCGACCGGGCTCGACGAGGCCGCCGCGCACCGCCTCCTCGACCAGGTCTGCGCCCTGCAGGCCGAGCTGCTCTCCTTCCGCCCGCTCTTCGTGCTCGACGTGCCGCTCTTCGCCGCCGCCCGCCGCCACGACGTCCCGGTGGAGCTGGTGGTGCCGCAGGAGGTCTTCGCCCGGGGGGCCCACGGTGACCCGGACGGGTGGGAGGTCCACGTGGCCCGGCGCGTCGCCGGCATCGTGGACCACTACCAGGTGTGGCACCTCGCCCGGGCCGGTGAGCACGGGCTCGACCCGGCGGACGAGCGCCTGCTGCGCGTGCTGGGCGAGCGGCTCCCGGGCGAGCTGCAGGTGCGCGCGGCGGACGAGGGGCAGGGCCCAGGGTGACCGGGCGCCCCCTCGTGCTGCACGTCACGGGTGCCCGTCCCAACTTCCCGAAGGCGGCACCGGTCATCGAGGCGCTCCGGGCGCACGACGTCGAGCAGCTGCTCGTGCACACCGGGCAGCACTACGACGACCGGATGAGCCAGGTCTTCTTCACCGAGCTGGGGCTGCCCCGGCCGGACGTCGACCTCGGCATCGGGTCCGGCAGCCACGCGGGGCAGACCGCGGCGGCCATGGTCGGGCTGGAGGGGGTGATGACGGAGCATCACCCGGCCCTCGTGGTCGTCTACGGCGACGTCAACTCCACGGTCGCGGCGGCGCTCGTGGCCGCCAAGCTGCACCTCCCGGTCGCGCACGTCGAGGCCGGCCTGCGCTCGTCCGACCGGACGATGCCCGAGGAGGTCAACCGGCTGGTCACCGACCGGCTCAGCGACCTGCTGCTGGTGACCTGCGCCGACGCGGCCGACAACCTGCACGCGGAGGGGATCGACCCGGCGACGGTCCACCTGGTGGGCAACCCCATGATCGACACCCTGCTCCGGCACCGGGGACGACTGGACCAGGGGCGGGCACGGAGCGAGGTCGGGCTGGCCGCCGACGGCGACTACGTCGTGGCCACGCTGCACCGCCCCGGCAACGTGGACGACCGGGAGCACGCCCGGCGGGCGGTGGCCGCGCTCCATCAGGTGGCCGACCTGTGCCCGGTGGTCCTGCCGATGCACCCGCGCAGCCGGCCGCGGCTGCTCGACGTCGGGCTGCTCGACCACCCGGGCATCCGGCCGGCCGACCCGCTCGGCTACCTCGGGTTCCTCTCCCTCGTGGAGGGCGCGTCCGTCGTGGTGACCGACTCCGGGGGCGTCCAGGAGGAGACCACCGTCCTCGGCGTGCCCTGCCTCACCCTGCGGCCCAACACCGAGCGACCGGTGACGATCACCCACGGCACCAACGCCCTGACCACCCACGCCGAGCTGCCGCGCGAGGTCGCGGGCCGGCTCGCGGCCGGGCGGCCCGAGGTCGGGAGCACGCCGGTGCCGCCGCTGTGGGACGGCCACGCCGGGCCCCGCATCGCCACGGTGCTGGCGGGTGCGCTGGGGGCGGCCTGAGTGGAGGTGGACGAGGCGGCGGTGCTGCGCGGGGCTCATCCCCACGGCTACCTCCTGCTCGTGGGGGACGCGCAGGGCGAGGCGCCCGCCGACTGCCGGGGGTGGCGTCAGCACCCCGGCCTCCTGCCCGGGAGCACCCTGCACCTGCAGCCGCGCACGGTCGTCGGTCACGCCCGGGGGCCCCTGGACGACCGCGACGTGGTCCTCCTGGGACACCCGGTGGACGTCGCCGCCGGGCTCACCGACCCCACGGCGATCGCGGGCCGGCTCGCCACGACCTGGTCCCGGTCGGGGACCGACGCGATGGTCCGGGAGGCGGCCGACCTCGGGGGACGCTGGACCCTGCTGGCCGGCGCGCGGACGTCGCCCGCGGTGGGTGCCGGCGCGGCCGTCGACGGCCCGCCGGCCGCTCCGCAGCCCGGCGTGGAGCTCCTCGTCGTCCCCGACACCCACGCCAGCCAACCGGTGCACGTCGGTCGCGCCGCCCGGCGCGCCGCGGTCGCGAGCGCGCCGGCGCTCGTGGCCGACGCGCTCGGCCTGGACCGGGACGAGCGCGCCCTGGAGATCCTCGACCTGCTGCGCCGGCGCCGGGCCGGCCGGGTCACCTACCTGCCCGGGCTGCGCACGGCATACCTCGGGGTGGAGGCGCTCGTCCCCAACTCGCTGCTGCGGCTGACCCTCGCCGGCGACGGGATCGCGGTCGACCAGCGGCGCTTCTGGCCGTTCCGGCCCCGGGTCGCGACCGACGACCTGGACGCGGTGTATGCCGCGTTCCGGGAGCGCCTCACCGCGCACACCGCGCTGCTGGCCGGGCTGGGCAGGCCGGCGGTCAGCCTGACCGGAGGGCTCGACAGCCGCGTCACCGCCGCCGTGGCCGCCCCCGCGCTGCGGTCCGGCGGGGGGTTCGCCTTCACCTACCTCAACCCCCGGGACGCCGTCCGCGGGGACGCGGCCGTCCAGGACGTGACCGGTGCCCGTGACGTCGCTCGCCAGCTGGGGGTCCCGCACCGCGTGCTCCGGTGGCGCCAGCCCTCCGGCGGTGGGACCTTCGACGTCCTCCACCGCCGCACCTACGCCCCTCTGCTGCCCTCGCGCGGCGCGGCGCACGCCATGTGGGCCGACCTGCCCGACGACCTCGTGCAGCTGCAGAGCAACGGCGGGGAGAGCGGCACCACCTTCATCCGGCACCGTCCCGAGCACGTCCTCTCCCCGCGCCGGCTCACCGAGCTCTACCTCGGCAGCGGTGAGGAGGTCGACGACGCGCTCGCCGACGAGCTCTACGGCGACTACCTCGATCGGGTGCCGATGGACGCGGGCGCGCTGCAGGGCTTCGACGACTACGACGTCCTCTACTGGGAGCAGCGGATGGGGCGGTGGGGGTGGCAGAAGTTCGTCGACGGCGACTTCGGGCACCGCATCCTGCTGCCGTTCAACGACCGGGTCCTGCTGGAGACCATGCTGTCGCTGCCCTACCCGCTGCGCCACGACCGGGTGCTCTTCGACCGGCTCCTCGCCGAGGTCGGCGTGCGGCCCCCTCCGGCGCGGCAGGACGCGACCTCGTCCCGCCCGGCCCCCGCGACCGACGCCCCGGAGCCCGCTCGCGGCACGCTCCGGTCGGGGGCGGGGCGGCTGCACCGGGCCGTGCGGCGGCGCCTCGGTGGCCGCCCGGCCGCCCGGCCCCACGGCGGGCCGGGCCCCGGCGGGCGGGCGGGCGGCGCCACCCGTCCCGGCGGCCCGTCCCCCCCCCGGTCCGCGCGCCTTCGCCGTCCTGCCGTCCGGGTCCGCGCAGCGGCTCCCCGGCGGCCTGCTCGAGCACCCCCTGCCGACGCCTGGCCTCAGCCTGTGGGCCCACCCCCACCTGCCCCGCGCCGTCGTCGGCGACACCTCGGCCTGCGTGCTCGTGCTGGGCGAGCCGGTGGACGTCCCGGGCGGGCTCGACGGGGCCACGCCGGTGGCGCAGCTGCTGCACCGCCTGCTCGCCGACGGTCCCGGCCTCGCCGCCGCGACCGAGCGGGCCGCCGTGCTGTGCGGCTCCTGGGCCGTGCTGCTCGCCGGCCCCGAGGGCGGTCGGGCCCTCACCGACCCGCTGCCGAGCTGGGACCTGCGGCTGGCGGCGCAGGGCACCGCCCTGGTGAGCGACCCGGCGCTGCTCGCGGCGCTCGGGGGCGGCGAGGGTGCAGCCGTGGGTGGCGACCGGCTGGTGCGCACGACCGGCCCGGGCCCGGGCGCGCGGTGGCAGCCGGACCCCCTGCCCGACCTCGCCGGGCCCGCCGCCGCGTCGGGCACCGACGTGGCGCACCGGCTCGGTGACCACGTCCGGCTGCTCGCCCGCCGCGGTCGACCGGTGCTCGGCCTGGGTGGCGGGGCAGGCCTCCTGCAGCTCCTGCCGCTGCTGGCCGGGTCCGCCGAGGGGGATGGCCGGGCCCCCGCCCGGCCCGGCGCGGTGACGTGGTGGGACCCGGCCGACACCGACAGCACCCTGGCCATGATGCGCGGCGGGGACCTGGCCTTCCGGGCGGGCGTCGACCAACGGCTGGTCCTGACCGGCGGCGCGGGGCCGGCCGGGCTGGCCGAGGCCCTGCGCCCGGCGCTCGACGCGGACGAGGCCCTGTGGCTCGGTGCCCGTCCCGGCGACCCGGAGGAGGCGCATCCCCTGCTCCGGGAGCTGCCGCCGACCCTCCCGGTAGCCCTGCCCTGGAGCGACCGTCTCCTCCCTCTGCTCCCGGGGAGCACCGGGCCGGGCATACCGCCGGGGCGGACCCCACCCGCACTAGAGTGAGCGGCGATGGCTGACACGACCGCTCCGGGCCCCGGCCACGACCCCGAGGGCGACGGGGCGCCGCACGGCCCGGGGGACGCACGGTCGGCGCGCGACCTCGTCGTCTCCTACTGCTTCCCCCCGTTCGTCGACACCTCCGCGATCGTCGCCGCCAAACGGGTGCGCGAGATGGGCCGGCCGGTCGACGTGCTGCAGAACCGCATGTCCGCCGAGCGCCGGACCGACCGCGGGCTGGCCCGCATCGCCGACCACCTCGTGGTGCGCCGCCAGCAGCTGCCCAGCCCCACCCTCTTCTCCTCCTGGCGCGGGATCACCGGCTTCACCCGGCGCGGGGTGCAGCGGGCGCTGGAGTGGGACCGGGAGGGGGAGGGCTACCAGCGGATGTACAGCCGGGCGCACTTCAGCGCGAGCCACGTGCTGGCGGCCCGGCTCGCCCTGCTCCGGCCCGGGGTGGAGTGGACGGCCGAGTTCTCCGACCCCCTCTCCCGCGACGTCACCGGCGCGGTGCGGCACGCCCCCGTCCGGGAGGACGCCCTGCTGGACGCGCTGCGCGAGGGTATGCGGTCCGCCGGCTTCGCCCCGCCCACCAGCGGCAACTCCTTCGAGTGGGCCGAGCAGCTGGCGTTCGCCCTGGCCGGCACCCTCGTCTTCACCAACGAGCACCAGCGCGAGCTCATGCTCGAGCGGGTGGACGACCCCGAGCTGGTCGACCGGGTCCGAGGGCGCAGCCGGGTGTCACCGCACCCGACGCTCCCGGAGGAGTTCTACTCGATGGCCGAGCCCCGGCACCCGCTGCCCGCGGACCGGCGCAACATCGGCTACTTCGGCAACTTCTACGCCACCCGCGGCATGGGTGCCGTGCTGGCGGCCCTGGAGGCGCTCCCGCGCCGGTGGCGCGACGAGGTCTGCCTGCACGTCTTCGCCGGTCGGCCCGACCAGGTCGAGGAGGAGGTGCGGCGACGCGGCCTGGAGGACTGCGTGCGCACCGGCCCCTTCCTGGGCTACCTGGAGTTCCTGGCCATGTGCCGGAGGATGGACGTCCTGCTGGTCAGCGATGCCGTCACCCAGGGGCTGCTCGCCACCAACCCCTTCCTGCCGAGCAAGTGGAGCGACTACCGCGGCAGCGGCACCCCGGTGTGGGGCATGGTCGAGCCCGGATCGGTGCTGGACGACCAGCCCCTGGACCACCGCTCGCCGGTGGACCACGCCTCGGCCGCCGTGCAGGTGCTGGCCGACATCGCCCGCTCCTAGAGCTCCGGGGCCGCCCGGTCCGGCCGTCCCCGACGGGCACCGGCGGCTGACCGCCTGAGGTGGGCCGGTGGGCCTCTGAGGTAGCCGGCGGGTGGAGGTCGGGGAGATCGCCTGATGTGCCTGCCTACCTCAGAGGCCGAGTCTGGACGTGTCGGACCCTCCCGGGTCCGGCTGTCGAGAGAGGACGACCCATGTTCACCACCACCTTCCTGCAGGTCGAGGGCAGCTACCGCCGCGAGCAGCTGCGCCGGGCCTGGGGTGAGCCCCTGCTGCCCCGCCTGCGCCGGAACCGCCGGCCGACGACGCGGCCGCGGCCCGCGGCCCTCGGTGCCGCGACGAGCCGGTGCACCGGAGGCGTGGTCGGCGCCCGGTGACGAGGGGATCCCCGTCCCCGTCCGCCGGCAGCGGGCTGGACCTCTCCGTGCCGAGCGCGATGATGGGGGACGTGAGACCGGAGGAACGCACCGCCATCCCCCTGCTCGGGCGTCAGCCGGAGCTCTCGGAGCTGGGGACCGCGGTCTGTCTGGGCGAGCGGCCCAGGCCGGCCGCGGTCGTGCTCGGTGGGGACGCCTGCGTGGGCAAGACCCGGCTCCTGGGCGAGGTCGGAGGCCTGGCGGCAGAGTAGGGCTGGCGCGTGCTGGTCGGGCACTGCCTGGACCTCGGCGACAGCGCTCTCCCGCTGCTGCCCTTCACCGAGATCCTCGGGCGGGTGGACGACGAGGCGCGCGAGATCCTCGCCCCGGTCGTGGCGCACCACCCCGGCCTGGCCCGACTCCTTCCTGCGGTCCGGGCCATGACCGCCCAGCAGCCCGCGGCCGGGACGGGCGGGACGCCGGGTGCCGCACCGCCGTCCGGCGGGGGTCGCGACGAGGGCGCGGCGCGGGCCGAGCTCGTCGAGGCGGTGCACGCGATGCTGGAGGTGCTGGGGGCCGACCGACCGCTGCTGCTCGTCGTGGAGGACGTCCACTGGGCCGACCGCTCGACGCGCGACCTGCTCTCCGTCCTCCTCGCCCGGGGCTTCGCGTCCCCGGTCTCGGTGATCGTCTCCTACCGCGCCGACGACCTGCACCGCCGCCATCCCCTCCGCCGCGCGCTGGCCGAGTGGGGACGCATGCCCGCCGTGCACCGGATGCACCTGGGCCCGCTGCACGACGCCGACGTCCGCGCGCTGGTCCACGCGGTCCGGCCCGGGTTGGTCGACCAGCGGGCGGTGGAGGAGATCGTGCGACGTGCCGACGGCAACGCGTTCTTCGCCGAGGAGCTGGTCGTCGCCCGCGAGCTCGGCCAGGACGCGCTGCCCACGGACCTGGCGGACCTGCTGCTGGTCCGGCTGGACCGCCTGCCCGACGCCGCCCGCACCGTGGTGCGGGCGGCGGCCTGCGTTGGCCGACGGGCCCCGCACGCGCTGCTCGCCGAGGCGGTCGCGCTCCCCGACGGCGAGCTCGACGAGGCGCTGCGGGCAGCCGTCGAGGCCCACATCCTGGTGCCGGTGCCCGACGACGGCTACGTCTTCCGGCACGCGCTGCTGGGCGAGGCGGTCTACGACGACCTGCTGCCCGGCGAACGGGTCAGGGTGCACGCCGCGTGCGCCCGCGCGCTGCGCGAGGGGCGGGTGCCCGGCACCGCGGCCGAACTGGCCCGCCACGCCCGCGCCGGGCAGGACCCGGTCACCGCGGTCCGGGCGTCGGTGCAGGCCGGGCAGGACGCGCTCGGCGTCGGCGGCCCCGCCGAGGCGGCGGTGCACCTGCTCGGGGCCCTGGAGCTCCTCGAACGCCCCGAGGTCGCCGACCGGGTCGAGGTCGACCGCACGACGGTCGTGCTGCAGGCGGTCGAGGCGCTGGTGACCGCGGGCGACGCCCCCAGGGCGGTCGCGCTGCTGCGCCAGGAGGTGGCGGTGGTCGACACCTCGGCGGTGACCGCTCGGGCGGACCTCCTCGTCGCCCTGGCCCAGGCGTCGTTGCTGCTCGACGAGGCCGGGGTGAGCATCCTCGCCGCCACCGAGGAAGCGCTGGACCTGCTGGGGGAGGAGCGCACCCCCCGTCGGGTGCGGGCCCTGACCGTGCACGCACGGGCACTGGCCGACCGGGGGCGTTTCGAGGTGGCGACCCGGGCCGCGACCGCCGCCCACGACCTTGCGGGGGAGCTGGGCCTGGACCGGCTGCAGACCGAGGCTGCCACCGTCCTCGGACGGCTCAAGTCGTTCGTGGGTGAGCCGGAGGCGGCGGTGGAGGAGATGGCCAGGGTCATCGACCGGCTGCGCCCCAGCGGGTATGCCGCCGGGCTCACCCGCCAGCACGGGCGGCCCTGGGCGCCGTTCGGCTTCGACGCGCGGCTGCTGGCCGGCATCACCGCCTACCTGGTCGGCGACTGGTCGGAGGTGGACCGGCTGGCCGACGTCCGGGACGAGTCGCCGCCCGCGGCCCTGGCCCCGCTCCTGGGGGCGTTGGCGCTGCACACCCTCGCGGGTCGGGGCGACCCGTCGGCGACGCGGGCGCTGGGAGGCGCTGCGGCTGTCGACGGTGCACGACGGCTGGGCCGTGGTGCTGGCGACCGGGCCGGCGATCGACATCCTGGGCGACATCGGCGAGGTGTCCCAGGCCGCCGCGGCCTACGACCGGGCCGTCGCCACGGTCAAGGAGCTGTGGCACGTGTCGAGCTTCGCGGCGCAGGTCAGGTTCGTGGCCCTGCTGCTGGGGCACCTGGCCGGGCGGGCGGTCACGGCGGTGGGACAGGAGCGGGCCGAGCTGGTCGCCGTCGGCGAGCGACTGCTGGAGGACGAGCGTGCCGTGGCCCGCCGGCGTGAGGAGCTCGACCGCAGCGACGGCCCCGAGGGAGCCGCCTGGACCCTGCGCCTGCGGGCCGAGCACCTGCGGCTGCGGTGGCGCGCCGACGACGCACCTCCCGCCCTCGAGGAGCTCGTCGAGGCCTGGCAGGAGGCGTACGAGGCCTTCGACCGGCTGGGGCACCGCTTCGAGCGCGCCCGGTCGGCCACCCGGCTGGCCTCCGTCCTGGCGCACGCAGGGCCGGAGCGTGCGCCGCGGGCCCGCGAGCTGCTGGTGGAGGCGCGCCTGGAGGCCGAGCGGCTGGGCGCTCTCCCCCTGCTGGCCGAGATCGGCGCGCTCGACGGACGCACGGCGCCAACGGCCGACGGCGGGCAGGGCCCGCGGGGACGGGTCGAGACCGAGCTCACGCCCCGCGAGCGCGAGGTGCTGGCGCTCGTCGCCGCCGGGCGCAGCAACGGCGAGATCGGCCGACAGCTGTTCATCGCGACCAAGACCGTGAGCGTCCACGTGTCCAACATCCTGGCCAAGCTGGGCGTCAGCAGCCGGACCGCGGCGGGCCGCGGTCGCCCGGGAGCGGGGGTTGCTGGGCTGAGGACCGGCTCGACGGGCGCCGGGCGAGGACCTGACCTGGCCGCCCCGCCTCCCCGTCGGCTCACTCCCCCAGGATCAGGCCGGCCAGCTCCGCGCGGGTCCTCGTCGCGGCGAAGCGCTCCTGCACCGCGGCGCGGGCCTGCGCCGAGGCCTCCGACCACGCGGGTTCCTCCGCCAGCGCGGCGACGCGGGCCGCCGCCTCCTCGACCGACCCGACCACCCAGTCGTCCGGGAAGAGGCTGCGGGCGCCGTCGAGGGGGGCGAAGATCGGCCAGTCCCGCACGACCGGCACGGCACCCGACGAGGCCCCCTCGACGAGGGCCAGCCCGAAGGACTCCCGGCGGCTGGTCGAGAGGACGAACCCGGCCCCGGCCAGGTGCGGCGCGAGGTCGCGGGTCCAGCCGACGAAGGACACCGCACCCCGGACGTCGTCGTCGGCCAGCCGCCGGCGGAAGGTCCGGGCGTACTCCTGCTGCGAGGCCACCGTGCTCTCCGCGAAGTCGACGCCGACGAGGACGAGACGCCAGGCCGGGTCCTCCCGGCGCAGCAGCGCGAGCACCTCCAGCGCCCAGACCGGGTCCTTGACCCGCTGGGCCCAGCCGACCATGAGCAGGGTCCTGAGGTGCCCCTCCGTCTTCCCGGTCGGGATGCGGGCGGGGTCGAGCACGTTGCCCACCACCCGCACCTGCGTGCCGGCCAGCCGGTCGCCCAGGAGCGCCTCGACGACCCTCCGCAGGTGCTCGCTCACCAGGACCAGCACGTCCACGCGGGACCAGTCGAGGAGGTGGATCCAGGGGGACAACGCGTCCATGCTGTGGATGCGCAGCGTGACCCGCACCCCTGCGGGGACGCTCATCACCGCGGCGACCGAGCCCCGGTCGGCCCAGTCGACGAAGAGCGCGTCGGCGGCCTCCAGCTGCTCCAGCAGCTCGTAGTCGGGCACCCAGGTCTGCCCGACCGCCTGCCGCAGCCGCGCCCCGACGAGCTCGCCGCGGGTGCCGAGCCCGCGCAGCTGGTCCTTGACCCGCAGGTCGGTGACCCGGACGTCCGCCCGACGGCCCAGCTCCTCCACCACCGGTGTCGCGAACTGCGGGTAGGACCCGGGCGCGACGACGACCCGCGGCGCACCGGCGTCGCCCCCCGCCGGGCGGGCGACCCGCGGGTGGGGCGGCAGCCGTCGCACCGGCGCGGCCAGCAGCTGTCCCACCCGGGAGGCCCGCCAGCCGGCGAGGAACGTCTCCGGGTCGGTGACGAGGGGCGAGTCGAGCCCGTCCGCGTGCAGCTCGCGGTGGAAGAGCAGCTGCAGGGCCAGGGTCGTGGCGCGGACCGCCTCCTCGGGCACGTCGGCGGCGGCGGGGAGGTCGGCCAGGGCGGCGTCGGCCCGGGCGAGCACCCCCCGGACGGTGTCGTCCAGGTCGGCAGGCGCCTCCCCGGTGCGGGAGAGCTCCACGAGCGCGCGCAGGGCGCGGTGCACCGCCGCCTCCGGGCCACGGGTGAGGTCGGCGTCGAGCCGCCCCGCGAGCCGCGCGGCGAGGGCATACTCCCCGGTGCCGTGCAGCGCCACCACCAGGGGCACGAGGAGGGCCTGACGTCGGGGAGGTATGCGGGTCCCGTCCGGCGGGAGCTGCGTGAGCACCTCGCGGGCCAGGTCGGCGTCGAGGCGGCCCCCGCCGGCACGGGACCGTCGCCGCAGGGTGCCCCACACCGCCGCCTCACCGGACCCGTCGTCGAGCTCCTCCAGCCGCAGGAGCGGGACAGGAGCGGCGCCGGCCCGGTCGAAGAGCCGACGCGCCTCCGGGCCGACGGGCACGACGGCGTCCACGCCACCCAGCGTGCGCCGTGCCCTGGGGTCGGCGCGCAGGGCACGGGCGAGGGGACCGCGCTCGCAGAACCACGCGGCGGGGGCGGGCCGGCGCAGACGCGCGGCCAGCTGACGGGGGGTGCGGGCCCGGCGGGCCCGGACCGGAACCCGTGCCCGGAAGGAGCGCAGCTCGCGGCCCGGCTCGCCCCGGCACCACAGCAGGACCACCTGGTGACCCTGGTCGGTCAGCGTGCGCAGCCGGTCCGCCGCGGCGTCGAGGTCGCCGGCGTCCAGGGCGACGGCGGCGACGCGCCGGCGGCCCTGCCCGGAGGCGGTGGCCCCGGCGGCGTCGTGAGGGCGGTCGGGCACGCCCCGACCCTACGCGAGCCCGACCCCGGGGGTCAGCCGCGGATGAAGGCCTCGACCTCGGCGCGACCCTGGTCGTCCGGCATCTGGACGGGCGGGCTCTTCATGAGGTAGGCGCTGGCCCCGACGACCGGCCCGCCCTGGCCACGGTCCTGGGCGATCTTGGCGGCCCGGATGGCGTCGATGATGATGCCGGCCGAGTTGGGGCTGTCCCACACCTCGAGCTTGTACTCCAGGTTCAGCGGGACGTCGCCGAACGCCCGACCCTCGAGGCGGACGTAGGCCCACTTGCGGTCGTCCAGCCACTGCACGTAGTCCGACGGCCCGATGTGCACGTCCCGGTCGGCCATGGTGCGCGCCATGTTGGACGTGACGGCCTGGGTCTTGGAGACCTTCTTGCTCTCCAGGCGCTCGCGCTCGAGCATGTTCTTGAAGTCCATGTTGCCGCCGACGTTGAGCTGGTAGGTGCGGTCCAGCGCCACCCCGCGCTCCTCGAACAACCGCGCCAGCACCCGGTGGGTGATGGTGGCCCCGACCTGGCTCTTGATGTCGTCGCCGACGATCGGCACGCCGGCCGCCTCGAACTTCGCAGCCCACTCGGGGTCGCTGGCGATGAAGACGGGCAGCGCGTTGACGAAGGCCACCCCCGCGTCGAGGGCGCACTGCGCGTAGAACTTGTCCGCCTCCTCGCTGCCCACCGGGAGGTAGGACACGAGGACGTCCACCTGCGCGTCGCGCAGCACCTGCACGACGTCGACCGGCTCGACCGGCGACTCCTCCACGGTGAGGGCGTAGTACTTGCCGAGGCCGTCGAGGGTGGGGCCACGCTGGACGGTCACCCCGGTGTCCGGCACCTGCGCGATGGAGATGGTGTTGTTCTCGCCGGCCTGGATGGCCTTGGCGAGGTCCTGACCGACCTTGGCGGAGTCGACGTCGAAGGCGGCCACGAACTGCAGGTCGCCGACGTGGTAGTCGCCGAACGTCACGTGCATCAGCCCCGGGACCGACGCCGAGGGGTCGGCGTCCCGGTAGTACTCCACACCTTGCACGAGCGAGCTGGCGCAGTTGCCCACACCGACGATCGCGACCCTGACCGATGACATCCATGCTCCTTGCCGACATACCACGGGCGGCCCACCGGGCCGCCCCTTCACGCACGGGGAACGCCACCGAACGCGGGCGCATTCCGGCTGGGCCCCGACGAGGTGGGCACAATAGGGGCGTGAGCCGCTCCAGCACCGCCTCCGCCCCCCGTCGTCCGGCCGGCCGCCGGTCCTCCCGAGCGCGCCGCGGGGGGACGCTGCGCCGGGTCCTGCTCTGGCTGACGGGCCTCGGGCTGCTGGCGGTCCTGCTGGCCGTGGGGGTCTTCGCCTGGGCCTACAACCGCACCGACGTCCCGGAGCCCAACGACTTCGCGGAGGCGCAGAGCTCGATCCTCTACTACGCCGACGGGGAGACCGAGCTGGCCCGTTTCACGGGTGGCTACGACCGCGAGTCCGTGCCGTTGTCCGAGGTGCCCGAGCACGTCCGCTTCGCGATCCTCGCGGCCGAGGACCGCTCGTTCTACGAAAACGAGGGGGTCTCCATCACCGGGACGGCGCGGGGGGCCTGGCGCACCCTCACGGGGGACGGTCTCCAGGGCGGGTCCACCATCACCCAGCAGTACGTCAAGAACTACTACCTCACCGCGGACCAGACGCTGCAGCGCAAGTTCACCGAGATCATCATCGCGGTCAAGATCGACAACGAGTTCTCCAAGGACCAGATCCTGGAGAACTACCTCAACACCATCTACTTCGGTCGCGGCGCCTACGGCATCCAGACCGCGAGCCAGGCCTACTTCGGCAAGGACGTGTCCGAGCTCACGGTCGAGGAGGGCGCCTTCCTCGCCGGGGTCACCAACGCGCCCTCGCTCTTCGACCCGGACTACGCCGAGGGCAACGAGCAGCGCGCCGAGGACCGGGTCGCCTACGTCCTCGACGGGATGGTCGACGAGGGCTGGCTGGACCCCGCCGAGCGAGAGGGCCTGGGCCTGCCGGAGATCCAGGAGCCGAGCCCGTCGACGGCGGCGCAGGGGGTCGAGGGCTACATCGCCGAGCAGGCGCGCAGCGAGCTCCGGGAGCTCCTGGGGGTGGACGACGCGGAGATCGACGGCGGCGGCCTGCGGGTCACCACCACGATCGTCGAGCGGCACCAGCAGGCGGCCGAGGAGGCGGTCGACCTCTACCGGCCGACCGGGCAGGGCACCGACGACATCACGGTCGCCCTCACCGCCGTCCGCCCCGGCGACGGCGCCATCACCGCGATGTACGGCGGCGACGACTACCAGGAGACGCAGCTCAACGCGGCCACCGACGCCCGGGTCCAGGCGGGCTCGCTCTTCAAGCCGGTCACCCTGGTCGCGGCGGTGGAGGACGGCGTCGACACCCTGCAGACCTTCGAGGGCCCCACCCCGATGACCTTCGGCGAGGACGAGACGGAGGTCAACAACTTCCAGGACCTCTCCTTCGGCCTCATCGACCTGCGGGTCGCGCTCGCCGAGTCGGTCAACACGGTCTACGTGCAGCTCAACGAGCAGATCGGCCCGGACCGCACCCGGGAGGCGGCCGTGGACCTCGGCCTGCCCGAGGACACCCCGGGCCTGGACACCGACCTGACCAACGTCCTCGGGACCGCCTCGCCGACGCTGCTGGAGATGACGAACGCCTACGCCACCCTCGCCGCCGAGGGCGAGCGCGCCACCCCCTACCTCATCGCCCAGGTCGAGACCGTCTCCGGCGAGGTCACCTACGAGGCCGAGCCCGAGACGGAGGAGGGCGTCGAGCGCGACGCCGCGGTGGACACGACCGACGCGATGACCTACGTCATCGACCAGGGGTCCGGGATGTCGGCCGGCGACCTCGGCCGCCCGACCGCCGGCAAGTCCGGCACCAGCGAGAACAACGTGTCGGCCTGGTTCGCCGGTTTCGCCCCCCAGCTCGCGGCCGGGGTCGTGATGTACAAGGGCGACGGCACGGTGCCCATGCAGGACGTCGCCGGGCTGGAGCAGATCACCGGAGGGACCTTCCCGGCGCAGGTGTGGGGGGAGTTCATGCGCCTCGCCCTCGACGGCGAGGAGGTGCTCGAGTTCGCGCCGCGGGTCGGCACCGGGGGTCCGACGGACGACACGCCCACGACGCAGGAGCCCACGACCCCCGAGCCCGCCCCGACGAGCGAGGAGCCGACGCAGACCTCGGAGGAGCCCACGCAGACCACCGAGGAGCCCACCACCACCGAGCCCACCGAGGAGCCGACCACGCAGCCGGAGCCGACCAGCCCGGCGCCGGAGCCGACGAGCCCCGCCCCGACCGTCCCGGCCCCGACCAGCCCGGCACCGGCCCCGACGCAGACGCAGCCCGCGCCGCCGGGTGACGGCACGGAGCCCGAGCCGACGGGGTGAGCCTCCCGCCGGACCCGCGCACCGCAGGAGGGGGCGACCGGCCCTGGCAGGTGCCCTCCTGGGTGGACCCGGTCGTCGCCCGGGCCACGGGCGTCATCGGCGGACCGCTGGGCCGCTACGCCGTCGTCGGGGGCGGTGGTCTGGCCGGGGTCGCCGCCGCCCTCACGCTCGTCGGCGCCCTGGTCCTCGCGCTCGGGGTCTGGCAGAAGGGGCACTGCCTCATGAAGGGCTGGAGCACCCCGGACCAGTTCTGGCGGGCGTGCTACTCCGACCTCCCCGTGGTGCACGTCAGCTCCCCGCTGTCGGAGCGCGCGCTGCCCTGGGCCGGGGAGGGTGCCGCGACCGGGACGGCTCCGCTGCCGGGCGCGGTGATGTGGCTGCTGGCCCAGGTCTGGCCGGGCGCCGGTGGAGGTCTGGCGTCCCAGCAGTGGGTCTTCGCCCTCTGGGCGCTGGTGGCCGTGGTGCTGGTGGGCCTGGCCGTGCTGGCGCTCGTGAGCCTCACGCCGCAACGGCCGTGGCAGGCGGCCCACCTGGCCGCGAGCCCGGCGCTGGCCCTGCTCGCCCTCGTCTCCACCGACCTGCTCGGGGTCAGCCTCCTGCTGCTCGGGCTCTGGGCGTGGCGCCGGGAGCGCAGCTGGACGGCCGGGGTCCTGCTCGGGCTGGCCTCCCTCGTCAGGCCGTTCCCGCTGCTCGTGCTGGCCGCCGTCCTCGTCGTCGCGTGGCGGCGAGGCCGGGTGCTGCCCGCCCTGCAGACGGTGGTCGGCGCGGTCCTCGGCGCACTGCTCGTCCTCCTGCCCCTGGTGACCGTGCAGCCCGAGGCGCTCTCCGCGGCGCAGCAGTGGTGGGGACAGCCCGCGGGCTACGGCGCGCTCCAGATGGTGCCCCGCCTGCTGGGGGTCACGGTGCCGACGGCCCTCACGACGGCCGTCGCGGTGGGCGGGTGGCTGCTCGCCCTGGGTCTCGGGGTGCGCCTGTCGGCGCCGGGACGGCCGGGGGGAGGGCGCGGGGTGGTGCAGCTGTCCGCCCTCATGCTGCTCGTCGTCGCCCTGACCTCGGCGTCCCTCTCGGTGCAGTCGGGGCTGTGGGTGCTTCCCTTCCTGGCCCTGTCGGCCGTGCGGTGGTGGCGGCACCTGCTGTGGGTCCTGGCCGAGGCGCTGGTCTTCCTCGCGACCTGGCTGCACATCGCCTTCGCCAGCGACCCCGGTCGTGGGCTGCCCGGTGACGCGTACGCCCTCACGGTGGTCCTGCGGGCCGTGGCCTGGTCGTGGGTCCTGTGGGAGGTCGGGCGGGGTGACCGACCGGTCGCTCAGCGACCGGTGCCGATCTCCGCCCCGGACCGCACGGCCTCCCCCAGCTGACCGGCGAGCACGACCTGGACCACCTGCTCCTCGACGACGTCGCGCAGCGACCGGACGTAGGTCGCGGAGAGGTGGTTGCTGTCGCGCCACACGACGACCCCGCCCACGATCGGGCTGCAGGTGCGGCCCGGGCAGACCGCGTCGGTCAGGTCGAGGACCGGCAGGCCGGGGCGCTGCTCGGCGAGCAGGTCGTGACCGGTGCCCGAGGTGGCCAGGCCCCGTTCCCGGTCGAACGCGCACCGCGGGACGTCGTCCTCGTTCTCCAGCAGGCACGCCGGCACGTCGAAGGGGGCCCGGGGCACGTCCCGGATGAGAGCGGGCAGCATGCCCTCCTCGCGCAGCATGTCGACGCGCGCCCCCAGCCCTGCGGCCACCTTCTCGTCCCCGGTGGTGCCGTAGGACGCGCTGGAGAGCAGCACGACGTCCGGCGACTCCCGCACCAGCGCGTCGTCCAGCCGTCGCTGCCAGCGGGTGCACTGCCGGTAGTCGCCCGCCTGTCCGGGGCGTTCCACGACGAGGCCACGCGCGGGGGGGCAGGACGACTTGGTCATGGCGAGCACCCGCCAGCCGCGGTCCCGCCCGATCGCGTCCATCGCCGTCATCCACATCCCCGCGTGGCTGTCACCGATGAGCGCGACCGTCAGGTCGCCGTCCGGGTCGCCCCCCTCGCACACCCCGACGCGGGTGCCGCCCAGCGCCACGAAGCACTCCTCCGGCTCCAGCACCGGGACGTCGTCGGGCACCTGCTCCAGCGGCACGGCCAGGTCGCCGACCTGCTCGGGGATCTGGACGACGGGCGGAGGCTCCCCGAGCACGTCCGAGGCCCCGCTGCCCGCGGACGCGGCCACGAGCGGTCCCGTCGCGCCCGAGGCGGCCGCCGGTGGTGGGTCGTCGGTGCCGACGGCGAGGGTGTCGGCACCCACCGGGGCCCGGAGCTGCTCCACCACGTCGGGGGTCCGCCACCGGGCCGCCTGCTCGGTCTCCGAGGGCGGGGCGGCCAGCATGAGGGCGAGCCCGAGCGCCGCACCCGCCAGGGTGCAGTTCACCCCGAGCCGCAACGTGCGCCCGACGACGACACCGGGGGGCAGCTGTGCGGCCAGCACCCGCCCGTGCCGGCGGACGGGGTCCTCCACGAGGGCGAACGACCACCAGGCGGGCAGGACGGACAGCCCGACGGCCAGCAGGCCCCAGTGGACGGGGAGGGTGTCGGGGCCACCCCGGCCGACGTGCACCATCTCGGCCGCGACCGCGACGAACGGCCAGTGCCACAGGTAGAGGCTGTAGGACAGCCGGCCCACCCACTGCAGGGGCCGGGCCCGCAGCAGCGCGACCGGCCCCAGGCCGGCCGCGGACGGACCGGCGACGAGGACCAGGGCGACGCCGACCGTGGGCAGCAGCGCCCACAGGCCGGGGAACGGGGTCTCCTTCGTGATGACGACGAGCGCCACGCCGACCATGGCCAGCCCCACCCAGCCGAGGGCGGCGGCGAGGGCGCGCGGCAGCCGCGGCCACGCGCGCGCCCCCAGGGCGACGACCACCCCGAGCATGAGCTCGTGCACCCGGGTGGGTGTGACGAAGTAGGCGGCCGGCTCCTCGAGGGTCCAGCGCCAGGACACCACGAGCGACCCGACGAGGAGGGCGAGGGTGACCACCCAGGTCACCGTGCTGAAGACGCGGGCCCGGCCGGCGGCATACAGGAGGACGAGCAGCAGGACGACCGGCCACACGAGGTAGAACTGCTCCTCCACCGACAAGGACCAGTAGTGCTGCAGGGGGCTGGGGGCGCGCTCGAGGTCGAGGTAGTCCACCGAGCGCCAGGCCATCCGCCAGTTGACGACGTAGGTCGCCGACGCGAGCAGGTCGCCGCCCACCTCGCCCCAGCGGCCCCGGGGCAGGACGAGGACGGTCAGCAGCGCGGTGCCGGCCAGCGCGGTCAGCGCCGCCGGCAGCAGCCGCCGGGCGCGCCGGGCGTAGAAGCGACCGAGGTCGATCCGGCCGCGCTCCCGCCCCTCCTCCAGCAGCAGCGAGGTCATGAGGAAACCGCTGACCACGAAGAACACGTCGACGCCGACGAAGCCGCCCGGCAGCAGGGGGACGCCCGCGTGCCACAGCATCACGGCCAGCACCGCCAGCGCACGCATGCCCTCGATGTCGCTGCGGAAGTCGCGTGGCACGCGAGGCACCCGCAGCGCGTGCCGGGTGGCGTGCAGGGCCCGCGCCCGGCGCCGGGTGAGCGGGGTCTCGAGGTCGGTGGTCACCGGGCCCCCACCGGCTCCGGCGCCGGGTGGTCCCGCAGCCACGTCCGGTGCGCGCCCTCCACGCGCACGGCCACGGCCAGCGCCGCCGCGGCGGCGACGAGCCACAGCAGACCCCGGTCGTCGACCGGCTCGGTGGGCACCTGGGCGCCGTCGGTCAGCTCGGTGCCGTCGGCGCGGTCCTCGACGACCAGGGCCGCCCCGGTGTCCGCGGCGAGCGCCGCCAGCCGGGGGTCGGACGCGGTGGCCTCGAGGTGCACCTGCAGGTCCCCGGCATCGTGCTGCACCGCCAGCCGCACGCTGCCCGCCAGCTCGGGGTCCAGCTCCACGGCCTGCTCGACCCGGGGGCGCAGGCCGGGGGCGGTCAGCTGCCCCGAGATCTCGTCGGCGGCGCGCTCGGTGGGGGCGGTGAGCGTCGCGGTCGCCGCATACGTGCGCGGCTGGGCGAGCTCGGCGGTGCCGACGACGAGCACCGCGAGCAGCACCAGCGTGATCCAGGGCAGGCGCGCGAGGAGGTGGCTCCAGCGGCGGGGTGCGGGGTGGCTGCGACGGGCCGGGCGGTGCCTACCCACCGGGCGTCTCCTGCTCCGCCCACCACCTCAGCAGCTCTGCGCGGGCTCCTTCTTCGCCCAGCGGTCCCTGGTCCAGCCGCACCGCGAGGAGGTGCTGGTAGGCACGACCGAGCTGCGGACCGGGAGGTATGCCGAGGACGGCCCCGATCTGGTGCCCGTCGAGCTCGGGCCGGACCGCGCTGAGCTCCTCCTCCTCGCGCAGCCGCTCGATGCGCTCCTCGAGGTGGTCGTAGCTCGCCGACAGGCGTGCGGCCTTGCGCCGGTTGCGGGTGGTGCAGTCGGACCGGGTGAGCTTGTGCAGCCGGCCCAGCAGCGGTCCCGCGTCGGTGACGTAGCGCCGCACCGCCGCGTCGGTCCACTCTCCCGAGCCGTAGCCGTGGAAACGCAGGTGCAGCTCGACGAGCCGGGTGACGGCCAGCACCGTCTCCTTGTCGAAGCGCAGGGCCCGCAGCCGGGCGCGGGTCATCTTGGCGCCGACCACCTCGTGGTGGTGGAAGCTGACGCCGCCCCCGGGCTCGAAGCGGCGGGTGGGGGGCTTGCCGATGTCGTGCAGCAGCGCGGCCAGCCGCAGGACGAGGTCCGGTCCCGGCACCCGGTCGGGGTCGTCCTCCCTCGTCCCCGGCTCGTCCTCGAGGCCGATCGCCTGCTCCAGCACGATGAGGCTGTGCTCGTAGACGTCCTTGTGGCGGTGGTGCTCGTCGACCTCCAGGCGCAGCGCGGGGAGCTCGGGCAGCACGTGGTCGGCGAGCCCTGTCGTCACGAGGATCTCGAGACCGGCGCGCGGCTCGGGGGCGAGCACGAGCTTGACGAGCTCGTCGCGGACCCGCTCCGCGGACACGATGGTCAGCCGGTCGGCCATGTCCGTCATCGCGTCGAGGACCTCGGTCGCGGGACGGAAGGCCAGCTGGGCGGCGAACCGGGCGGCGCGCAGCATCCGCAGGGGGTCGTCGGCGAAGGACACCTCGGGCTCGTGCGGGGTGCGCAGCCGGCGTCCTGCCAGGTCGGCCAGCCCGCCGTGCGGGTCGACGAAGGTGAGGTCGGGCAGACGCAGGGCCATGGCGTTGACCCGGAAGTCGCGGCGGACGAGGTCCTCCTCCAGCGAGGTCCCGAAGGCGACGACGGGCTTGCGGGTCTCACCGTCGTAGGCGTCGGCGCGGTAGGTCGTGATCTCCAGAATGTGCGCGCCGCGGCGCGCACCGATGGTGCCGAACGCCCGACCGACGTCCCAGGTGGTGTCGGCCCAGCCGGTCAGCACCTGCTCGATCTGCTCGGGCGTGGCCGACGTGGTGAGGTCGAGGTCGGTGGAGGCGCGGCCCAGGAAGGCGTCCCGCACCGGCCCGCCGACGAGCGCCACCTCGTGCCCGGCGGTGCCGAAGAGCTCGCCGATCTCGGCGAGCAGCCCCATGACCGGGGTCAGGTGGCGCAGGGCGCGCAGCAGCAGCGCGCCGTCGGGGGTCATCTCGGTGGCGGACATCGGATCTAGGGTAGACGGCCCCCGCGCCGGGCTGGGTCGTCGTCCGGTCCGGGCCGACCCCACTCGTTACAGTGGGTGGATGACCACCATGCCTCCGCGCCAGCACCATGGCGCGCGACGGCTGCCGTCGGTCAACGAGACCTCCGCCGGGGGTGTGGTCATCGACGTCTTCGAGGGTCAGGCGAGGATCGCCATCATCGCCCGGCGCAACCGGTCCGGCCGGGTCGAGTGGTGTCTGCCCAAGGGGCACGTGGAGCCCGGTGAGACGCTCGTGCAGACCGCGGAGCGGGAGGTCGCCGAGGAGACCGGCATCGAGGGTCGGGTCCTCATCACCCTGGGGACGATCGAGTACTGGTTCACCACGCCCTCGCACCGGATCCACAAGATGGTCCACCACTACCTCCTGGAGGCGACCGGGGGCCGTCTCACCATCGACAACGACCCCGACCACGAGGCGATCGACGCCATCTGGGTCCCGCTGGACCAGGTCCACCGCAAGCTCACCTTCCCCAACGAGCGACGCATCGCCCGGGAGGCCTGGCTCCGACTCACCCGGAGCGCCTGAGGGACCGCGGCGTTGACGACCACCTCCCCCCGTCCGCACCGGACGCTCCGTCCCCGGTGCCTGCCCGCCTCGGCCCTGGCGCTCGTGCTCTGGGCGAGCCTGGTCGCCACCCTCCTGGGCGGACCTCTCGTGGGTCCTCCGGCGTCGTCCGCGGCCGAGCTCCCCTCGACGTCCGAGACCACCGAGGTCTCGGTGCTGCTCGACGACGTGGACCCGGTCGTGCTCGTCCCGGGTGAGCCCGTGACGCTGACCGGCCGGCTGCTCAACCACGGCTCGGTCCCGCGCCGGCTGACCTCGCTCACCGCCACCCTCTCCCCGACCTCGTTGACCTCGCGGGACCAGGTGGGCCGGTGGCTCGACGGCGACCTGCCCCGAGGAACCGAGCTGGTCCTCGGGGACGACACGGTCGGGCCGGTCGTGCCCGCCAGCGGTGCCGTCCCCTTCCAGGTGGAGGTGCCCGCCTCGGTCACCGAGGACCTGCCCGACGCCGCCGGGGTGCTGCCCCTCGTCATCAGTGCCACCGAGGAGGACGCCGGGTCCGGGTCGGCCGCGGCCGACGCCGAGCTGCGCTCCACGCTCTCGAGCGCCGGCCGCGACGACATCAGCACCCCGCTCGAGACGGCCTGGGTGGTCCCGCTCACGCTGCCCTCGGATCCCGGTCTCTTCAGCCCGGTCGATGACGAGCACGCCGGCGCCTGGATGGACGCCATCGGCCCGGAGTCGACGGTGACCGGGTGGCTGGAGGACCTCGACGTGCCCGGCACCACCTACGTCGTGGACCCGTCCACGGTGCTGGCCCAGCAGCCCGCCCCGGGCATCGCGACACCCCGGGAGGGCACGGTCGAGCAGACGCCGACCCCGGCGCCGCAGCCACCGGCGACCGCCACGGCGACACCCACCCCGAGCAGCACCAGTGGTGCGGACGGCACGACCGCACCGGACCAGACCGTGCCGGCGCCCGTGCCCGACGACAGCTCCGCCACCACCTCGCCGGAGGAGACCACGCCGCCGCCAGACCCGTCCGACGCCGACGAGGAGGACGTCCGGTCGGCGGCCGCGACCCTGGCCACGACGCTGGCCGGGCTGCCGGACGACCAGCTGTGGTGGCTCCCCCGCCACGACCCCGACCTGGACCTGGTCCGTCGCCGGCAGCCGCCCAGGGACGTCGTGGCCGACCTGTTCGCCCCGTCCGTCTCGGCCGCCGATCCCCTGGTGCTGAGCACCGGACGGCACGACGTGGCCTGGCCGGTGGAGGGTGCACCGGAGCCCGGGGAGATGGCGCAGATGACGGCGCTGGTGCGCGGCGTGGACGCGGAGCTGCGGGTCGTCGTCCTGCCGCGCGAGAGCCTCACCGCCGACTCCTCCGCCCTGCCGCGCCGGGGGGCCGCGCCCCTGGAGCGGCCCGGGGGCCTGGTGGCCCTCGGTGCCGACTCCTGGACCAGCGCCCTGGTCGCCCACAGCCCGCAGGAGGCCCAGGAGCGGGGTGCCGGCGCGGCCGCCCAGCACCTGCTCGCCCATACCCTCGGCACCCATCTCGAGGACCCCACCGAGGTGCGCGAGCTCGTCGTCGCCCCGCCGCGGCGGACCCCGGCGAGCGCCGAGGTGCTCCAGCAGCTCAGCGACGGCTGGCAGGAGGCACCGTGGCTGAGGTCGGTCTCGGCCCAGGACCTCCTGGACCGGGCGGAGGGCAGCCAGCCGCTGAGCCTGACCGGGGAAGGACCTCAGGAGGCCGTGCTCGGTGACCTCGTCCAGCACCTGGCGACGCAGGCCAGCCCGGTGGACCCCGAGCGCGCGGAGGCGCTCGCCGTGAGCGCCACGCAGCTGGACGACCTCTCCGTGGTGCTCGCGGACACGACGGCGCTGGACTCCTGGCGCCCCGTGCTCGACGCGTTGTGGTCGGTCGCCTGGCGCGGTGACGAGGACGGATGGCTGCAGACCCGCGCGGTGGTGCGCGACGACCTCCAGTCCACCCTGGACGGCGTCTGGGTCACCCCCAGCACCGTCAACTTCCTCACCAACCAGGGCGACATCGGCATCACCGTCGTCAACGACCTCGGCGTCGCCGTCGAGGGTGTCGCGCTCGAGCTGGTCGCGACCAACGGCCGTCTCCAGGTCATCCGGCAACCCGACCCCGTCGACATCGGTGCCGACAGCCGGGCGACCGCGTCCGTCACCGCACGGTCCATCACCCGCGGCGAGACCACCCTCGTCGCGCAGCTGAGCACCCCGGACGGGACGACCCTCGGGGAGCCGGTCGCGATCGAGGTGCGGGTCCAGCCCACCGGCCTGTGGGTCTACTGGGTCCTGGGCGGCGTGGCCGGCCTGGTCCTCGTCCTCGGCCTGGCGCGGGCCTGGCGGAGCACGCCCCCCGGTCCGGCCTCGGGCTCCGGGCCCGCCCAGGGAGGAGCCCCGTGAGCGGCGGCGGCACCGGGTCGAGCTCGTCCCTGGCGCGCTCCAGCGCCATCATGGCCGGCGGCACCCTGGCCTCCCGCCTGCTCGGGATGGCGCGCATGGCGCTGCTCGGCATCGCCATCGGTGTCCTCACCCCGGCCGGGAGCGTGTGGGACACCGCCAACACCATCCCCAACACCATCTACCTCCTGCTGGCGGCGGGCGTCTTCAACGTCCTGCTGCTGCCGCAGCTGACCCGGGCCATGACCCGCGGCAGGGAGGGGCAGGAGTACAGCGACCGGCTCATCACCCTCTCGGTCGCCATCTTGACGCTGGGCACCGTCGTCTTCACCGCGGCAGCCCCGCTGGTGACCAAGGTGTACGCCCTCTCCTGGGCGTGGGACGACCCCAAGCTGCAGCTGGCGGTCGTCTTCGCCTACCTGTGCATCCCGCAGATGCTCTTCTACGGGCTGCACACGGTCATGGGGCAGATCCTCGCGGCCCACCACCGGTTCGCGGCGTTCACCTGGAGCCCGGCCCTGGCCAACGTCATCGCCATCGCCGGGATCGTCGTCTTCATGCGTCGCTACCCCGACGCGGGCACGATCGCGCTGCAGGACTGGACCCCCGGGATGATCGGGCTGCTGGCCGGCTCCGCGACGCTCGGCATCGTGGTGCAGGCGCTCGTCCTCGTCCCCGCCGTCCGGGCCACGGGGTTCCGGTGGCGTCCGCGGTGGGGCCTGCGGGGAGTCGGCCTCGGGACGGCCGGGGTCATGGCCGGCTGGGCGCTGGCCGACATGGCCGTCTCGCAGGGCGGCATGCTCGTCGTCACCAACCTGCTCAGCGACGTCATCGACCAGGTCCCGGACGCGCCCGGCAAGATCACCTACACCTACGCGTTCTCCCTGTTCGTGCTCCCGCACTCGCTCATCGCGCTGTCGCTGCTCACCGCCATCTACCCGGTCCTGTCCCAGGACGCCGCCCGCGACGACCTCACCGCGATGGCCGAGCACACCTCCCGAGGGCTGCGGCTGCTCGGGTCGGCCATGGTGCCGATCGCCCTGGGCATGATGCTCTTCGCGCCCCTGCTGGTGCGTGTCGTCTACTTCGGCAGCACCCCCGCCGAGCACGCCGCCATCGCCGCCATCGTGGTCGCGATGGTGGTCGGGCTGGTGCCCTACGGCGTCTACCTGCTGTGCTCGCGCGTCTTCTACTCTTTCGAGGACGCCCGCACCCCGTTCCTCTTCCAGGTCGCCATCACCTCGGTGCTCCTGACGGTCTGTCTGGTCGCCGCCTTCGCCGCGCCGGCCCGGGTGGCCATCCTGCTCGGTCTGGGCCAGGCCCTGGGCCAGACGACCGCCGCGGTCCTGGGACTCCGCGCGGCCCGTCGGCGCCTGCCCGCGCTGGGCCTGCGGTCCACCGGGGCCACCTACCTGCGCGCGGCCGCCGCGGCGCTGGTCGCGCTCCTGCCCGCCTGGCTCGCCATGCGGCTGCTCGACCGCGGCGCCCCGCCCGACCCCACGTCGACCCAGCCGCAGGGGGTGGACGCCTTCCTCAGCGCGGCGGTCACGCTGACGGTGGCGGGGACCCTCTTCTTGCTCGTGTATGCCGTGCTCGCCCACCGCTTCGGGGTGCGCGAGGTCGGTGACGTGGCCTCCCCCCTCCTCCGTCGGGTGCCGGGGCTGCGCCGGTTCGCACCGCGAGGGGCGAGCGCCGCGATCGTCGCCACGGACCCGGCCGGCGTCGACACCACGGCGGCCGCGGACGCCGCCTCCTCCCTCTCCGGTCTGGAGGAGCCGCCGCACGGCGGCACGCCGACGGATCCGCCGGCCCCGGACGGCGCGGCGACAGCGGCCCGGCCCGCAGGTCGCGGCACACTAGGGTGGGACGACCACCGCACCCGCCCAGGAGAGGACACCAGCATGGATCGGCTCGAGGTCGGCACCCGCCTGGGTGACCGCTACGTCCTCGACGAGCTGCTGGCAGAGCGCGAGGGCGGGGGGCTGGAGTACTGGTCGGCCAAGGACGGCACCCTGGGTCGGCTGGTCGCCGTGACCGTCCTGCCCTCCGAGGGTCCCTCCGCGGAGGTCGCGGCCGCCGTGCTGGACGGTGCCCGGCGGGTCGCCTCCGTCGACGACCCCCGGCTGGTGCGGGTCCTCGACGTCGGTGACGAGGACGGCCTGTGCTGGATCATCGAGGAGGGGTTGTCCGAGGCCGAGTCCCTGGCCTCGTTGGTCGAGGAGCACCCGCTCCCGGCGGAGGAGGCTCGGCGCCTGGTCGGGGAGAGCGCCGCCGCCCTCGAGTCGGCCCGGCGCCGCGGGCTGCACCATCTCTACCTCAACCCGCACTCGGTCCTGCGCACGAGCGACGGCGCCGTCAAGGTCTCCGGGGTCGGGGTCGCCTCGGCCCTCGAGGGCACCGACGACGTGACCGCGGACGAGGCCTCGCTCATCGACTCCGCCGACCTCGTCTCGCTGCTCTACACCGCCCTCACGGGTCGGTGGCCGGGCGAGGACCTGGCGGGCGTCCGCCCGGCCCGGCGGCTGGCCGACGGCACGCTGCCCGCGCCCTCGGAGCTGGTCTCCGGCGTCCCGGGTGACCTCGACGCCCTGTGCCGGCTGGCGCACGGGTCCGAGGCGGACCTGCACGCGGCCCCGCACACCCCGGGCGAGCTCGTGCGTCAGCTCTCGCCCTGGTCGCCCGAGATGGTGCGGGGCACTCCTCCGGGAGAGCTGACCACCCCCGGGGGCAACCGGCCCTCCGGCGGCCGCACCGACGACGCGCGGCGCCAGGCTGCGGGTGCCTCCGCGGCGGCCGGAGCGGCCGCCGGCGCAGCGGTCCACGGCACGGAGTCGGGCGGCCCGGCCACGGACGCCACCGACGAGGTCCCCCGCCCCTACTACCGGACCGAGGCCTCCACTGCAGCAGCCGCAGGGGCGCGACCGGCGCGCTCGGACGACACCATGGGCGGGCTCCTGCGCGGCGGCGAGGCCAACCAGGCGCGGGCGGAGCAGGCGCGCACCACGACCACGACCCAGGCACCCCGTGCCGCGGCCGCGTCCGGTGCGGGCCTGCCCGAGGAGCGGGGCACCGGGGCGCAGACCGCCATGGTGCTCGTCATCACCCTCGCCCTGCTCGGCATCGCGATCTTCCTCGGCTGGGGGGTCCTGCGCGGCCTCGGTGGCTCGGAGGAGGACCCGGGCACCGCGGGTGCGACGAGCTCGCCGACGCAGCAGCCCGAGGCGGGCGACGACGCCGCGGCGACGAGCGACGCCCCGCCGCAGGACACCGAGCAGGCGGAGCCGGCCCCCGAACCGCAGGGCCCGGTCAGCATCGAGGGCATCACGTCCTTCGACCCCGAGGGTGACGGCGACGAGCGCAACGACCTGGCCCCCCTGGCCGTCGACGGCGACGAGGGCACCGAGTGGACCTCGCACACCTACCTGTCCCAGGACTGGGGCTCGCTGAAGAGCGGCACCGGGCTGGTGCTCGACCTCGGTGACGACACCGAGGTGTCCGAGGTGGAGGTCGTGCTCGGTGAGGGTGACGTGGGCGCGACGCTCTACGTGGCGGACAGCCCGGCGCTGGAGGGCGCCACCGAGCTGGGCAGCGAGGACTCCGCCGAGGGGACCTGGACGGTCTCCCCCGACGAGCCGGCGACCGGGCGCTACGTCATCGTGTGGTTCACCCGGGCCTTCGCCGGACCCGAGGGTGAGATCGTGCGGGTGGCCGAGATCACCGTCCGGTGAGCCCGACCGGCACCGTGAGCAGCGCCTCCGAGCTGGCCGGACTGGATGACCTCACCCTCCTGCGCCGCCACCAGGAGGGCGATCACGAGGCCTTCGGAGAGATCTTCCGCCGCCACCGCGACCGCATGTGGGCGGTGGCCCTGCGGACCACCCGCGACCCCGAGGTCGCCTCGGACGCCGTGCAGGACGCCTTCCTCAACGCCTTCCGGCGCGCCGGGTCCTTCCGCGGCGACGCCCAGGTCACCACCTGGCTCCACCGCATCACCGTCAACGCCTGCCTGGACCGCCTGCGTCGGAGCAGGCCCACCGTCGAGCTCGAGGGTCACGAACCGGTCGACCCCCGGGACCGCCACACGTCGGTGGAGGTCCGCCTCGACGTGCAGGACGCCCTCGCCCGGCTCCCCGAGGGGCAACGACTCGCCCTGGTCCTCGTCGACATGCACGGCCTGAGCATCGTCGAGGCGGCCGCCGTCCTGGAGGTCGCCGAGGGCACGGTGAAGTCCCGCTGCTCCCGCGGTCGCGAGGCGATGGCCCGGCTGCTGCACCTCGACGCGCAGGAGGACGGGCGGTGAGCGTCGTGTCCCGGCCCCGCGAGGGAACCACGCCCTGGTTCTGCTCGTCGTACCCCCGTGGGCCGCACCAGGGCCCCGGGTCCGGGCCTGACCCCGCACCCGACGCGACCGCGACGCACGAGGAGAGGAGGTTCTTGCGCCATGCCTCCCGTTGACCCGCCCGAGGGCCAGGACCCCGACGCCCAGGAGCACGATCCCACCGGCGTCCGCGCCCTGCTCTCCGGGCTCCCCGACCCCGGGCCCATGCCGGAGCACCTCGTGCACCGCATCCAGACCCGGCTGGAGGTCGAGCGCGAGCACCTCGCCGGCGCGGCCGCCGAGAACCCGCTGGCCGGGTCGGCGGACCGGGTGGTCGACCTCGCCGCAGAGCGGGGTCGGCGACGCCCGGGCCGGACGCTCGGGCTGCTGGGCGCCGCTGCAGCAGGGCTGGCCATCACCACGGTGACCTTCACGCAGCTCCTCGGGGGCACCGGTACCGGCGACAGCGGGGCCCTCGCGCAGTACCCCTCCCGGGCGGAGTCGGGAGACGAGTCGGCGGCCGACGAGGAGGACCTGCAGGGCTCCGAGGACGCCCCGGGTGAGCCGCTCGCGGAGGGGCCGGAGGCCGGTGGCGCCGTGCAGGACGACCGCACGATGCCGTCCGAGGACGAGCAGGCCGAGGGCGCCGACGGCCTCGGCACCCTGAGCGAGGTCTCCATCCCTACCGTCGTCCCTGATCTGGGCGTGGTGGTCCACGAGGACTACGTCGCGCGGATGCAGGTCAGTGCCACGGATTCTGCGGCCGACACCCCGACCTCGCTGACCTCGGCCCAGGCCACGCAGTGCTGGGGCGGTGTCCCTGCAGCGGCCGCGTCGCGCTGGGAGCAGCGGTATGCCGCGCACGCACGGCTGGAGTCCGGAGCGGGCCAGGAGGAGGTCGTCGTCCTGCTCGGCCGGTCACCGGACGGCAGCGGGCATGCCTGGATGGTCCCGCACGCCTGCGTGCAGCGACCCGGTGTCGCTCCCATCGAGCCCGAGGGCGACCCCGTCGAGGGTCCCTGACCACCCGCGGACCCCGTCTGCGAGGCCGTCACCGCACCGGCAGGGCCCCTGGAACAATGTCGTCCTAGGATCGGTTGACCCCGACGTCCGGACCATCGATCCGCCGTGCACACCCCGCGAGGAAGGCTTCCATGACCATCGACCTGCTGCCCCGCCCCAGCGGCTCCGGCGGTGGTGACGCCACCTCGCTCCGCGAGGTCATCATCATCGGCTCCGGGCCCGCGGGATACACCGCCGCCGTCTACGCCGCGCGCGCGAACCTCGCGCCCCTCGTCTTCGAGGGCAGCGTCACTGCCGGGGGCGCCCTCATGAATACGACCGAGGTGGAGAACTTCCCCGGTTTCCCCGAGGGGATCATGGGTCCGCAGCTCATGATGGACATGCGGGAGCAGGCCGAGAGGTTCGGTGCGGAGCTCGTCCGGGACGACGTGGTGGAGGTCGACCTCAGTGGGTCGGTGAAGCGGGTCACGGACGCCGAGGGCACGGTCCACGAGGCGCGGGCGGTCATCCTGGCGATGGGCTCTGCCTACCGGGAGCTGGGTCTGCCCCGCGAGCACGAGCTGTCCGGGCACGGCGTGTCCTGGTGTGCCACCTGCGACGGCGCCTTCTTCCGCGACCAGGACATCGTGGTCGTCGGCGGCGGGGACTCGGCGATGGAGGAGGCGACCTTCCTCAGCCGGTTCGCACGCTCCATCACCGTGGTCCATCGCCGGGACGAGCTGCGGGCCAGCCGGATCATGGCCGAGCGGGCCCAGGCCGACGACAAGATCTCGTTCGCCTGGAACTCCGCGGTGACCGAGCTGCAGGGCTCGCCCAAGCTCACCGGGGTCCGGCTGGCCGACACGGTCACCGGTGAGCAGCGTGAGGTCCCCGCCACCGGGTTGTTCATCGCCATCGGCCACGATCCCCGCAACGAGCTCGTCCGCGGCCAGGTCGAGCTCGACGACGAGGGCTACGTCGTGGTCCGCGGTCGCGGGACCGAGACCAGCGTCGAGGGCGTCTTCGCCTGCGGCGACCTCGTCGACCACACCTACCGCCAGGCCATCACCGCCGCCGGCACCGGATGCGCGGCCGCGCTGGACGCCGAGCGCTTCCTGGCCAGCCGAGACCACGCCCAGGGCATGACCCACCACCTCGCAACCGCTGTGACACAAGGAGATTCATGAGCATCAGCAACACCACCGACGCCACGTTCACCGAGGACGTCCTGCAGCACGACGGGCCGGTGCTCGTCGACTTCTGGGCTCCCTGGTGCGGTCCGTGCAAGATGATCGCCCCCATCCTGGAGGAGCTCTCGCAGGAGTGGGGCGACAAGCTCAAGGTCGTCAAGCTCAACACCGACGAGAACCCGCAGATCACGCAGAGCTACGGGATCACCGGCATCCCGACGATGCACGTCTACTCCGGGGGCGAGGTCGTCAAGACCATCGTCGGGGCACTGCCCAAGAAGAAGCTCGCCAACGAGCTGGAGCCGTTCACCGGCTGACCAGTCACGATGAGGGCGCCTGAGCCGCCCGTCATCCACAGCCGTCCACGGGGTTTATCCACAACCCTGTGGACGGCTTTCTCGTGCGCGCCAGACTTGGTGGGACCTGCCGTGATCAGCGATGATGGAGGCCTCATGAGAGATGACGAGGGTGCGCTCGGTTGGCCGGGCGGGGACGACGACCGCAGCGATGTCATCGAGGGGTTCACGGTCGGCGCCCTGGGGTGGCCTGTCCCGGCTCCGACCCACGACAGTCCTGACGGCGACGACGTTCCACGTGGAACGGGTGCCGCTACTGTTCCACGTGGAACCGGCCCGGCCGGGACGGCGAACGACACCGGTGTTTCGGACGCCCCCCGTGACTCGTCGGCGGTAGGCGTGGCAGAGGACCTCGGGGCAGCTGACGCTGCCGAACCCTCCACGGCAACTCCTGTTCCACGGGAAACCGCGGTCGCAGACAGCACTGTTCCACGGGAAACCACGGCTGACGAGCGCGCCCGCGCTGCTCCACAAGAACCCGCTGCCACAGACAGCCTCCAGAGCCCCACGTCCCCGGTCGCTGCGTCGGCTCGTCCTCCCGCGCAAGACCGACCCTGGCACGGCACGCGCATCATCACGGTGTCCAACCAGAAGGGCGGCGTCGGCAAGACGACGACCACCGTGAATCTCGCGGCAGCCATGGCCGCGAGCGGGCTCCGCGTCCTGGTCATCGACATGGACCCCCAGGGCAACGCCAGCACCGCGCTGTCGATCCCGCACAGCAGCGGGACGGCAGGGATCTACGACGTCCTCATCGACGGCGTGCCCCTCGCGGAGGTGGTCCAGCCCTGCCCCCAGGTACCCCATCTCGAGTGCGCCCCGGCCACCATCGATCTCGCCGGTGCCGAGATCGAGCTCGTCCCCCTGGTCGCCCGGGAGAACCGGTTACGGCGGTCCGTGCAGACCTATCTCGAGTCGGTCCCCGAGCCACCGGACCTCGTCCTCATCGACTGCCCGCCGAGCCTCGGTCTGCTCACCGTCAACGCCTTCGTCGCCGCGCGCGAGCTGCTCATCCCGATCCAGTGCGAGTACTACGCCCTCGAAGGGCTCAGCCAGCTGCTGAAGAACGTCGACCTCATCCAGCAGCACCTCAACGCCGACCTGCACGTGTCCACCATCCTGCTGACGATGTTCGACGGCCGGACCCGCCTCGCCTCCGACGTGGCCGACCAGGTCCGGGAGCACTTCGGCGACCGGGTGCTGCGGACCGCCATCCCCCGCTCCGTGCGCATCAGCGAGGCGCCCAGCCACGGCGAGACCGTGATGACCTACGACCCGACCAGCACGGGCGCCCTGTCCTACGCCGAGGCGGCCGCCGAGATGCGCCGCACGAAGGAGATGTCATGACCGACCGACGACGTGGACTCGGCAAGGGCCTGGGTGCCCTCATCCCGCAGCAGCCCGCGGGCAACGCAGACCGACCCCGTGACGTCTTCTTCCCGCGGGCCGACAGCACCTCGGCGTTCTCGGGCCATGCGACCGCGACCGCCACGTCCACCGCCGCACCAGGTGAGGACACCCGGTCGTCCGTCTCGCCGACGCCGGCCGATGCCCCTGGGTCCACCGACCATTCCCTCTCTGGTTCCACAGGAAACCGCAGCGTGCAGTCGGAGACCGGTGCCGGTTCCACGGGAAACCGCAGCGTGCCCACGGAGACCGGTGCTGGTTCCACGGGAGACGACGGCATGAACGCAGCCGGCGCCGATGACGGTGGCCCTGCTCTCGCACCGGTCCCCGGAGCATCCTTCGCCGAGATCGACCTCGGCCAGATCCGCGCCAACCCGCGGCAGCCCCGCTCCGTCTTCGACGACGACGACCTGGCCGAGCTGGTCAGCAGCATCCGCGAGCTGGGTGTCCTGCAGCCGGTCGTCGTCCGCCCCACCGACCCCGACGAGGTCGCGGGCGGTGAGCCGCCGTTCGAGCTGGTCATGGGCGAGCGCCGTCTGCGGGCGTCGCGAGCGGCCGACCAGACCACGATCCCGGCCATCGTGCGGGCCACCGACGACGAGCACATGCTGCGGGACGCGCTGCTGGAAAACCTGCACCGTGCCCAGCTGAACCCGCTCGAGGAGGCCGCGGCCTACCAGCAGCTGCTCGAGGACTTCGGCTGCACCCACGACGAGCTGGCCGGCCGCATCGGCCGGTCACGGCCGCAGATCAGCAACACCATCCGGCTGCTGCGCCTGCCGCCGATGGTGCAGCGGCGGGTGGCGTCGGGGGTGCTCAGTGCCGGGCACGCCCGGGCTCTGCTGGGTCTCGCCGACGGAGCCGCGATGGAGCGGCTGGCCCAGCGCATCGTGGCCGAGGGACTCTCGGTGCGCTCCGTCGAGGAGATCGTCATGATCGGCGACGACGAGCGGCCGACCCGGCGCCGCGCCGCCGGCGCCTCCGCCTCACCGGAGCTGGAGCGGATCGCCAGCTCGCTGTCGGGGCGTCTCGACACGCGGGTCCAGGTGTCCATGGGGCGCCGCAAGGGCAAGATGGTCATCGAGTTCGCGGGCCAGGACGATCTCGAGCGCATCCTCGACCTGCTGGGACGGGACGAGCTCAGCCCTTCGTCGACGTCGGACTGACGCCCCGCCCGCCGCGGTCGCACAGCCCCGGGTGATGCCTGCGGGCCGTCCGGCGCGGGGTCAGGGGCGCGAGGACCGTCGGCGGCGTGCGGGCCGTCCCCGGCGTCCACGCCGCGGCCCGGGCTGGTCCGCGGCCTCACCCGCGTCCCTTCCGCCCGCCGGGCGGACGATCTCCACGACCCGGACCGGACCGGCGACCGTCCCCTCGGCCAGCACGTGCACCTGAGCCTGGGTCACGCCGTGCCGCCGCAGCACCGGTCGGGCCTGCTCGAGCTCGGCCGCGGCCGCCTCACCCTTGAGCGCGAGCAGCCGGCCCTCGTCCGCCAGCAGCGGGAAGCCCCACCTGATCAGCTTGTCCAACGACGCCACCGCGCGGGCGGTGACGACCGGCGCCTCCAGGTCGACGTCCTCCGCCCGACCACGGTGCACCGTCACGTTGTCCAGGCCGAGCTCGGCGACGGCGTGCTCCAGCCACGTGGTGCGGCGCAGCAGCGGCTCCACGAGGTGCAACCGCAGGTCGGGGCGGGCGATGGCGAGGACCACGCCGGGCAGGCCGGCACCCGACCCGATGTCCACGACCTGCTCGTCCTCCCGGCACAGCACCTCGACCACGGCGCAGTTGAGCAGGTGGCGCTCCCACAGCCGACCGGTCTCGCGCGGGCCGATGAGGCCGTGGCTGATGCCGGTCGTGGCCAGCAGCTCGGCATACCGCACCGCCACCGGCAGCCGCTCGGCGAAGATCTCCCGCGCCTGCTCCGGGGGCGGTGGCGCGGCACCGGTGCCCGGCACGTCGTCAGTCAGCCGGCAGGATGACGACGTAGCGCGAGGGCTCCACGCCCTCGGACTCCGAGCTGAGCCCAGCCGCGAGGACCTCGTCGTGCACGACCTTGCGCTCGAAGGCGGTCATCGGCTCCAGGTCCCGGCGCTCCCCGGACTCCTTGACCTCGGCGATCGCGCTGCGTGCCTGGGCCACCAGGGCGCTACGGCGGTCGGCGCGGTAGCCGGCCACGTCCAGCATGAGGCGGCTGCGCTCTCCGGTCTCGGCCTGCACGGCCAGCCGGGTCAGCTCCTGCAGCGCCTCGAGGACCGCACCGCCCGGGCCCACGAGACGGCGCGGGGCGGCACCGTCCTCGGAGTCCACGAGGGCGACAGCGGCGCGGTCGCCGTCCACGTCCACCTCGAGGTCGCCGTCCAGGTCGGCGATGTCCAGAAGGGTCTCCAGGAAGTCGGCGGCGACCTCTCCCTCCCGGACGAGGTCGGCGGCGGCGTCCCCGCCGCTGGACGACGTCGACGCGGCGGTTGTGACCTCGGTCACATCCTGGTCGGCGGCGTCCTCGGTCGGAGCCTGCTCGTCCTGCGCGGGCTGCTCGGTCGGAGCCTGCTCGTCCTGCGCGGGCTGCTCGGTCGGAGCCTGCTCGTCGGTGGTCGCGATGTCGGTGTCGTTCGTGGTGCTCATCTGCACTCCTGTCTCGAGGGCGGTCGGGTCGGTGGGGCGCGGGGCCGCGCGCCTCGTCAGCGCTTCTTGCGGCGCTTCTTGCTCTTCGGCTGGGCCCGCTGGCCGGCCACGCGGGCCTGCATCTGCGCCTGGGCCGCTTCGCGCTCGGCCATGAAGTTCGGGTTCTTGAGCTGGACGCCCAGGGCGGTCTTGCCCTTGCGCGCCATGCGGGCCTTGTACTTCTCCTCGGCCGGGGTGTTGGGCGCCGGCATGTTGCGGATGACGAAGAACTGCTGCCCCATGGTCCAGAAGTTGCTGACGGTCCAGTAGATGAGCAGCGCCACCGGGAAGTTGACACCGGTCACGGCGAAGACGATCGGGAGGACGTAGATGAGGATCTGCTGCTGCCGGGCCATCGGGCTGTTGAGGGCCTCGGGCGACATGTTCTGCCGCATCAGCTGGTGGCTGGTGATGAACTGCGTCCCGGACATCACGAGGATGAGGACCAGGGAGAGGATCTTGGCCGACAGGTCCTGGTCGTGCAGGAAGGTCGAGGTCAGACCGGCACCGAAGATCTCCGATCCGGCCATCTTGCTGGCCAGCTCACGGGTGAACAGGCCCAGCGGTTCGATCTCCCCGCGCGAGACCGTCTCCGCGGTGTTGAGCAGCCGGAAGAGCGCGAAGAAGAACGGCATCTGGATGAGGATGGGCAGGCACGCCCCGAACGGGTTGGCCCCCGCCTCGCGGTAGAGGCCGAAGGTCTCCTCCTGGAAGGCCTTCTGGCTGGCCTGGTCCTTCTTGCCCTTGTACTTCGCCTGGATCTTCATCAGCTCGGGCTGGACGATCTGCAGGCGTCGTTGGCTCTTGATCTGCCGGATCATCAGCGGCGTCAGCAGCGCCCGCAGCGTCACGACGAGGCCCACGATGGCCAGCACCCAGGTCCACCCACTGGTGTCCGGAAGACCCATACGGGTCAGCAGCCACTCCAGCCCCACGAGGATGGCGGAGTCGAACCAGATGAAGGGGAAGAGGAGGGTGTCGAAGAATCCCATGCGGTCCTCAAGGTCGGCGGTGTGCGGCAGGGCCGCCCACCGAGGTGGAGGGCCCGGGGAGGTCCCCGGACGGGTCGGACGTGGAGGCGGCGGTATGCCGTGGCGGCACGTGGTCGACCCCGCCGGCCGCCCACGGGTGGCAGCGCAGGACCCGGCGCACCGTCAACCAGCCACCCCGCACCGGACCGTGCCGTTCGAGCGCCGTCACGCCGTAGGCGCTGCACGAGGGGTAGTAACGGCATACCGGACCGAGCAGTGGAGAGATCGTCCACTGGTAGACCCGCACCAGCCATACCAGAGGACGAGCGAGGAGGCTGCGACGTTCCCCGGGTCCCACGCCACCGCGGTGCACGTCGCGCAGCTCCGGAACGGCGCCTCCGGGCGGCTGCCCGGTCACGCCGACCTCGTCAGGACACGCCCGAGGGCGTGGTCGAGGGCCGCGCCGAGCTCGGCCGTCGTGGCCCGCGACGCGGGCGGCAGCGCGCGGACGACCACGTCCGAGGCCGGTGGGAGGTCGCCCGTCCGGGCGGCCACGAGGTGCCGCAGGCGACGAGCGGTGCGGTTGCGCACCACGGCGTTGCCGACCGCCTTGGACACGACGAAGCCCACCCGCGGGCAGGCGCCGCCGGACGCGACGGCCGTCGCGTCGGGTCGGGGCAGGGAGACGTGCACGACGAGGAGGTCGGTGCCGGCCCGGCGACGTCGGCGTCCGTCACCGCGACCACGGAGGACCGAACGGACGTCCTCACCCGAGGTCAGGCGGTGACGGCGCGCAAGCACGGACGCAGCGCCGGCGGGGCCGACGACTCAGGCCGAGACGGAGGAACGGCCCTTGCGGCGACGAGCGTTGAGGATGCTGCGTCCCGCACGGGTGCGCATGCGCAGGCGGAAGCCGTGCTTCTTGGCGCGACGGCGGTTGTTCGGCTGGAAGGTGCGCTTGCTCATCACTACTCCGGTCGGTGCTGGCGGTACGGTCGGCAGGGCCGGGTCGGCCGCCAACGGAAGCCCGCGCGCATGGGCGGGGTCGTCCAGGCACGGGCAGGCGAAAGCGGCCGAGAAACGGCCTGCTCCACGGTACGGGAGCGCGTCCTCGCCGGTCAAACCGCGCCGTGCCCCGTGACCGACGCAGGGCAAACCTCCGCATCTTGCCGAGGGCGCGCGTGCCGGCGTCGACGACACGCCGGGCGACCCACGATCGCCCCACCTGGCCACTTGCGGGTCGCGGTGCCCGCTTGTTAGCGTCG